>NZ_JBFRDB010000055.1:0-364 GCF_052113365.1 Arthrobacter sp. YAF17 | reverse complement strand
CTGTGTTGACGTCGGGTCGGGCCTGGTTGGCGGTGAAGGGGTATCCCTGGGTTTTGCCGTCGGGTGCGGTGACGTAGATGTGTACGGGGATTGACTGAGCTGGGGTGCCGGGGTCCAGGGTCCAGCCGCGGATGGTCAGGGCCGCGCCGKTGGAAGTTGCGATGATTCGGGTCTCGTCCAGGGACCCCAGAGGCGAAGGAACGCTCTGGGCTTGGAGTGTGTTGCAGCCGAGGAGGGTGTTGCCGTTGGAGAACGCGGTGACGGGGATGCCGTAGGTGCAGATGCGGTAGGTGCCGGGTTGGGTGATGGGGATGTTGTTGGTGTATCCGTGGTTGCCGGTGACGCCGATGGCTGTGTTGACGTC
>NZ_JBFRDB010000054.1:0-550 GCF_052113365.1 Arthrobacter sp. YAF17 | reverse complement strand
GGCCGCTGGCGGTGACGCTATTCGGCGTCGTGGTCCGTTTCGAGGATCTGGACCAGGCGCTCCAGGGCGGCGTCGGCGCCGTCGCCCTCGGCGCGCAGCACCACAACCTCGCCGTGGGACGCGCCCAGGCTCATGAGGGACAGGATGCTGGCGGCGTCCATGGCCTCGTCGATGGGTTCACCCAGCCGGGCGATGGTGATTTCGAGATCGAACTCGCCTGCAGCCTCGGCAAAGATGGCGGCCGGTCGGGCGTGCAGCCCTACGCGGCTGGCAATGGTGGCGTTACGTTCGGTCATTTCTGCTCCTTGATGTCAGCTAGGGAAGGTTTTTCTGGACGGCTCAGGCGGCTACGGGTACCTGCTCCACCGTATCAACCGGCTTCTTAACCGCGTAGCGCTTGAGCCCGATCACTGCGAAGGCACTCACGACGGTTCCGGCCGCGATGGCGACGACGAACATCAGGAAGTTGTCGATCGCGAAGAAGACGAAGATTCCGCCGTGCGGGGGAAGTTGTCGATCGCGAAGAAGACGAAGATTCCGCCGTGCGGGG
>NZ_JBFRDB010000053.1:0-626 GCF_052113365.1 Arthrobacter sp. YAF17 | reverse complement strand
CCCGAAGCCGGTGGCCTAACCCCTTGTGGGAGGGAGCTGTCGAAGGTGGGACTGGCGATTGGGACTAAGTCGTAACAAGGTAGCCGTACCGGAAGGTGCGGCTGGATCACCTCCTTTCTAAGGAGCACCTACAATCACCTTGCCTCATGAATTTGAGTGTGGAGGGGTTGTCAGGAGTACGCCCGTTGCGCAGACGCAAGTTCTGCGGCGGGTGCTCACGGGTGGAATATCAACAAATAGGTGCCTGGCGGCACATGCCGGCGGCAAGTACGGACCCTGCGTCTTCCCTTTGGGAAATGCGGTGGTCCTGGAACGCGGCCGGAATGATTCGCTGGGTAGTGTTTGGCACACTGTTGGGTCCTGAGACAACAGGACCATGGTCTGTGTCCTTTTCCTTCGGGGGAGGGTGCGGGGTGTGGGACTTGTGTTTCTGGTTTCCTGGCTGCACCGATCACACGGTTGTTCTCTCCTTTGGGTGGGGCGTGTGTGGGGTGTGTGGTACGGGGTTGTTGTTTGAGAACTACATAGTGGACGCGAGCATCTTTTATAAGAAGCAATTTCCAAGAATATGAACCTGGATCTGACCTGGGCGCCTTTGGGTGTGTGGGTTGGTTTTCATGGTTCTC
>NZ_JBFRDB010000052.1:0-1280 GCF_052113365.1 Arthrobacter sp. YAF17 | reverse complement strand
CGCAGAATCATACGGTCGTTGCAACATCTGATTTTTTGGAGGTTGCCATGCCGAGTGGTTTTCGGGCGCCGGATGCGCTGAAGGATGAGTTCTTTTCGCTTCTGCGGCAGGGGGTGTCGGTCAAGGAAGCCTCTGCCCGGATTGGGGTGTGGCGAAGTAATACGCAGCGGTGGCTGGGTGAGACTGGCGGCATGCGGATGCGTATGGGTGTTGACGGCGGCGTTGAGGCCGGCCCGGTGCCGGCTCTCCGGCCCGGGTCGAACCGGCTCCATCTGGTGGACCGGGCGGTGATCATGATCCGGATCCGCGAAGGCGCCAAGGCCGCGGCGATCGCGCGAGAAATCGGCAGGGACAGATCGGTTGTATGGCGGGAAATCCGCCGGAACCAGGGCGCTGACGGGTCGTATCAGGCCGACGTGGCACAGATACGCACCCATCAGCGCGCCCGGCGCCCTAAAGCCTTCCGGCTACAGAACCCGGGGCTGGCCAAGTACGTCGAGGACGCCATGGATGATGGCTGGTCCCCGAAGCTGGTGTCCTTGGTGCTGAAGCAGACCTTCGGTCACGATGAGAGCATGCAGATCAGCCACGAAACGATCTATCAGAGCCTCTACGTCCAGGGCCGCGGCGAACTCCGCAAGGATCTCTACCGGTGCCTAAGCACCAGCCGTAGCAAACGGACGCCCCGCGGTGAGCGGCCCCGGGGAAACGCAGGCCAGCATTACAAGAATGCCCCGAAGATCTCCGAACGCCCCGCCGAAGCAGCCGACCGTGCCGTGCCAGGGCATTGGGAAGGGGATCTCATCATCGGCAAGGACGGCCGCAGTGCCATCGGCACCCTGGTCGAGCGCAGCACCCGGTACACGATGCTGCTGCACCTTGCCGGCCGGCACACCGCTCAGGAAGTCGCCGATGCCATGATTGCCCAGATGCGCCGGCTCCCGGATCAGCTGGTCAAAACCGTGACCTGGGACCGGGGAGTTGAGATGGTGCAGTACCCCCGCATCCAGATGGCACTGGACGCGGGAGTGTACTTCTGCGACCCGCACTCACCCTGGCAGCGCGGAACCAACGAGAACACCAACCGGCTGCTGCGCCACTGGTTCGAAAAGGGCACTGATCTCTCGGTCTTCACCGCCGAGGACCTCGAGATCATCGCCGACAAACTCAACAACCGGCCCCGTCCCACGCTCAACCTCGAGACCCCCAAACAACGCATGCGCCAACTCATTGCCACCGCGGCCTAAACCCAGTTGTTGCAACGACCAATTGACTTTGAG
>NZ_JBFRDB010000051.1:0-1285 GCF_052113365.1 Arthrobacter sp. YAF17 | reverse complement strand
CGCACACCGGAACCCTGCTCTTCACCGGGCCCGTCACCGCCTCCACCGCCCGGAAAATCGCCTGCGACGCGGACATCATCCCCGTCCTCCTCGGCGGCGAAGGACGGATCCTGGACATCGGCCGCGCCTCCCGGGTCTTCCCGCCCCACCTCCGCAAAGCCCTCACCACCCGCGACCAAGGCTGCACCTTCCCCGGCTGCACCATCCCCGCCCCCTGGTGCGAAGCCCACCACATCACCTACTGGTCCCGCGGCGGAACCACCAGCACAGACAACGGAACCCTGCTCTGCTCACACCACCACCACCTGATCCACAAAGAACAATGGACCATCCAACTCCGCACCGGCATCCCCTGGTTCATCCCGCCACCCCACATCGACCCACGCCAAAAACCCCGACGCAACTACTACTTCCACCCCACAGACCTCAGCCACGCCGCCTGACCCCGGCCGGGGAGGCAAGGCAAGGCAGGATCCGTACGCGCCCAGGCATGCGAGGGCACCGGGACCTCTGAGGATTCCCAAACTCCAACTGACTCGGGCGCGGGACTCAACTGCCCAGGGCAAGCAGGCGGGCCGCGGGGAGACGCCGTCACGGGAACGGGCAGACGTCTGGCACGTAGACGGGCATCGCATGGCAGGGCCTGTGATGGCTCTGCATGGCAAGGCAACGGCACGCTATCGGCGCGACACAGAGTAGCTTCGTCGCGGTCGTCCAGCTGCGATGCCAGACGGCTGGCTCGGGAACGGACAGGGGCAGACGAGCGGGCACGGACGGGGCATGAGCCGGGTCAGCGCCAGCAGGAGCACCACCACCAGCACCGCACAGCGTGCCTTCGTTACCGGCGTCCTGTTGCCGCGGCAGGCGACGCAGGGGCACGCAAATCGCTCAGGCGGGCTATCGCAAACTGGCGCCGGCACAGCATGCGAGGAGTCAATCGTGGCCACCGAATTGCGGGGGCCGCGATGACGGTGAGTCTGTGAGACTCCGCCAGAGGCGGCGCAGCTGTGAGCCGCCGTCGTGACTGCCCCGCCATACGCAGCGGGGCGCGTTGGTCGCGACGGGCCTACCGGGTGACCCACGGCGGCGCGTGTCGGTCCCGTCCGGCCTACCAGGTGACGCACGGCGGCGCATGTCGGTCCCGTCCGGCCTACCAGGTGACGCACGGCGGGGCACGTGTCGGTCGCGTTCGGCCTACCAGGGGACGCACAGCGGCACGTGTCGGTCGCGTTCGGCCTACCAGGGGACGCACAGCGGGGCGTGCCGGTGCCGTCCGGCCTACCGG
>NZ_JBFRDB010000050.1:0-1349 GCF_052113365.1 Arthrobacter sp. YAF17 | reverse complement strand
ATCCCGGGGCGTGGGATGGGCCGTAAGTGACCCCGCGTTGCCGTTTCCGCTGGGCCCGGCTTAGACGTCGATCGAATCCATGTGCGGGTACCGCGCCCCGGCGGCCGCGCCGGCCGGAGCGAGTTCGTCCAGACGGGTCAGGTCCTCGGCGGAGAGTTCGACGTCGGCAGCGCCCAGGTTTTCCCGCAGGCGGTCGACCTTCTTGGTGCCAGGGATGGGAACGATGTGCTCGCCCTGGGCCAGCAGCCATGCCAGCGCCAGTTGCCCCGGGGTGCAGCCCTTCGCGTCAGCCAACTCCTTGACCCGGTCCACGAGCTGCAGGTTGCGGTCAAAGTTCTCGCCCTGGAAACGCGGGGAGTGCCGGCGGAAATCGTCTGCCGCAAAGTCCTCGGGGCTGCGGAACTGGCCGGTCAGGAAGCCGCGGCCCAGCGGGCTGTAGGGGACAAAACCGATGCCGAGCTCGGCGAGGACCGGGAAGACCTTCGTTTCCGGCTCGCGCTCCCACAACGAGTATTCGGTCTGCAGGGCGGTGATGGGGTGCACCGCGTGGGCCCGGCGAACGGTGTCGGCGCTGGCCTCGGACAGGCCAAGGTGCCGGACCTTGCCGGCCTGTACCAGCTCAGCCATGGCCCCGACGGTTTCCTCGATCGGGACGGTCTTGTCCACCCGGTGCTGGTAGTACAGGTCGATGTGGTCCACGCCCAGCCGCTGCAGGCTTGCGTCACAGGCGGCGCGGACGTAGCCGGGGGAGCCGTTGATGCCCACCCAGGATCCGTCGGGCCGCCGTTCGTTGCCGAATTTGGTGGCCAGTACGACGTCGTCGCGCCGGCCTGCGATGGCCCGGCCCACAAGCTCCTCATTGGTGAACGGGCCGTACATGTCAGCCGTGTCGAGCAGGCTTCCGCCGGCGTCGAGAAAGGCCTGGATGGTGGCGACGGATTCGTTGTCCTCACCGTGGCCGTAGAACTCGCTCATGCCCATGCAGCCCAAACCCAGAGCCGAGACGGTGAGCGAACCGAGTGTACGGGTTTCCATAGATATCTCCTCGATCAGAACGGGGGAGCGGCCTCCGGCGCATGATCACGAACCGAGGCGGGACCCAGTTGGCCGATGGCCACTCTAGGCCCATCGGTCCGGGGGCACAACCGCCCCCCGGGCGCTAAGACCAAGCAACGCGGGGTCACTTCCGGCCCATCCCGGGGCCTCAAAGTCAATTGGTCGTTGCAACAACTGGGTTTAGGCCGCGGTGGCAATGAGTTGGCGCATGCGTTGTTTGGGGGTCTCGAGGTTGAGCGTGGGACGGGGCCGGTTGTTGAGTTTGTCGGCGATGATCTCGAGGTCCTCGGCGG
>NZ_JBFRDB010000049.1:0-1360 GCF_052113365.1 Arthrobacter sp. YAF17 | reverse complement strand
CCTGTTGCCTCATGTCAATACCTCCGGGAAGGTGCAGTCGTTGCCTCAGATGAATTCCTCCGGCTGGCGCGTTGGTTCCATCGTTCGTTCACGGCGGGTTTGACGGGGGCAGCCTGTTTGGCAGTGGCGATGGCTTCTAGCTGGCCGGTGAGGGCCAGAATCTGCCGTGAGAGGGCGGCCGGCCGGATCTTTTTGTATTGCGCGTTCATCCGGATCACTGGCATCCGCGACAGGGCCGGGTGAGCTGAAGCGCGGCGGTGTGGGGTCGCTGCCCGGTCATGGGTTTTGCTCACTTTGGCTCCGTGGCGGGCCTTGGCGATGAGTTTTTGCTGGGGCAGCAGGTAGTTGGTGAAGATCCGGTCCAGCTCCCAGATCTCGTTGAGCAGTTGCAGTTCCCCGACGGTGTCGTAGCGCTGGTATCCGACAAGCTCCCGGACCCGGGACCAGTTCTTCTGCTCCACGTGGGCGCCGTCGTTCTTGTTGCCCGGGCGGGACCGCGTGAAGGTGATGCGGTGCTGCACGCAGAACTCGAAGAGCTCGTTGTTGATGAACTCGCTGCCGTTATCCGAATCGATGCCGATCACGGGAAACGGGAAGACGGTCTGGACGTGCTGCAGGGCCGCGAAGACGTGCTTCTGTGCCTTGTTCGGCACGGACCGGTTTACGGTCCAGCCGGTAGCGATATCGGTGACCGTGAGGGTGAAACAGAACTGGCCGGAACTATTAGCGCCGTCGTGGCCGACCAGGTCAATCTCGACGAAGCCGGGCACCGCGTCGTCCCACTGGGCCCAGGTGCGCACAGGGATCTGGGACTTCAGCAGCGATCCGGGTTTGGTATGGGTCCGGCCACGCGGCAAGAGCTTCGCCCGCTGGCCCGCCAGCCGCCGGTCGACGGTCGCCGCGCTCATGCGGGCGAGCAACGCTGCCTGCCCGTCAGTGATGTCCAGGGCCTTCTCAGCCCGCAGCATCGGCACGAGCTCCGGCAGCATCGGTGCCAGCAACTTCCCCGCCGGGGCACGCAGCACCGCCCAGCAAAGCACGAGCCCGTCCTGCAGATCAGCCCCGTAAACCGGGGCACGTCCCGGCCTGACGGGCCGGGGCCGCGGGGGATCGAGCGCATGCCGCAAAACCGACCGGGCATGATCCCGGTGCCAGCCGGTCAGCTCGACCAGCTCATCCAGAATCCGCCCCTTCCTGGCCCGATCACCGGCCCGGTAGGACTCGGCCAGGTGCTTCGTCACCGCCTTGCGCTCACCCATCGTCAATCCCATCCCTCAAGGATGTCCGCGGCCAACGTCCCGGAGCTTTTCCCATGAGGCAACGTATCCGGCTACGCGGAGGTTTTTTATGAGTCAACGCG
>NZ_JBFRDB010000048.1:0-2050 GCF_052113365.1 Arthrobacter sp. YAF17 | reverse complement strand
GTTGTGGTGGTGCCGGGTGTGTCTGTTGTTTGAGAACTCAATAGTGTGCCAAGTTTGTTGATACCAATTTATTGTATTGAATTGGTTGAATTGACCAGGTTGCGCCACCCCGTGGTGTGGTCTGGTTTTTACAGCTGGTTTCAAATTTTGTGCATTGTGTGCATCCCGTTTTCCCGGGGGCGCATGGTGTGTCTGTTTTACTTCAACGGAGAGTTTGATCCTGGCTCAGGATGAACGCTGGCGGCGTGCTTAACACATGCAAGTCGAACGATGATCCCAGCTTGCTGGGGGATTAGTGGCGAACGGGTGAGTAACACGTGAGTAACCTGCCCTTAACTCTGGGATAAGCCTGGGAAACTGGGTCTAATACCGGATATGACTCCTCATCGCATGGTGGGGGGTGGAAAGCTTTATTGTGGTTTTGGATGGACTCGCGGCCTATCAGCTTGTTGGTGAGGTAATGGCTCACCAAGGCGACGACGGGTAGCCGGCCTGAGAGGGTGACCGGCCACACTGGGACTGAGACACGGCCCAGACTCCTACGGGAGGCAGCAGTGGGGAATATTGCACAATGGGCGAAAGCCTGATGCAGCGACGCCGCGTGAGGGATGACGGCCTTCGGGTTGTAAACCTCTTTCAGTAGGGAAGAAGCGAAAGTGACGGTACCTGCAGAAGAAGCGCCGGCTAACTACGTGCCAGCAGCCGCGGTAATACGTAGGGCGCAAGCGTTATCCGGAATTATTGGGCGTAAAGAGCTCGTAGGCGGTTTGTCGCGTCTGCCGTGAAAGTCCGGGGCTCAACTCCGGATCTGCGGTGGGTACGGGCAGACTAGAGTGATGTAGGGGAGACTGGAATTCCTGGTGTAGCGGTGAAATGCGCAGATATCAGGAGGAACACCGATGGCGAAGGCAGGTCTCTGGGCATTAACTGACGCTGAGGAGCGAAAGCATGGGGAGCGAACAGGATTAGATACCCTGGTAGTCCATGCCGTAAACGTTGGGCACTAGGTGTGGGGGACATTCCACGTTTTCCGCGCCGTAGCTAACGCATTAAGTGCCCCGCCTGGGGAGTACGGCCGCAAGGCTAAAACTCAAAGGAATTGACGGGGGCCCGCACAAGCGGCGGAGCATGCGGATTAATTCGATGCAACGCGAAGAACCTTACCAAGGCTTGACATGAACCGGAAACACCTGGAAACAGGTGCCCCGCTTGCGGTCGGTTTACAGGTGGTGCATGGTTGTCGTCAGCTCGTGTCGTGAGATGTTGGGTTAAGTCCCGCAACGAGCGCAACCCTCGTTCTATGTTGCCAGCGCGTTATGGCGGGGACTCATAGGAGACTGCCGGGGTCAACTCGGAGGAAGGTGGGGACGACGTCAAATCATCATGCCCCTTATGTCTTGGGCTTCACGCATGCTACAATGGCCGGTACAAAGGGTTGCGATACTGTGAGGTGGCCCGAAGCCGGTGGCCTAACCCCTTGTGGGAGGGAGCTGTCGAAGGTGGGACTGGCGATTGGGACTAAGTCGTAACAAGGTAGCCGTACCGGAAGGTGCGGCTGGATCACCTCCTTTCTAAGGAGCACCTACAATCACCTTGCCTCATGTATGTGAGTGTGGAGGGGTTGTCAGGAGTACGCCCGTTGCGCAGACGCAAGTTCTGCGGCGGGTGCTCACGGGTGGAATATCAACAAATAGCGGCCGCTGCGTTTT
This sequence comes from Arthrobacter sp. YAF17, assembly GCF_052113365.1. Taxonomy (NCBI): domain Bacteria; kingdom Bacillati; phylum Actinomycetota; class Actinomycetes; order Micrococcales; family Micrococcaceae; genus Arthrobacter; species Arthrobacter sp. YAF17. Next base: position 341 of record NZ_JBFRDB010000048.1, on the reverse strand, counting down.
CCGCGGCACCCAGTACGGACCCTCTCTTGAGAGTGGTCCTGGAACGGTGCGGCGGGGGGTATGGCGGTTTAGTGTTTGGCACACTGTTGGGTCCTGAGACAACAGGACCGGTTTCCATGGCTGTTGGCTGTGGTTCCGGGACTTGTGTTTCTGGTTTCCTGGCTGCACCGATCACACGGTTGTTCCCTTTGGGGGGCGTGTGTGGGGTGTGTGGTACGGGGTTGTTGTTTGAGAACTACATAGTGGACGCGAGCATCTTTTATAAGAAGCAATTTCCAAGAATATGAACCTGGATCTGACCTGGGCGCCTTTGGGTGTGTGGGTTGGTTTTCATGGTTCTC
>NZ_JBFRDB010000047.1:0-2738 GCF_052113365.1 Arthrobacter sp. YAF17 | reverse complement strand
CCCACACCGAAATCATCGCCTCCGAGGTCCTACTGCACCCACAAACCCCGGAAAGTCATTCCTGTGGGCTGCATCACCTGCATTTCGCAGCACGCCCCGTTACGATCAGGAGGTGATGGCAGAACACCGGCGTCATAGACCAGAGGTGGTTCATCGGCGCGTGTCCGGACCTGCCGCCGCCGGCCTGTCCCGTGGCGACGTCGCCTACCGGATGAGCAGCGGCCTGGACAACCGCGTGCCCGACGCGACCAGCCGGAGCCTTTGGGAGATCGTCCGCGCCAACGTGCTGACTCTGTTCAACGCGATCGTCGGCACGAGCTTTATCTTCCTGCTCCTGCTGGGCAGCTGGCAGGACGCGCTCTTTGGCTTGGCGGCTGTCGGCAACGCCGTCATCGGCGTTGTGCAGGAGTACCGCGCCAAGCGTTCCCTGGACCGCCTCGCCGTCCTCGAGGCCCCGCTGGCCCGGGTCCTGCGTGACGGGTCCGTACAGGAGATCCCGACCGCCGACGTCGTGCTTGACGATGTCCTGGTCCTGCGGGCCGGGGACCAGGTCACGGCCGATGCCTCCGTCCTTGAGAGCGGAGGGCTGGAGTCCGATGAATCACTCCTCACCGGGGAGTCGGATCCCGTGGATAAGGAGGCGGGGGCGGAGGTGCTCTCCGGCTCGATCATTGTCGCCGGCCGGGGCACCGCCCGGGTGGTCCGGGTGGGCGCTGAATCCTTTTCGAGCAAGCTCGCCGCTGACGCGAAACGGTTCTCGCTGGTGAACTCGGAGATCCGCAACAGCCTCAATCGGATCTTGCGCTGGCTCACCTGGGCGCTGTTGCCGGTCGCGCTCATCGTTGCCAACGGTGAGATGCAGTCCAGGGGCGGCTGGCAGGAAGCCATCGCGAGCGGCGCCTGGACATCCGCCATGGTGGGGGTGATTGCGAGCGTGATCGCCATGATTCCGTTGGGGTTGGTCCTGCTTTCGAGCGTGGCATTCGCCGTAGGCGGGGTCCGGCTGGCCGGGAACAAGGTTCTCGTCCAGGAGCTGGCCGCGGTCGAGGGCCTGGCCCGCGTCGATGTCCTCTGCCTGGACAAGACCGGGACCCTCACCGAAGGCCGAATCATTTTTGACGGCGTGCATGAGCTGGCCGAACCGGCCGAGCCTGGCTGGGAGCACGCGTTGGGGTGGTTCGCCGCGGATCCGGAGGCAAACGCCACGTCGCGTTGCCTTGAGTCGGATTTTGAGCACGACGGCGGCACGCCGGCGGTCTCATCGGTTCCGTTCTCTTCCGCCCGGAAGTGGAGCTCCGTGACGTTCGACGGCGGGGGTCCACGCCGGCGTTCCTGGATCCTCGGCGCCCCTGAAGTGGTTCTTGCGGCCAGACCTGGCGGCGCTGGAACGGGTCCGGCGACGGGCGCCGTCCTGGACAGGGCCGGCCGGCTCGCCGCTTCCGGACTGCGGACGGTTCTGCTCGCCTACGCAGACGGCACCACCATCACTGCCAACGACCCGACGTTGCCGGCAAAAGTGAATCCTGTAGTTGTGCTCACGTTCCGGGAACAGATCCGCCCCGATGCCCGGCAAACACTCGAGTACTTCCGCGATGAGGGTGTGGAGCTGAAAATCATCTCGGGAGACGATCCCCGGACCGTCGCGGCGATTGCACGCAGCGTGGGCCTGGACATCGGCGATGGCTACGATGCCCGGAAACTCCCCGAGGATCCCCAACGTCTTGAAGAGGTCATGGGCGACAACACGGTCTTCGGCCGGGTGAGTCCGCACCAGAAGAAGGACATGGTGGGAGCACTTCAGCGCCGGGGGCATACGGTCGCAATGACAGGCGACGGCGTCAACGATGTCCTGGCACTGAAGGAGGCGGACCTTGGCATAGCCATGAACTCGGCGGCACCGGCCACGAAGGCCGTGGCCCGGCTGGTGCTGTTGGACGGACGCTTCGATCGGCTGCCCGGGGTGGTCGCGGAGGGCCGCCGGGTGATAGCCAACATCGAGCGGGTGTCCAAGCTGTTCCTCAGCAAGACGGCCTATTCGATCGCGATCGCAGTCAGCTTCGGGCTCCTCAACCTGCAGTTTCCGTTCCTGCCCCGCCAGCTGTCCTTCACCGACGGCCTGACGATCGGCATCCCCTCCTTCTTCCTGGCCCTGATGGCCAATACCCGCCGCTACCGGCCGGGGTTCCTGCGCCGGTCCCTGTCCTTCGCGATCCCCGCCGGGCTCATCGTCACGGGTGCCCTGCTGGGGTTGAACCTGTACGCGACTTCCAGCGGAGCTGCCGACGCCGGGCCGGAGCCGCTGCAGTCCGCATCGGTCCTTACCCTGTCTGTGCTCGGGTTGTGGATCCTCACGGTAGTCTCCCGACCGCTCGACGCAAGGAAGTTGGCGGTAGTGCTGGCGATGTGCGCCAGTCTCGTCATCCTGCTCAACCTGCCGTTGGCCCAGGAGTTTTTCCATCTGGCCTGGCCGCCGGCGGATTTGTTGCGGGCAGCTCTCGTGGCCGCGGTTGGCGGAGGGCTCGTCCTCGAGCTCCTGGCTTGGATTCACAGCCGGAAGTTCCCCCGCTGAGCGGTGTCCGGCCCGTGATGGGGCCGCGCTGCGGGTGGCCCATATTGGTTTTGTGGGTTAAATGCGGGAGAGCCCCAACCTGTGGTTGGGGCTCTCGACCGTGTAATGATGTTCCGGCGGTGACCTACTCTCCCACACCCTCCCGGGTGCAGTACCATCGGCGCTGTGG
>NZ_JBFRDB010000046.1:0-4965 GCF_052113365.1 Arthrobacter sp. YAF17 | reverse complement strand
GGGGCGTGTGTGGGGTGTGTGGTACGGGGTTGTTGTTTGAGAACTACATAGTGGACGCGAGCATCTTTTATAAGAAGCAATTTCCAAGAATATGAACCTGGATCTGACCTGGGCGCCTTTGGGTGTGTGGGTTGGTTTTCATGGTTCTCTCGTGAATTAGTTTTTTTGATCTTTTGTGGTCAAGTTTTTAAGAGCACACGGTGGATGCCTTGGCATTAGGAGCCGAAGAAGGACGTAGGAATCTGCGATAAGCCTGGGGGAGTCGATAACCGGACTGTGATCCCAGGGTGTCCGAATGGGGAAACCCCGCCAGGGGCGCGAGTTACCTGGTGACCCGCATCTGAACACATAGGGTGCGTGGAGGGAACGCGGGGAAGTGAAACATCTCAGTACCCGCAGGAAGAGAAAACAATAGTGATTCCGTCAGTAGTGGCGAGCGAACGCGGATCAGGCTAAACCGTTCCATGTGTGATAGCCGGCGGGCGTTGCATGGTCGGGGTTGTGGGACTTCCCACTCCAGCTCTGCCGGGCTGGGAAGGTGAGTAGTACAGGCATAGGTGAACGGTCTTGAAAGGCCGGCCAGAGAGGGTGTGAGCCCCGTAACCGAAATGTTGTGTACCGCCTGGTGAAGTATCCCAAGTAGCACGGGGCCCGAGAAATCCCGTGCGAATCTGTCAGGACCACCTGATAAGCCTAAATACTCCCTAATGACCGATAGCGGACCAGTACCGTGAGGGAAAGGTGAAAAGTACCCCGGGAGGGGAGTGAAACAGTACCTGAAACCGTGTGCTTACAATCCGTCGGAGCCAGTCTGATTCTGGTGACGGCGTGCCTTTTGAAGAATGAGCCTGCGAGTTAGTGTTACGTCGCGAGGTTAACCCGTGTGGGGAAGCCGTAGCGAAAGCGAGTCTGAATAGGGCGTTGCAGTGGCGTGATCTAGACCCGAAGCGAAGTGATCTACCCATGGCCAGGTTGAAGCGACGGTAAGACGTCGTGGAGGACCGAACCCACTTCAGTTGAAAATGGAGGGGATGAGCTGTGGGTAGGGGTGAAAGGCCAATCAAACTTCGTGATAGCTGGTTCTCCCCGAAATGCATTTAGGTGCAGCGTTGCGTGTTTCTTACCGGAGGTAGAGCTACTGGATGGCTAATGGGCCCTACAAGGTTACTGACGTCAGCCAAACTCCGAATGCCGGTAAGTGAGAGCGCAGCAGTGAGACTGTGGGGGATAAGCTTCATAGTCGAGAGGGAAACAGCCCAGACCACCAACTAAGGCCCCTAAGCGTGTGCTAAGTGGGAAAGGATGTGGAGTTGCGAAGACAACCAGGAGGTTGGCTTAGAAGCAGCCATCCTTAAAAGAGTGCGTAATAGCTCACTGGTCAAGTGATTCCGCGCCGACAATGTAGCGGGGCTCAAGTACACCGCCGAAGTTGTGGATTTCAGATATTAGCTAAGCCGCCCCTTGTGGGTTGGTTCAGGCGTCTGGAGTGGTAGGGGAGCGTCGTGTGGGCAGTGAAGTCGCGGTGTAAACCAGCGGTGGAGCCTACACGAGTGAGAATGCAGGCATGAGTAGCGAAAGACGGGTGAGAAACCCGTCCGCCGAATGATCAAGGGTTCCAGGGTCAAGCTAATCTGCCCTGGGTAAGTCGGGACCTAAGGCGAGGCCGACAGGCGTAGTCGATGGACAACGGGTTGATATTCCCGTACCGGCGAAAAACCGCCCATGCTGAACAGGGGATACTAACCGCCCGAGACCTGCCCGATCGCCCTTGTGGTGTGAGGGTTTTGGTGGAGCGCGGGACCTGATCCTGGGAGGCAAGCGTATTAACAGGTGTGACGCAGGAAGGTAGCCAAGCCGGGCGATGGTTGTCCCGGTCTAAGGATGTAGGGCGAACGGTAGGCAAATCCGCCGTTCATGATGCCTGAGACCCGATGGGACCCCCGTATGGGGGGATTTGGTGATCCTATGCTGCCGAGAAAAGCATCGACGCGAGGTTTTAGCCGCCCGTACCCCAAACCGACACAGGTGATCAGGTAGAGAATACTAAGGCGATCGAGAGAATTATGGTTAAGGAACTCGGCAAAATGCCCCCGTAACTTCGGGAGAAGGGGGGCCCCCATCGTGATGGACACTTGCTGTCCGGAGCGTGCAGGGGCCGCAGAGACCAGGGGGAAGCGACTGTTTACTAAAAACACAGGTCCGTGCGAAGTCGCAAGACGATGTATACGGACTGACTCCTGCCCGGTGCTGGAAGGTTAAGAGGACCGGTTAGCCGCAAGGCGAAGCTGAGAATTTAAGCCCCAGTAAACGGCGGTGGTAACTATAACCATCCTAAGGTAGCGAAATTCCTTGTCGGGTAAGTTCCGACCTGCACGAATGGAGTAACGACTTCCCCGCTGTCTCAACCATAAACTCGGCGAAATTGCAGTACGAGTAAAGATGCTCGTTACGCGCAGCAGGACGGAAAGACCCCGAGACCTTTACTATAGTTTGGTATTGGTGTTCGGAGTGGCTTGTGTAGGATAGGTGGGAGACGTTGAAGCCCGGACGCCAGTTCGGGTGGAGTCATCGTTGAAATACCACTCTGGTCACTTTGGACATCTAACTTCGGCCCGTAATCCGGGTCAGGGACAGTGCCTGATGGGTAGTTTAACTGGGGCGGTTGCCTCCTAAAAAGTAACGGAGGCGCCCAAAGGTTCCCTCAGCCTGGTTGGCAATCAGGTGTCGAGTGTAAGTGCACAAGGGAGCTTGACTGTGAGAGAGACATCTCGAGCAGGGACGAAAGTCGGGACTAGTGATCCGGCGGTACATTGTGGAATGGCCGTCGCTCAACGGATAAAAGGTACCTCGGGGATAACAGGCTGATCTTGCCCAAGAGTCCATATCGACGGCATGGTTTGGCACCTCGATGTCGGCTCGTCGCATCCTGGGGCTGGAGTAGGTCCCAAGGGTTGGGCTGTTCGCCCATTAAAGCGGTACGCGAGCTGGGTTTAGAACGTCGTGAGACAGTTCGGTCCCTATCCGCTGCGCGCGCAGGAAATTTGAGAAGGGCTGTCCTTAGTACGAGAGGACCGGGACGGACGAACCTCTGGTGTGTCAGTTGTACTGCCAAGTGCACCGCTGATTAGCTACGTTCGGATGGGATAACCGCTGAAAGCATCTAAGCGGGAAGCTCGCTTCGAGATGAGATTTCCATACACCTTGTGTGTGAGAGGCCCCCAGCCAGACCACTGGGTTGATAGGCCGGATGTGGAAGCGAGGACTAAAGACTCGTGAAGCTGACCGGTACTAATAGGCCGATAACTTACACCACACACCCTCTTCGTGAACGGATTCAAAAGACGTTCACACCAAGGAGAGGGTACAAAGAAACAAGACTGCTTGCGTCCACTATGTGGTTCCCAACCAACAAACCCGTCACCAGACGGCAGCGTTAGAAGGAACCGACAACAAAATAACAACACCACAACTGCACCCACAAAGGTGCAGGAAGCATGTTGTAACCACAAGTTTTCCCACCACCACCCCCAGGGGCGGAACGGTACGGGAGCAAGGGTTACGGCGGTCATAGCGTGGGGGAAACGCCCGGTCCCATTCCGAACCCGGAAGCTAAGACCCACAGCGCCGATGGTACTGCACCCGGGAGGGTGTGGGAGAGTAGGTCACCGCCGGAACATCGGGTGTGGGAGAGTAGGTCACCGCCGGAACATCATTACACGGTCGAGAGCCCCAACCACAGGTTGGGGCTCTCCCGCATTTAACGACATAAACCAAATATGGGCCACCCGCAGCGCGGCCCACCGGTCCAGGCACCGCGCCGAGTCAGCACGTCACGGCAATGYCACGCGCCAACACTGCCGCCAACTGCCCACTCACCGCAGATCATGCCGGCCACACCCGAACCCTCCCGCACACCCGGGGGCATATAGCCGCACCCTCCCGCCCTCCGAACCGCAGACGACCGGGGGCATACAGCCGCACCCTCCCGCACCTCCTGCCTGAGCGTCCAGGGCCCCACACCATCGCCGGCAACCGCAACGGCCCCACCCGCCTCCGAACCGTACGCGACAGGCCAGCAGCCGGCCGGATGCCGCCGTCGTCGGTCTTCCCGAAGTTCCGGCGCTATCCGCGGCAGCGTTGCCCCGGACACCGCCGGATCTTCGGGAGCATCCGGGCGGATGCCGCCGGAGATGCAGGAGCGTTGGAACATAACCTGCCGGAGCTGCGGGAGCGTCGGCAGTTCTGCCCTCCGCCTAGCCGCGCTTGCGCCCGGACGCCGTCTGTGAGACTTGCCACCGCTGCGGCCGTTTGGTCCGCTGCCGTTAGTCGCCCGCAGGGGACTCGCCTAGAATTGGATGAGATGTACGGACTTCGAAGCGCTTGATTTCGGGTTGCGTAGGAACGAGACACGGAATAGAGCGGCTGCGATTGCGCCAGTGGTCAGCTCATAACAGGAGGAATCCAGCATGGCTGAGCATAACGACGGTAATCGCGGCGGAAACGATCGCGGCAACTTCGGCGGCGGACGCAATTCGGGCGGCGGCGGATTCCGCGGCACCAACAACTCCGGCGGCGACCCCCGCGGGTACCGTGCCCGCGATGACCGCGGCGCTGGGGGATCCCACGGCTCGTCCAGCGACCGGGATCGTAAGCCCTACGGTGACCGACCCTCCCGTGAAGGAGATCGTAAGCCGTACAGCGGTGGCGGCGATCGGGATCGTAAGCCTTATGGTGACCGTGGCCCGCGTGAGGGTGGCGGGGAGCGTCGCAGCTTTGGTGCCGGTGGTACCAGTGATCGTAAGCCGTACAGCGGTGGCGGCGATCGGGATCGTAAGCCTTATGGTGACCGCGCTCCGCGTGAGGGTGGCGGGGAGCGTCGCAGCTTTGGTGCCGGTGGTACCAGTGATCGTAAGCCGTACAGCGGTGGCGGCGATCGGGATCGTAAGCCTTATGGTGACGGCGCTC
>NZ_JBFRDB010000045.1:0-4669 GCF_052113365.1 Arthrobacter sp. YAF17 | reverse complement strand
ACCGCCGAGGACCTCGAGATCATCGCCGACAAACTCAACAACCGGCCCCGTCCCACGCTCAACCTCGAGACCCCCAAACAACGCATGCGCCAACTCATTGCCACCGCGGCCTAAACCCAGTTGTTGCAACGACCAATTGACTTTGAGACCGCCGGATGGGCGCAGAGTGACCCCGCGTTGCTTTGTCCGGGGTCAGGCGCTCCGGCCTGCCAGCGCCCGCCAGAGGAAGTGCTGGCTGCGGCTCTGCAGGGCGGCGGCCTGGCGGTTGTCCGAGGCTCCCGCGTGGCCGCCCTCCAGTGCCTCGTGGAACCAGACGTTGGGGATGCCCATCGCCTGCATGCGGGCGGCCATCTTGCGCGCCTGGACCGGCCCCACCCGGTCATCCGAGGTGGCGGTCCAGATGAACGCCTCCGGGTAGTCCACCCCGTCCCGGAGCAGGTGGTAGGGCGAGAACGTCTTGATGAACTCCCACTGGTCCGGCACGTCCGGGTCCCCGTATTCGGCGATCCAGGAGTAGCCGGCGGACAGCTTGGTGTAGCGGCGCATGTCCAGCAGCGGGACCCCGCAGGAGACGGCGCCGAAGAGTTCCGGGTACTGGGTGAGCATGTTCCCCACCAGCAGGCCGCCGTTGGATCCTCCCACGCAGCCGAGCCGCGCCCGCGAGGTCACGCCGCGCGAGATCAGGTCCGCCGCCACCGCGGCGAAGTCCTCGTAGGCCCGGTRCCGCTTCTCCTGCAGGGCAGCGCGGTGCCACGAGGGCCCGTACTCGCCGCCGCCGCGGATGTTGGCCACCACGTAGACGCCGCCGCGGGTGTGCGGGGCGTCGCCCTCGTGGCCTGCGGATTCCTCGGTGCGGCGTTCCAGCCAGGCCCGGCCGATCGCGCCGCTGTAGGCGGGGGTCCGGGAGATTTCGAAGCCGCCGTAGCCGGAGAGCTGCGTGGGGTTCTGCCCGTCCAAGACCAGATCCTTGGACGCCACCTGGAAGTACGGCACCTTCGTGCCGTCCTTGGACACGGCAAAGTGCTGCTGGACCTCGTAGGCCTCTTCGTTGAAGAACGACGGCGACGTCCGGACCACCTCGTGCGTGCTGTCCACGCCGCCCCCGCCCGCCCGCCGCAGGGTGCCGCGGGTCAACGTGCTCGGCGTCGTGAAACCGGTGGCCACGAGCCAGAAGTCGTTCCCGGCTCCGGGCGCCTCGACCTCGGACACCGCTGTGGCGCCGTCGGTGCCGTCAGTGTCGAAGTCGTCATCCGAGCCGCTGGCGGTGTCCTCGTCGTCGACGGCGTAGGCATTGACGTCGTGCAGCGGCGGGCAGGCGTCCAGCACGGTCGAGGCCCAGGCGGTGTCCGTCCCGGGCTGTTGCGGATCGAGGACCCGGATCTCCGAGGAGACGTCGCGGAGCAGGTTCAGCAGCAGGAAGTCCCGCGTCCAGCTCCAGGACTGCAGGGACGTGTGCTCGTCCGGGGTGAACAGCACGGACAGGTCCCGGCTGCCGGCCAGGAAGGCCTCGAACCCCGCGGCGAGCAGGGAGCCCGCCGGGTAGGTCGTTGCGCCGACGGTCCAGTCCTTCTGGGGCCGGAAAAGCAGCCATTCGCGGTGCGAGCTGAGGTTCACGTCCACCGGGACGTCGAGCTGGACCCACTGCCCGTCGCGCAGCACCGAGGTGGTCCTCTCGAAGAAGCTGATCCAGTCCACTGCGAAGGTCCGCTCGAAGCCCGGGGTGGAGTCGTGCGCCACCAGGGCCATCATGTGGTCCTCGGGGATTTCGAACAGCCGTTCCGCCGCGGCCAGGGATTCGCCGCGGCGCAGCTTGACGCCGGTCCGGGCGTAGGAGGACGTCGTGCTGGGCAGCCCCTCGGCCGTGGAAGCGACCAGCAGAGTGTCGGCGTCGAGCCAGGAGGCGTTGCCCTTCGCTGTCGGCAGGTCGAAGCCGCCGGCCGCCGGGTCCACGAAACTGCGGGTCTCGACGTCGAACTCGCGGTAGCGGTTCGCGTCGCCGCCGTCGGGGGAGAGGGCAAGCAGCGCCAGCCGGTGCGGCTCGCCCTCGGCCGGGCGCAGGAAGCCGGCGCCGTGGAAGACCCATTCTTCGCCTTCCGCTGCGGCCAGGGCGTCTACGTCCAGCAGGACATCCCACTCCGGTGATCCGCCGCGGTAGCTGTCCCAGCTGGTCCGGCGCCACAGGCCCTTCGGGTTTTGCCGGTCCTTCCAGAAGTTGTAGTACCAGTCCCCGTGCTTGCCCACCATTGCGATCCGGTCGGTGGAGTCCAGCACCTCGAGGATGCTGCTTTCCAGTGCGGAGTACTCCGCGTCCTCCAGGAGCTCCTCGGTGCGGGCGTTCTGTTCCCGGACCCAGGCAAGCTGTTCAGCGCCGTAGATCTCCTCGAGCCAGACGTTCTCGTCGACGGGTTCGGGGGCGGTTCCATCAGTTGCGGCCCCGGCGGGACGGTCGGACGCGGGCGGGGGAGCAGCTTCAGTGGTGGTCATTTTTCCATCCAAGCAACATCGGCGCGCCGGTAGCAAGTCAAGCGGCGCCCGGCGCCCGCGGACCGCGTCCCGGGGCCGTCCGGCAGGCCGGGCACGTCAAGGCCGCGGGCCCGCAGCGGATACGCTGGATGCCGTGGGCATATCGCAGAGCATCCGGACGGCAGTGATTGGCGCCGGTCCCCGGGGCACGAGCGTGCTGGAGCGGCTGCTGGCCAACTGGGTGCCCGCCGGGCCGGACGACGCTCTGCACATCGACGTCATTGATCCATACCCCGCGGGTCCGGGGCATGTCTGGCAGCCCGGCCAGTCCCGGCTCTACCTGATGAACACCCAGTCGTTCTACCCCACGGTCATCCCCGAGGACCCGGACCTCGCGCCGCCGCTGGCCGGGCACACCTTCGACCGCTGGCGTGAACTGCAGCGGGAGCAGCCCCACCCCGCCCTCACTGCCGGGGAACGCGCCGAACTGTCCGGGCTTGCCTCGGAGGACTTCCCCAGCAGGGCCCTGTACGGCCGCTACCTCCGCTCGACCTTGGAGGAGCTGTTGTCCTGCCTCCCCGCCGGCGCCACGGTGGACTTCCACAGCACAACGGCGACGTCGGTCCGCCACACTGCCACCCTGGGGGCCGGCGACGGGGACAGCGGCCGGGTGACGTTCGACGTCGAACTCGCCGACGGCGGGGTCCTCACCGTCGATTCCGTGGTGCTGGCGCTCGGCCACCTCGAGTCGCGGCTCAGCCCCGAGCAGCGCGAACTGCAGGCGGCGGCGGAGGAGTTCGGGCTCCAGTACCTGCCTCCGGCCGCCCCGGCCGACGTCGACTGGTCGCTGGTGCCGGCCGTCAAACCGGTGCTGGTGCGCGGCATGGGCCTGAACTTCTTCGATGCCATGGGCCAGCTGACCGAAGGCCGCGGCGGCCRGTTCCTGCCCGGCGTGGACGGCCGGCTCGGTTACCTTCCCTCCGGCCGTGAACCGCTCATTATTGCGGCCTCGCGGCGCGGCACCCCGTACCGGGCCAAGGCCACCCTCGCCGGCTACTACCCCGACGCTGTGACGCTGAAGTACTGCACCGAGCACGCCCTGGCGAAATTCGCGGACGCGGGAATCCGGCCCGCCTTCGACCACGACCTCTGGCCGCTCCTGCACCGCGACGCCCTCTGGGCCTACTACTCGACGCTGGCGCGCTCGCAGCCGGGTGCCATCTTGACGGATCCGAAGGAGTTCTTGACGGCGCTGGAGGAGGCCCTCCGCCCGCATGCCCACTCCGCCGCTAAATGGGAAGACCTGGTGGACTCCGTCCTGGACGTCCACCTCCGCCCGGCCCACCGGATGAACCTGCTCGGACTCGCGGCGCCGCTCGCCGGGCGGTCGTTCGCTTCCCGCGCGGAACTCGACGGCGCCGTCGTCGAGTATCTGCTCGACGACGCCCGGCGTTCCGCGCTGGGGGAGGACGACCCGGTGAAGATGACCATCGGCGCCCTGCACCACGGCCGGGCGGTCCTGAAGACAGCCGTCGCGGACGGTGGCATCACCGATGAATCGTGGGTTGCCGGGCTCCGTGGCTGGTTCGAATCGTTTGTGGAGGGCCTGGCCAGCGGGCCGCCGGCGCTGCGTGCCGAACAGCTCGCGGCCCTGGTCAGCGCCGGCGTGGTCCGGTTCGTCGGGCCGGACCCGAAGTTCGGGGTGGACCGCAAAACCCGGACGTTCACGGCGGTGTCGCCCTGGGTGGGGAACAGCGACGACGACGGCGGCGAAGTGGTGAATGCCGTGGCCATGATCGAGGCGCTGGCGCCGGCCAACAGGGTCCCGGTCAACGAGTCGCCCCTGCTGGAGCAGCTGCTTGCCGAAGGCCTGGCCCGCCCCCGGCTCATGATGACGGTGGAAGGGACTCCGGTGCCGACGTCGGGGCTGGACGTGGCCCCGCACCCGTACCGTCCGCTGGGCGCGAATGGCTCGGTGACGGAAGGCCTCTATGTCCTCGGACTGCAGTTGTCCGCCGTGCAGTGGGGAACGGCCATTGCGGCGGAGGCCCGGCCGAAGAGCGGGCCGGTGTACCGCAGCGGCCAGCGCACGCTGCGGGACGCCGACGAGATTGCCCGGGCCATCCTCGGGTCCTGACGGGCCCCGGAAGGCCCGCAAGGGTCCATGCAAAATGAGCATGCCCTCCGTCCGGGCTGCGCAGTGGAC
>NZ_JBFRDB010000044.1:0-7079 GCF_052113365.1 Arthrobacter sp. YAF17 | reverse complement strand
ACGTGTCTCGCGGGGTGCGCGATGACGAGGACGCTTGATGTGGCCAGCCGCACGGAGGGGCGTTGGAGGGCCCGTGATGTGTGGTGTGTGGTGGCGGGTGTTGTGGCGTTGGCGCTTGCGGTGGGGGCTGCTTCGACGGTGGCGGTGCCGGTGGGTAGTGATCTGGGGCTGGTTGCGGTGTTGCCGTTTCCGTTCTGGGTGGGGGTTTTGTTGTTGAATGGTGCTTTTGTTGTGGCGTTGCGGGGGGATGCTGCGGGTCCGGCGCATCGTTTGGTGATGTTGTGGCTGGTTGTGGTGCTGGTGTTGGTGCTTTTTGGGACTGCGGCGTTCGTGACGGATGTGCCGCGGGGTGAGGTGGCGTTCCGTCATTTGGGTATCGCGGATGCTCTTTCCTCGCAGGGGATTACCCCGGATACGGATGCGTATTTTAACTGGCCGGGTTTCTTCGCGTTGCTGGCGGCGGTGTTTGGGGCGACGGGTCTTGATCCGGTGGCTGTTGCTTTGTGGGCGCCGGTGTTCAACGTGGGTTTGTGGCTGGTTGCTGTGGGTGTGCTGACGGGGTTCTTGACGCGGGATCCGCGGCGGCGTTGGCTTGTGTTGTGGGTCTTTTGCCTGGGCTGTTGGCAGGATCAGGACTATTTGTCTCCTCAGGCGTTCGGGTTTTTCCTGTACCTCGTTGTGGTCGCGTTGCTTCTGGGCCCGTTGGCTGCGCGGGCTCCGGTGATCGGCGGTTTCCGGCGGGCCGATGTGGCGGTGTGGTGGCGGGGCCGGTCGCCGGCGGAGCCGTTGCCGGGGCGCCGGGTGGGCGCGCTTGTGGTGGTTTTGTTGCTTATCGCGGTTATCTGCGCGAGCCATCAGTTGACGCCGTTTATGGTGCTCATCGCGGTGACCGCGCTGACTTTGAGCGGGCGTGTCTGGCCCAGCCGGCTGCCGTTGATCACTGTGGTGGTGTTGACGTTGTGGCTGGTCTATCCCGCGAGTGCGTACCTTGTCGGGAACCCGCCGCTGGCGGATGTCGGGCTGCTGGCGGCGACTGATGCGAACGTCATCAATCGTCTGGGCGGGTCTGCCGGGCATGTGCTCGTGGTGCAGTCCCGGATTGTTCTTACCCTGGTGCTGTGGGCGCTTGCCGCGGCGGGGGCGGTGCGCGATTGGCGCAGGGGGCGTCTGGACGTGCGGGTGGTTCTCCTGGCCGTGACCCCGTTGCTGCTCTTTCCCGCGCAGGTGTATGGCGGGGAGATGCTGATTCGTGTCTCGCTGTTCGCGTTGCCTTTCATCGCGGTGCTGGCGTGTTCGGTTCTGCTTCCTGCGGATGGCGGCGCACGCCCGTCCGTCCCGGCCGCGGACGGCGGTCCGCGCCATTCCTTCCCCGCCGCGGACGGCGGCACGCGCCCGTCGTTCCGTGCCGTGGGGGGCCTTGCGCTGACCTGTTGCCTGCTGGCTGTGTTGACCGTGACGGGCCGGTTCGGGAACGCCCAGTATGACGTTTTCACCGACGATGAGATCGCCGCTGTCGCGGCCGTGCATCGTCTCGCGCCGCCGGGTTCGTCGATTATCTCGGCTGCCCACCCGACGCCGTGGCGCAGTGAGGCCTACCTCGACCACCGGGCGCGGACGATCGATGACATGTGCCGGTCGGACTTGTCGACGGCGACGTGCGGGCCGGTCGTGTATGACTTTGCCCGGCATAGCCCTGGCGGTGCCGTCGTGTTGTTCACGCGTTCGGCGGAGGCGAGCCTGGTGCTCCAGGGCGCCAGCACCGCGCAGGACGTCGCGGCCCTGGAGGAATGGTTGGGCGCGCAAAGCGGTGTGGAGCTCGCGTTCAGCAACGGCGACGCACGCGTGTACCGGGTGACACCATGAGCGGGGTCAGCCGGCCCACCGTGGTGCTCGGTCTCGCGGCCCTCGGACTGTCGGTGATGACGATCATCGGGCTGCCGGCCCCGCTGCAGGCGGTCGCTGCGATAGCCGTCCTGATCCTGCTCCCGGGGCAGGCGCTGACCCGGCTCATTCCGGTAACCGATCTTGCGCTCGTGGTGCTGCTTGTCCTGGCGCTCGGTCTGGCCACGCTCACGGCGGTGTCCACCACGATGTTCTACCTCGGCGGGGTCGTTGCCGTCATGTGGGGGATGTACGTGCTCCTCTTCGTTCCCCGCGTGCTGGGACTGCTCGCATGAGCCTCACGGCGCAGTGGCGGCTCCTCAGCGACCTCCACCTCGGCGTGTCAGACGAGGACCCCCGCCACCCCGGCACCATACTCCCCACATTCCTGCACGACGAGGTGCTCGCAGCTTCCGGCCCACAGCAGCACGTTGTCTTCGTCGGTGACACTTTCGAGCTGGTCGGGCTAACCGAGGACGAGAGCCTGGCCCGGCTCGAGTCAATCCTCGCCCGCCACGGCGACACATTCGGGGCGTTGAAGGCGTGCGCCGCACACGGCGTGCAGCTGCACTTCGTGTGCGGCAACCACGATGTGGAGCTGGCCCGGCCCTCGGTTGCCGCCCGCCTGTCGGCGTTGCTGTCACCGGGCGAGTCTACGATGGTCCAGGTGCACCCGTGGTTCCTGCATGTGCCCCATGTGCTTGTGGCCGAGCACGGGCACCAGCACCACGCGCTGCACCGGGTGCCCGAGGTGCTCCGAGCGGCGGTCAACGGCACCGACGAGCTGGACCTGCCGCCGCTCGCTGCCTGGAACGCACATCCGTCTACGTCGCGCCTGAGCCGTGCCGGTGCCGTTGCCCGGGCCTGCCTGGCGTCCGAGCGGGCGGAACGCCGGGTCCGGGGGGTCGCCTACGACGAGCTTTTACAGACCGAGTCACGGCGGCTCGCGCTCGACGGGGTCGCCGTTCGGGACCTGGCGCGCCTGTCCCGGTTCCGGACGGTGTCGGCGCTCCCGGTCGCCGCGACCCGCATGGTGCTAACGGCCGCCGGGCGCAGAAGCGCCGGCGAGGGGGCTCCTGCTGCAGCGGGCCGATTCGTACGTACCCTCGAGGCGCACGGTTCCGGGGTGGCTTGGTACGTTTCGGGTCACACCCACCGCGCCCTCGAGTCGGCGCTCGAAGCGTGCACCACCCGGTACATCAACACCGGCACGTGGTGTTCGGACGTCCGCGGTCGCGGACCTGACCAGTCGGACCGTAGGGCGTTCCCGTATGCCATGGTCGACGTCGCCCGTGACGGCACCACAAGCGGCGGACTGCGGTACTGGCATCCGGACGGCGGTTGAGCCGTACCGGTCTCCGCACCGGCCGGGAGGGCTTCACGCGAGTCCAATGTCAAAGCTTTGCGCACTGACAATGGAGTCGGCTGCCGCTCCCGAGCTTTCGTCTCCGTCCTCGGCCCGCACATCAAGCACCGCCACCCCCGCCCTGCTGTCCTAACCGCCGGAACGCGCCGGTCCTGGTATCAGGTCTTTCCTCGCATCAATGGCAATCCGCCGTGCGCGCTCACGCAGCCGGTTCGCGTACTTCCGCTGTGCCGGCATGGGCAGCGTCCTTCCGGTATTGGAAGCCTCCAGGAAACCTGGTGCGATTCTCGCCCCCGGCACTGGCAGGAGCACGAAATTCCCTAGTAGGCCGCCAAGTAAAAGCGAGTAGTCACTACCGTTGTTTACCTGGCTGGCCTACCATACGGTCAATTACGGCAGCGTCACTCGGCGGGGGTTTCGAACACCTCTCGGGGCACTTGGATGGACTAGTCGTTGGGGCCGAGACACCATCCGACCGACACCACTCAGACAGGGGAGGACCATGCAGACCAAGACCACGACCAAGACCAAAGCACTGCACTTCGACATCCACGGCCGCGTCATGATTCGCGTCGACGCGGAGGCGCCGGCAGCGGCCCAGCTCCAGAGCATGTTGGCGTGTTTCGCCACCGCCACGGAGCGGCCGGCCGACATCGTCGTCGATAACCGGCTGGAGCCGATGCCGGATGCCGGTCTGGTTGAGCACGAGCTCGCGTATACGGACAACAGCGTGCGTTTCCAGGACGATCGGGTCCAGGTCGTGCGGGACGCAGAGCAGTGGCGCATTCATGGTCCGGGCGAGCTGTTGACTTCCGTGGTTCCTGTCCTCGATGCCGCCATGGTCGGGAGAGGCGCTGGCATGATCCACGCTGCGACTATGGCGTACCGCGGTCACGCGATCGCGCTTCCCGCAGCCGGAGGGACCGGCAAGACGAGCACGGCCGCCAAGCTGATGCGGCGCGAGGGGTGGTCGTTCATGGGTGACGACTGGGCCTTCCTCGCCGAGGACGCCACGATGCTCGGCTACGCGAAGCCGATGTTCATCAAGCCGCACCACCGGGCCATCTACCCGCACCTTTTCGAAGGTGTCAGGAAGCCACTGGTCCCCTCACGGCTATCCGACAGCGTCGGCCGTTTCACCACGGTGGTGCACCCCTACGTGATCCGCTATCCGCGCCTCGCGGACTTCTCCCGGCGATGGTCGCCGGAGCACCGCATGGTCGATCCGGGGACCGCGTTCCCGGGGCGGGAAGTGACGACCTCGGCCCCGCTCGGGGCCGCGATCTACGTCGAGCGATACGAGGGCTCCCGGTCCCGGATCGTCGAGCGGACAAGCGATTGGATGGTCGACCGCATGCTCGGCAACTTCCACATCGAGATGGCGGGCTTCTCGCAGCGGGTCGTGACCGGCCTGGCAGCCACGTCCGTCCTCCCGTGGCGCGAACACTTCGCGGCGAAGGGGGTCGTGCTGAGCAAGGCGCTGGACGGACGTCCCTGCCACCTGTTGCAGGTGCCCGCCGCGTACTCGGCGGACGAGGCGTCGGACGACATCGTCCGGTATCTCGAGCAGCTGCTGCCGTCGGTGCTTGACGAGCAGATCTGAGGATGTGGACACAGTGGGTCACAGCCCTTCCGAGGTAACCGCGGTCGTTCCGGCCCGCAACGCGGAGGACCTTCTCCCGCGCTGTCTGGAGTCCCTGCGTCAGTCCGGTGTCGCTGAGATCATCGTGGTGGACGGCTGCTCCACGGACCGAACCGTTGACATCGCCCTCGCGGCCGGTGCCCGGGTCGTGAGTGACGAGGGCCGCGGCCTGCCGTGGGCTCGAACGCTTGGTGTGCGGAGCAGCGGCACCCGTTGGGTCCTGCTCGTCGACGCCGACGTCGTGTTCGGGCCCTCGGGCGTCGCCGACCTGCTCACCGAGTTGGTGGAGAACGGCTACGACGCCCTCCAGGCCGGTTTGGAGAGTGTCGCTGGACCGGGCTACTGGGGGCAGGCGCTGGCACATCACCATCGCACCGGCCGCAGCCGCAACTGGTTCGGGCTCGTAGCGACGATCGTCGACCGGGACCTGATGCTGGGTGTGGGTTTCGATGACTCGTTCAAATCGGGGGAGGACATCGAGCTGCGTTGGCGGATGCGGGATTCAGGGCTGCGAACCGGTGTATCCCGCCGGGTCTTCGTTGAACATCGTTTCGCCGCAGACGACTTCGACTTCGCGCTCGACCAGTTCCTGATGGACGGAACGGGACTGGGCCGGATGGTCCGCAAGCACGGTTTGCGCGGTGCGAGGCTGGCGCTTCTGCCCGCCGCTGCGGCGGTCCGTGGCAGCGCCTTGAGCCTGGCCGAGGGCCAGCCTCGGTGGCTGCGCTACTACGGGGCTTTCTGCTGGTACAACTACGCGGCCATGGCGAGGGGTTTGCGTCGTGAGCACTGAGCGGGGGACCGTTGTCGTGGGCGGTTCGACCGCCCGGCATTCCCCCCTGCGCAGCTCGCTCGGGCTCATCGTGGCCAAGGCCGCCCAAACGGGCGCGGGTTTCGCTTTCTGGGTCGTGGCCGCGCGAGCCGCGTCCGACCGTGAGGTCGGGCTTACCATGGCAGCGGTCTCGGCGGTGATGATCTGCACGCAGCTCGCGGTCCTTGGTACAGGGTCGGCCGTGATCGTGGCTGTGGGGCGGGGCGAGCCGCCCGCGCGGGTGCTGGACGCGGCGTTCGCCATCGTGGGGGTAGCCGGCACTGCGCTGGCCCTCGGTTATCTTGTGCTGCAGTCGGTTATGATGCCGGAGACAGCCTTGGTATCGGTTCTCTTCTGGCTTACATTCCTCGTGGCTGCCGTCACAGGCACCCTGGTCATCGTGCTGGACCAGGCGCTCGTAGCGTTGGGACGCGGTGCCAGCGCGACCTCGAGGTATGTGTTGGGCGGCGGGGTCTCACTCGGGGCCGCTGCGCTCGTGGCTTGGCTGTCACACAGCACCTCCGCCGACGTGCTGATGGCCTGCTGGACCCTCGGGACGACCGTCGCGTGCATCGTCGGTGCGGTCCAGCTGCGAAGACTGGTCGGCTACCGGCCGCGACCGTCCTTGCGCCCGGCGCGCGGCCGTCCACTGCTGGCGATGGGCCTTCCGTACCAGCTCGTCACCCTCACGGAGCGCGCTCCCGGACTGGTGCTGCCGCTCCTGCTCGCGCACATGGTTGCGCCGGAGGCGGCTGCCTACTGGTATCCCGCCTGGATGATGGCCTGGGCCGCCTACTCCGCTCCGATGCTGATGGGCATCGTCCAGTTCTCCGAGGGTGTCCGCGACCCGGACCGCCTGGTGGCAACCACCTGGGCGAGTCTCCGTTGGTCGCTCGCCGTAGGAGGTCTGGCTGCCGCCGTTCTCGCCATCCTCGCTCACCCGCTGCTCGGCCTGCTGGGGGAGCGGTACGCCGATTCGTCCGCCGGTGCCCTGAGGTGGTTGGCGGCCGGACTGGTGCCCTACGCGGTGCTGCAGGCTTACAACGCCGTGTGCCGGGCCCGCGGTACCTACACGGAGGCGATCATAGTCGGCGTGATACTCGGAGTCGCACTCTGCGCCTCGGCGCTATGGGCCGCCGACCAGGGCGCCAGCACCATGGCCCTTGCGTGGCTGGTGGTGCTCTCCATCGGGGCGGCGGCGGTGGGCCTTCGGTTGCTCGCCGTCCTGCGACGTGTCTCGCGGGGTGCGCGATGACGAGGACGCTTGATGTGGCCAGCCGCACGGAGGGGCGTTGGAGGGCCCGTGATGTGTGGTGTGTGGTGGCGGGTGTTGTGGCGTTGGCGCTTGCGGTGGGGGCTGCTTCGACGGTGGCGGTGCC
>NZ_JBFRDB010000043.1:0-5338 GCF_052113365.1 Arthrobacter sp. YAF17 | reverse complement strand
CCGGCCAGCTAGAAGCCATCGCCACTGCCAAACAGGCTGCCCCCGTCAAACCCGCCGTGAACGAACGATGGAACCAACGCGCCAGCCGGAGGAATTCATCTGAGGCAACGACTGCACCTTCCCGGAGGTATTGACATGAGGCAACAGGGCATCCAAAAAATTGATGGCGCAACCCCCTTTCCGCTGCTAGTCTCGCCTGTGTCAACGGCGGGCACCCGGGAGCCGGGAGGCTATCTACCAGGCGCAACACCAACTTCACCGCAAACGCTGGAGCCTGGTAACCGACGCCGCAGGCTCATCACCTTCCGGTACGGTTCCGGCTTCCACAGCAGAGGGAGTCGCATCATGACTGTCGTCGCCACAGCCCAGTTGTATCTCGCCAGGTCCATCGAGCTGGCCACCGCCAACGTCATGAACAGCGGAGGGCCCTTCGGCGCCGTCGTTGTCACCGTGGACGGACAAGCGTTCGACGGCGTCAACCGTGTCACCGCGACCAACGATCCCACCGCCCACGCCGAGGTCACGGCCATCCGCCGGGCCTGCGCCGAACTGGGCCGGTTCGAACTCAGGGGAGCAACGCTCTACACCAGCTGCGAACCGTGCCCCATGTGCCTGGCCTCCGCCCTCTGGGCCCGGGTGGAAGGCGTGGTTTTTGCCGCCGACCGGCACGACGCCGCCTCGGCGGGATTCGATGACGCCGTGTTCTACGAGTTCTTCGAGAAAGGCCAGCCCGCTGCGGTGATGCCGGTGCGCAAGCTGGCGCTGGACGGCCCCGAGGCGCCGGCCGTGCTGCTGCCCTTCACCACCTGGACGACCCACCATTCCCGGATCCACTACTAGCTTCCGCGGCGTTTTCGGACGGGCGCGGCGTTTTCGGACAGGCGCTGCGCGGATCCGGGGCGCGGAAATCCGAAATCGCAGCGGTTTTCCGGCGGACGCGGCCAGGGCGGTCCTTTCCCCGGCCACCGTTTGGAACGACAATGTGCAGATCATCGCCACTGGGGAGAAGGGGGTGCAGCAATGCTGGAAGGGATGCCCGACGTCGGCTCCCGCCGCGGGCTCTTCGGCCACAGCGCCGCGGACGCGTTCGCCGTCGGGCCTACCTGCGGCATCGGGCTGGAAGTCCGCCTCGAACTGCAGGAGACGCCATGGACATGAACACCATCGAGGCGGTGGTCCGCACCGCGGATCCGGCCGACTGGCAGCCCGGCGACGCCTGGCTGGCCGGCGGCACGGTGCTGTTCTCCTACGGCAGCTTCGCCTTCGGCACCGATCCGCTCCGGCGGCTCCTGGACCTTGGCTCCACCGGCTGGCCGGCCATCACAGTGTCCGAATCCGGGATCGAGCTCGCGGCCACCTGCACCGTCGCCGAGCTCTATGCGCTTCCCGACGGCGACACCGGCCGGACACACGCGGCGGCCTGGCCCGCGCTGGAGCTGATCCGGCCGTGTTGCGATTCGTTCGTGGCATCCTTCAAGGTTTGGAACATGTCCACCGTGGGGGGCAACCTCTGCACGTCCCTGCCCGCCGGACCCATGATCTCCCTCTGCGCGGCGCTCGACGGCGTGGCCACGATCCTCGGCCCGGGCGGCGCCGCCCGCACCGTCCCGGTGGTGGACTTCGTCGCCGGGGACGGGCGCAACGTCCTGGCACCCGGCGAGCTGCTCCGTAGCATCAAGCTGCCGGCGTCGGCCCTTTCCTCGCGGGTGGCGTTCCGCCGGCTGTCGCTGAGCAACCTCGGCCGGTCCGGAGTGCTGCTGATCGGACGGCTCGACGCCGACGGCGGACTGGTCCTCACCGTCACCGCCGCCACCAAGCGCCCCGTGCAGCTGCGCCTCGGCGGTCCTGCCAGCGCGGGAGGGAACGGCGGCAGCGGAATAGTCACTGCAGCCGAACTGTCCGCCGCGCTCGACGACGCCATCCCGGACGTGCTCTATCACGACGACATCCACGGCCTGCCCGTCTGGCGCAAGGACATGACCTACCGGCTCGCCGAGGAAATCCGCGCCGAACTGGCGGCCCCGGCAGGCACGGCACCGGTCCACGTTTCCGGCGACTTCTGGCCCCCGCCGCGCACGACGCCGCACGCTTCGGCGCCGCAGGCTTCCGCGCCGCAGGCTCAGGCACCGCAGGCTTCCGCGCCGCAGGCTCAGGCACCGCAGGCTTCCGCGCCGCAGGCTCAGGCACCCCAGGCTTCAGCGCCGCAGACTCAGGCACCCCAGGCTTCAGCGCCGCAGACTCAGGCACCGCAGACTTCCCCACAGCCGGAAGGAGCCTGAGCATGGGCATCGAGATCAACGGCGCAATCACGATCAACGGCATTCCGGCGCAGGCCGAACCGCGGCCGGGGCAGTGCCTGCGGACGTTCTTGCGGGAGCAGGGCAACCTCGGCGTGAAGAAGGGCTGCGACGGCGGCGATTGCGGGGCGTGCACCGTCCACGTGGACGGCGTTCCCGTCCACAGCTGCATCTACCCCGCGGTCCGCGCGGAAGGCCGGGCCGTCACCACCGTCGAGGGGCTCGCCAACACCGCGGCCTGCACCAACGCCAACACCAACACGGAAACCGGCGCTGCCCTCCATCCGATGCAGCAGCAGTTCATGGAGCGGCAGGGCTTCCAGTGCGGCTTCTGCACCGCGGGCATCGTGATGACGGCGGCCACCTTCGACGACGAGCAGAAGGCCAACCTGCCGCGGAACCTCAAGGGGAACCTGTGCCGCTGCACGGGCTACCGGGCGATTGCGGACGCTGTTTGCGGCGACGCCGCGCACGGCACATCCAGTCACCCGGACCCCGCCGGACCGGGATCGGGGATCGGCGGGGAGGGCCAGCCCGGCCCGCGTCCCGGCCAGCTCGGCGACGACGTCCCGGCGCCCGCCAGCAGGGCGATCGTCACCGGCACGGCGCGCTACACCCTGGACGTCCCGGCGTCGGAGCTTCCCGGGCTCCTGCACGTGAAGCTCCTGCGCTCGCCGCACGCCCATGCCCGCGTGCTGTCCATCGATTCCACGGATGCGCTGCGGATTCCCGGTGTGGAGGCGGTTTTCACCCACGAGGACTCGCCTGCGCAGCTGTTTTCCACGGCGCAGCACGAGCTCTTCACCGACGATCCTGACGACACCCGGGTGCTGGATGACGTGGTGCGGTTCGTCGGGCAGCGGATCGCCGCCGTCGTCGCCGATACCGTGGCAGCGGCGGAAGCCGGCGTCCGGGCGCTGAGGGTGGAGTATCAGGTGCTGGACGCCGTGTTCACCCCGCAGGAGGCGATGCGCCCCGGTGCCCCGGCGATCCATGGGGACAAGGACGCCGCCACGGCCCGCATCGGCCGGCCGGAGCGCAACGTCGTGGCCGAGCTGCATTCCGAACTGGGCGACGTCGCGGCGGCGTTCGCCGCCGCGGACTTCATTCACGAGCAGACGTACCGTACGCAGCGGGTGGCGCACACTGCGCTGGAGACCCACGCCGCCATCGCCTCGATCGACGACGACGGCCGGCTCCAGGTCCGCACCTCTAGCCAGGTGCCGTTCCTGGTCCGGCGCACCCTGGGCCGGCTCTTTGGCCTGCCGGAAGACCGGATCCGGGTCGTCACGGGACGGGTGGGCGGCGGTTTCGGCGGCAAGCAGGAAGTCCTCACCGAGGACATCGTGGCCCTCGCCGCGCTGAAACTCCGGCGCCCCGTGCAGCTCGAGTTCACCCGCAGCGAGCAGTTCACGGCAGCCACCACCCGGCACCCGTTCACCATTCACCTCAAGGCCGCCGCCAGCAGCGACGGCAAGCTGACGGCGCTGCAGCTGGAGGTCCTAACCAACGCCGGCGCCTACGGCAACCACTCTGTGGGCGTGACGTTCCACGGCTGCGGCGAGTCCCTGGGCGTGTACACCTGCGCCAACAAGAAGGTGGACGCGCACGCGGTGTACACCAACACGGTGCCCTCGGGCGCCTTCCGCGGCTACGGGCTGAGCCAGATGATCTTCGCGATCGAGTCCGCCGTCGACGACCTCGCCACCGGAATCGGCATGGACCCGATGGAGTTCCGCCGCCGCAACATGGTCCGTGAGGGTGACGACATGCTCTCCACCCACGCCGAACCGGCAGAGGATGTGCTCTACGGCAGCTACGGGCTGGACCAGTGCACGCGGCTGGTGCAGGACGCCCTGGAGCGCGGCCGGGACCGCTACCGGGACGCCGGGCTCGGCGACCCCGGCCCGGACTGGGTCACCGGGGAGGGCTCGGCCCTGTCCATGATCGACACGGTCCCGCCGCGGGGCCACTTTGCGCATTCCAAAATCCGGGTCCTGCCGGACGGGAGCTACCAGGTGGACGTGGGAACCGCGGAGTTCGGCAACGGCACCACCACCGTGCACGCCCAGCTCGCCGCCACCGCCCTGTCCACCACCGCGGACCGGATCGCGCTCCGGCAGGCGGACACGGACCTCGTGGACCACGATTCGGGTGCGTTCGGTTCGGCCGGAACGGTGGTGGCCGGCAAGGCCACCCTGGCCGCTGCCGAGGAACTGGCGGTGCGGATCCGCGCCTTCGCCGCCGGCATCCGGCAGGTCAAGGCCTCCGGGTGCGTGCTGGCGGACGACACGGTGATCTGCGAGGGAACCCGGGTGCCGCTGACGGAACTGTACGACGCCGCCGCAGCGGCCGGCGTCGACCTTTCCGGCGAGGGGCGCTGGGGCGGGACCCCGCGGTCGGTGGCGTTCAACGTCCACGGCTTCCGGGTGGCCGTCAACACCGGGACGGGGGAGCTGCGGATCCTGCAGAGCGTCCAGGCCGCCGACGCCGGCGTGGTGGTCAACCCGCGGCAGTGCCGGGGGCAGATCGAAGGCGGCATCGCGCAGGCGCTCGGCGCCGCGCTGTATGAGGAGGTCAGGGTGGACGACGCCGGCCGGGTCACCACGGACATCCTGCGGCAGTACCACATCCCGTCCTTCGCGGACGTGCCCCGCAGCGAGGTGTACTTCGCCGACACGTCCGACAAGCTGGGCCCGCTGGGTGCGAAGTCCATGAGCGAGAGCCCGTTCAACCCGGTGGCGCCGGCGTTGGCCAACGCCATCCGGAACGCCACGGGGATCCGGTTCGCGGAACTGCCGATCGCCCGGGACAAGATCTACCTGGCCCTGAAGGAAGCAGGGCTGGTCCCGCCCGTCTAAAGCAACGCGGGGTCAGATCCGGCCCATGGAAGGGGCTCAAAGTCAATTGGTCGTTGCAACAACTGGGTTTAGGCCGCGGTGGCAATGAGTTGGCGCATGCGTTGTTTGGGGGTCTCGAGGTTGAGCGTGGGACGGGGCCGGTTGTTGAGTTTGTCGGCGATGATCTCGAGGTCCTCGGCG
>NZ_JBFRDB010000042.1:0-6259 GCF_052113365.1 Arthrobacter sp. YAF17 | reverse complement strand
GCCGGGGGTCCGGCCGCCCCGGGTGGCCCTGCTGCGCGGCCGGATCGCCCGCGACAGGCGGCACCGCAGGCGCCGGCGCAGCAACATTCCGGGCAGAAGCCGTCCGGGAAGCCGGCGCCCGAGCGGCGGACACCCGCCAGGCAACCTCAGAAGTCGGCGCCTGCCCCGGCGCCGGCCAACACAGCAATGGCCGAAGCACTCCGGAGGGCAGGCCTCGGAAAGTAGCACGCAAAAGCAGGCGCCCAAAGGAGGCCCCCAAAGGAGGCCCCCAAAGGAGGCGCCAAATGAGGCCCCCAAAGCAGGCGGAAAAGAGGCCGCAGAAAAGCAGGTCACCGAGCCCAAAGCGACCGCTCATCGCGCAATTCCTACCGCTCGTCGCAGAAGTAGTACGTTTACTGTCGATCTGCACCATGATTGCCGGAGGCAACGGCCCAATAGCGGGTCTTTCGCCTCTATGCCGCAGAGACACCGACGTCTTCGACAAGCAAGGGGAGCACTTATGGGCTGGCTGGACCGTGACCGAACAATCGCCCCGCCGGGATTCAACCGGTGGCTGGTGCCGCCCGCGGCGCTCGCCGTGCACCTGTGCATCGGCCAGGCCTACGCCACGAGTGTCTACAAGACCGCGCTGGTGAAGCACTTCGGCGCCAGCCTGACAGAAATCGGCGTGATCTTCTCGATCGCGATCGTGATGCTGGGCCTTTCTGCCGCCATCATGGGCACCTGGGTGGACAAGAACGGCCCGCGCAAGGCGATGTTCACCTCGGCCGTGTTCTGGGCCAGCGGCTTCCTGATCGGCTCGCTCGGGATCTTCAGCGGGCAGTTGTGGCTGGTCTACCTCGGCTATGGCTTCGTCGGCGGCATCGGCCTGGGCATCGGCTACATCTCGCCGGTCTCCACCCTCATCAAATGGTTCCCCGACCGCCCGGGCCTCGCGACCGGCATGGCCATCATGGGCTTCGGCGGCGGCGCCCTGATCGCCAGCCCCGTCTCCACCGCGCTGCTGAAAATGTACGACCCCAACTCCGGCGCCAAGGGCTGGGTGGCCAGCGGCGACTCCGTCGGAAAGCTCTTCCTGACACTCGCCGTCGTGTACCTCGCATACATGATGTTCGGCGCGTTCACCATCAAGGTCCCGGCCGACGGCTGGAAGCCGGCCGGCTTCGACCCGGCCAAGGTCAAGGCCGCCACGCTCGTCACTACGGACAACGTCTCCGCCCGGAACTCCGTCAAGACCCGGCAGTTCTGGCTCGTCTGGATCGCCCTCTTCTGCAACGTGACAGCGGGCATCGGCATCCTCGAGCAGGCCGCGCCGATGATCCAGGACTTCTTCCGCCAGTCCGACGGCGTGTCCCTGGTGAGCGCCGCCGTCGCCTCCGGCTTCGTGGGACTGCTCTCGATCGGCAACATGTCCGGCCGCTTCGCCTGGTCCGCGACGTCGGACGTGACCGGCCGCAAGCGCATCTACATGATGTACCTCGGGGTCGGCGCGGTGCTCTACACGGTGCTGGCGCTGGCCGGCTCCAGCACCACCTTCCTATACGTGGCGCTCGCGTTCATCATCATCTCCTTCTACGGCGGAGGCTTCGCCACCGTCCCGGCCTACCTGCGGGACCTGTTCGGCACCTTCCAGGTCGGGGCGATCCACGGCCGGCTCCTGACGGCATGGTCGGCGGCCGGCATCGCCGGGCCATTGATCGTCAACGCGTTCCTCGATGCCCAGGGAAAGCCCGGCCAGTTGACCGCGGCGTCCTACCAGCCCGCGCTGCTGACCATGGTGGGGCTGTTGGTGATCGGTTTTGTCGCCAACCTGCTGGTCAAACCGGTCGATTCCCGGTTCCACGAACCACGCCCCGACCGTGTCCGCTCCGAAGAACCCGCCATGGAGGCCTGAGATGAGTACTGCGCAGACGACTGTGAACGCGTCCACCGGAAAGCTGGTGGTCGCCTGGGCGCTCGTGGGTGTGCCCCTCGGGTACGGCGTATACGAGACACTGACCCGCGTGGCGGCCCTGTTTGGCTGACGTCGACACAGGTTCCCTGGCTTCCCCGCGCACCGGCACGGCGGAGGCCGCGCCGGAGTCCCCGGTGGAGTTCACCCGGCCCGATGCGTTCACCACCCGCCCCACGCTCCAGGGCACCTTTGGGATGAGCGCCTCCACACACTGGCTTGCGACGGCGGCCGCCCAGGCGGTGCTGGAACGCGGCGGTAACGCGTTCGACGCCGCGACGGCGGGGGCCTTCGTGCTGCACGTTGTCGAGCCGCACCTGAACGGTCCCGGCGGGGACATGACCGGCGTCTTCGTCACCGGGGCCGAACCGGGCACGCCGGTGGTCCTCATGGGCCAGGGTCCGGCCCCTGCCGGAGCCACGGTGGAGCACTACCTCGCCGAAGGCCTGGAACTGGTGCCCGGCTCCGGTGCGCTGGCCGCCGCGGTTCCCGCCGCCGTCGACGCGTGGCTCCTGCTGTTGCGGGACCACGGGACCCTGGAACTGGGCGACGTGCTGGAATTCGCGATCGGCTACGCCCGCGACGGGCACCCGATGCTGGGCAGGGTCGGGACGACCATCGCGGCCGCGGCCGAGCTGTTCCAGACGCACTGGCCCACGTCGGCCGACCTGTGGATGCCCGGCGGACGGATCCCGGCCGAGGGGGAGCTGGTCCGGAACCCGGCCTACGCCCGGACACTGCAGCGGCTGGTCGACGCCGGGGCCGCCGGGTCTGAGGGGTCTTCGGATGAGACTCCGGGCGGGTCCCAGGGGAGCGGCTCCCGCGAGCGTGGCCGCGGGAAGAGCCCCGGCAACGGCTCAGGTGGGCACGCCCGCAAGGCCAGGATCGACGCCGCCCGCCGGGAATGGCGCGAGGGTTTCGTGGCCAAGGCCATGGTGGAGTCAGTCCTGACACCGCACCGGCATTCCTCCGGCACGGATCATCGGGGTGTCCTTGAACTGGAGGACCTCGCCGGGTTCGAGGCAGGCTACGAGGCCGCCGCCACCGTGGAGTTCCGGGGGCACACGATCGCCAAGACAGGGCCGTGGGGGCAGGGTCCGGCACTGCTTCAGACGCTAGCGATCCTCGAGGGGTTCGATGACCGGTATCTGGATCCGTCCACCGAGCTCGGCGTGCACACCATTCTCGAAGCCCAGAAGCTGGCACTCGCGGATCGGGAAGCGTACTACGGCGACACGGACGTTCCGCTGGAGTATCTCCTCTCCGCTGAGTACTGCGCCAGCCGCCGGGCGCTGATCGGGGAGCGGGCGTCGCACGACTTCCGGCCCGGCATAGTGCCCGGGTTTGAGCCGTATCTGCCGCCGCTGCGGACCAGCTACACACCTCCGGCGCTCGCGGGGGCGGGCTCCGGCTCCGCCGGGGCCGTCGGGCTTGGAGTGGGCGAACCGACCGTGGCGCCGAGCGGGGAGACCCGGGGTGACACCTGCCATATCGACGTCGTGGACCGCTGGGGCAACATGGTCTCGGCCACGCCGTCGGGCGGCTGGCTGCAGTCCTCGCCCGCCATCCCGGAACTGGGCTTCTGCCTCGGGACCCGGTTGCAGATGACCTGGCTGGAGCCGGGCACACCCTCGACGCTGACGCCGGGCAAGCGGCCGCGCACGACGTTGACGCCGACCCTCGTGCTGCGGGACGGACATGCTGTGACAGCACTCGGGTCGCCGGGCGGGGACCAACAGGATCAGTGGCAACTGCCGTACCTGCTCCGCACGATCGTTGGCGGCTACTCGCCGCAGCAGGCCATCGACGCGCCGACCTTTCATACGACGTCTATGCCTGGATCATTCTGGCCGCGCACCTGGGAGCCCGGTGGCGCCGTCGTCGAGGACCGGCTCGGTGAGGACGTCATCGCGGGACTTGAGCGCCGCGGTCACGTTGTCACGAGGGTGGGCGGCTGGACGCTGGGACGCCTTTCCGCCGTCGTGCGGGATCCTTCGACGGGAGTACTGCAGGCGGCGGCAAATCCCCGGGGCGCGCAGGGGTACGCCGCGGGGCGGTAGCCGCGGGCTTAGAGAGTTGCGCTGGTACTGCTCTGCCGTGAGTGGCGACACTCAGGATCTCAGCCGGTGAATTCGTTGAGCGCGATCATGTTGCCTTCTGAGTCTTTCAGGAACGCGGATTTGGCCTGGCCGAAGTCCATGACGTCCCCGCTGGCTTTGCCCTCCACTCCTGCGAAGCTGGCAGGGCCGAGAGGCTGGAACGTGGCACCGCGGGCCTTGAGGGCCTCGACGAGCTCCTCGATTCCGGTGACCATAAAACTGATCATGGGGTACGGCGGTGGCGTGCGGTCGCGCATCTCGCTCAGGGCAATGCTCGAGCCCTCCGCTGCGCCGAAAATCATGGGGTCGTCGGACGGTCCGGTCAGCAGGTCGAGGCCAAGGGACGTCACGGTAGAACCTGCGGGCTCGGTCCCCGTCTTGGGCAGGCAGGATCGGGTTGACGTAGAAACGGTTGAGCATACGTGGCGTCCTCGTTCGCAGTGCGATTGCGGATGCTTCCATCGTGGCAGAGTCCTGCCGTCAGCGGTCGGGCAGTCTGGCGACGGCTGTCAGCCGGCCGCCACAAGCCGGTCCAGAAAGCGGACCGACTCCGCGGTGACCTGCTGCTGCGCCTGTTCGCGGGAGATGCCTGGCTCGCCGTCCCCGGGTTGCTCACCGTAGTCTCCGAAAAATGCGTGCACGCCGCCCTCCACCGTTGCGTAGACGGTGGCCGGCGGGAGCAGGGGCTTTGACGCCGCGACCTTGTCCGGAGTGGTGAGGCCGTCGTTTGAGCCGGAGACCGAGAGCACCGCGAGTTCAACGGACTCCGCCATGCTGTCCGCAGGATACGAGGCAAACAGCAGGAGCCCGGCGACGTCGGGGTTCGATTTTGCGAAGGTGGACGCGCTCACTCCGCCCAGTGAATGCCCACCGACGGCCCACGACGTGATATCTGGATGCCGGTCCATGACTCCGCGGGCCTGGCCGGTGTTCAGCAGAGCGATGCCCAGAGGTACTTTCAAGATGACGACCAAATAGCCAGCGTTGGCCAGTGGGCGCAGGATGTCCTGGTAGGCGCGCGCATCAACCCGCGCCCCCGGGTAGAACACGAGACCCGCGCTGGCCTTCCCTTCCGGGGCGAGAGTGATGGTGGTGGCGTCCTCGGTGGTGGTCGTCTGCGTTGTCCCGGTTGGCTCCGTGGTCTGGCCGGCAGTAGCGCTGGGCTGGTACGGGAACGGGTTGAGCCACGCCAACCCCGCGACGAGGCCCACGGCAACAATCCGAGCCACAAGGCCGCGGAACAACTGCCAGCGCGACACCCTACGCTGTGGCTGTGGCTGTGGCTGTGGCTGTGGCTGTGGCTGTGGCTGTGGCTGTGGCTGTGGCTGTGGCTGTGGCTGTGGCTGTTGACGTTGTGGCAGGATTCCCGGGTTTTTCAGGCTGAATCGTTCAGGCAGTGTCCGTCGTTTGACGAGTCTGAACATCCAGAAGATGCCCAGTATGGCCACGGCCGAGAGCAGGATGGGCAGGGCCGGGTGACCGCCGAGTACGGCGCTGTTACCGAACAACATCCAGAGCGGGACCACGATCAGCGTTAACGCGGTTGCGAGGCCGCTCCAGTAAAGGACTGCTGAACTAAATCCCGAGGAGTCGAGCTGCGCGGCTTTCGCCGGGGCGTCCGGCGGATCATGAGCAACTGAGTTTCCAGGGCTCTCCGGTCTGGCATCTTTCACAGTTCGATGTTATCTCCATGATCGAGATATTTGGTTTCCCGGGGTTGTGTCCAAACCCTCACGCGCTGCCGCCGGTCCTTTCTAACCACGGAGTCAGGCGGCGTGGTTGAGGTCTGTGGGGTGGAAGTAGTAGTTGCGTCGGGGTTTTTGGCGTGGGTCGATGTGTGGGGGCGGGATGAACCAGGGGATGCCGGTGCGGAGTTGGATGGTCCATTGTTCTTTGTGGATCAGGTGGTGGTGGTGTGAGCAGAGCAGGGTTCCGTTGTCTGTGCCGGTGGTTCCGCCGCGGGACCAGTAGGTGATGTGGTGGGCTTCGCACCAGGGGGCGGGGATGGTGCAGCCGGGGAAGGTGCAGCCTTGGTCGCGGGTGGTGAGGGCTTTGCGGATGTGGGGCGGGAAGACCCGGGAGGCGCGGCCGATGTCCAGGATCCGTCCTTCGCCGCCGAGGAGGACGGGGATGATGTCCGCGTCGCAGGCGATTTTCCGGGCGGTGGAGGCGGTGACGGGCCCGGTGAAGAGCAGGGTTCCGGTGTGCG
>NZ_JBFRDB010000041.1:0-6470 GCF_052113365.1 Arthrobacter sp. YAF17 | reverse complement strand
AACCGCATCTGCGCCGCCGACACCTGATTCAACGTCGACCCCGCAGCATCATCGACCAACACCGTCCCGGCATCCTGCAACACATCAAACGTCGTCGACGCCGGCGTCACCGCACCATCCAAAACACGCGAAGGATAATTCAACCGGCCCACGGCGTTCTTCGACTTCGAGACCACCCACACCCCGCCGTCATTCAACTCCACCTCAGTGGTCTTAAACCCCGGATAAATGATGGCAGCGGTAACCAGCACCGCGGCAGCGGAGGCGATGGCGGTGCCGGCGATGAGCTTGTTGCGCCGTTTGGTGGAGCCGGGGCTAGGTGGGCGCTTCTGTGGACCTGGCTTCTTGAACCCCAGCGTGGCGAGCAGACGTGTCACAGCTTCAGATGTCCTTCAGGATGGCGTCGTGATTCTCGTGGCGGACCCGAGACAGGGCCCTCAGTTCCCGCGACAGCCTACCGAACTGTCCGGAAGGGCGCGATGGGCAGGACTGCCCACCGACCGCCGCTCCGGGGGCCGGGGCGGCTATGGTGTCGCTCCTACCGGGAAGGTGCACAACGGGACGCCGCTCTGCCCGGGCGCGCCAATCGAGGTGTGGGTGGAATTGATCCAGCGCGTCTGGTTCGGCGAACCGCGCATGATGTAGTACCACTGGCCGTCGCCGCTGTAGTACGTACCGTGCGGCTTCCAGCACATGACGTCGAAGACGTCCGACGGGCCCATCCATGGTCGGTCGGTGCCGCCCTTGCCGTCGCAGGTGAAGTTACCCGGCTGGCTGTTGTCGTAGGAGGTCGCACCGGGCAGGTCGGTGCAGCTGCGGCCCATCCCGCTGTTGAGCCGGGTGGTCCACCGGGTCTTCTCGGTCCCGGACCGGGCGGAGGCCGAGGCGATCGGCCCGCCGGTGCCAAGGGAGTTGACGGTCTGGACCCGGATCTGGTGCGGTTCGCTGAAGCCGCCGGTGTTCACGGTCCGGCTTCCCGACGCCGGAACGCGCTCCCAGCCGCCGTTGTCGATGCTGATCTGGGTGTAGGCAACGTCGTTGGTCGTGGTGGACGGCGAGCTCCAGCTGAAACTGAGGTTCTTCTGGTTTTCGGCGCCGTCCTGCCCCGACGCCGCGGGCGTTCCGGGCGCGCCGTACGGCGTGGCCGTGGCACCGGTGCTGGCGTCGGAGCTCGGTGCGACGCTCGAGTTGGCCGTCACGGTAATCGTGGCGGCCTGGCCGTTGGTGAATCCGCCCACCTTCTGGCCGGGGCTGATAGCGCCGGTCTTGCCGCTGGGGCTCGCGTAGTAGGTGTAGCTGACCTCCCCGGGCTGGGAGCCGTTCCGCCCGGCCGCGTCCAGTTCCCGGAAGTTGATGACCACGGCCCGGCCGGCCCCGCCGGTGTCGGCCGGCGTGGCGCTGACGCCGGAGACCTGACCGAGCTTGCCGGTGGCGCGGCGGGGGG
Organism: Arthrobacter sp. YAF17; assembly: GCF_052113365.1. Classification (NCBI taxonomy): domain Bacteria; kingdom Bacillati; phylum Actinomycetota; class Actinomycetes; order Micrococcales; family Micrococcaceae; genus Arthrobacter; species Arthrobacter sp. YAF17. Next base: position 5,026 of record NZ_JBFRDB010000041.1, on the reverse strand, counting down.
CCGAGGCTGCGCTGACCGCGCCCTTGCCCGCCTTGTTCTCGGCCTGGACCGTGAAGGTGTAGCCGGTTTCGGAGTTGTTCGCCGTGAAGTTGGCGGTCCGCACCGTTCCGGCGATCATCTGGGTCTGGGTGGTGCCGCCGCCGCCGCTCATGGTGACGTAGTAGTTCTTGATGGCGTCGCCGTTGGTGTTCGGCTCGCTCCAGTTCACCTTCAGCTGGTTGGAGGTTCCCACGGCGGACGCCACCGACGTCGTCGGCGCTGCCGGTGCGGCCGGGACGCCGGCAGGGTTGTCTTCGGCCGAGTAGAGGCCCCACTCGGACGGGCCGAGTTCGTTGACGGCCTGGGCACGGACCTTGTAGCGCACGCCGTTGGTCAGTCCGGGCCAGGTGTAGCTCAGGCCGGCCACACCGTTTTTCACCGCGATGCCGTTGGCCGGCGGCGGGGAGATCTCCAGGTTGTAGTTCTTCACCGCCGAGCCCTCGGTCTTGGCCGCGGGCCAGGTGATCACCATGTTCTTGTCCCCGGCCTTGACCGTGGGAGACTCCGGCGGCGAGGGCTTCTCATCCGGCCGGATTTCGTTGGAGGCCGGAGACGGCACGGACTCCCCCACCTCGTTGGTGGCGGTGACGGTGAACACGTACTTGACGTCGTTGGTCAGTCCGCTGAGTGTGCACGTGGTGGTGGCGCAGTCCTGGCTGAAGCCGCTGGAGCGCACCGTGTATTTGCTGATGGTGGCGCCGTTGTCCGAGGGCGGAGTCCACTTGAGCACCGCGGTCCGGCTGCGCACGTCCGTGGCGGACGGCGCGGAGGGGGCGTCCGGCTTGTCCCGGACCGTGATCCTGACCCGGCCGTCGGTCTGCCGGGAGATGTCGTCGGTCTTGTCCATCACGGTGTAGCGCAGCACCATCACGCCCTTGAAGCCGGCGGCCGGGGTGACGGTGATCGAGTCGCCGGCGACGGCGGGCTGTCCGGCGGCGGAGCCGGTTTCCACCGTGGCGGTGACAATCCTCAGCGGGGTGTCGCTGAACGGGTTGAAGTCGTTGGCGAGCACGTTGATGGTCTCGGTCTTGCCGGCGTTGGCCTTCTCGATCACGTCCTCGTTCGCGACCGGAAGCGGGCGGTTGGAGGCCACGACCGTGGCGGTGACGCTGGCCTTGACCGGCTCGGAGCGTCCGTCGGTGACCTTCAGCGGGATGCTGCCCTTCCAGCCGGCGGCCCTGGCGGAGTCCGCGGTGACCTTCAGCGTCGCGCCGTCCAGGGTGGCCTTAAAGCCCTCGGGCAGGGTGCCGTCGAGTTCGAATTTCAGCTTCTCCTGGTCGCCGGAGTCCACGTCCTTGGCCAGGTTGCCCAGGTCCAGGCTGGCGGACTCGGCCTTGGGCACCTCCAGCGTGGCCCCGCTGAAGCTCGGCGGGTGGTTGGCGTTCGGATCGGGAATGACCTTGGTGATGATGCTGAGGGTGGACTTGAGGCCCTGCGGATCGTCGGGGCCGGTGCCATCGGTTACTTCGAAGGTCACGGAGCCCGGGCCCACGTAGTCCTGCAGCGCGGCGTAGCGCAGGGCGCTGCCGTTTCCGGCGACGACGTTCTGCGGGTCGGCGCCCTGCACGCGGACGCTGTCCACCTGGGTGATCCGCGGGGTGCGGCCCTCCCTGACCCGGACGTATTCGTTCAGGTCGAGGTTGAGCTGCTTGCCGGCCATCACTTCGACGACGTCGGTCCTGGCCAGGGTGGGGTGCTGTTCGCCCTGGCCGGGGACCCAGATGACCGCCGTCGCGCTCTGGCCGTCGACGTCGGTCACGGTGTACGGGACCAGTTGGTCCTTGGGGGCGAGGGCCACCCGGACACTGCCGTCGCCCGCCCGGGCGTTCGGGTTGCCGTCGGGCAGGCTGATCTTGAGGTCGGCGGCGACGCCGTCCGGGTCGGAGTCGTTCTTCAGGACCGGAACGTCGACGGCGGACTTGCCCAGTGTCTCGGCGGGGGTGACCACGTCGTCCTTGGCGACCGGGAGCTTGAGCGCGGCGTCCGGGCTGATCCGGACGCGGATCACCGCGCTGCCCTGGGCCTTTTTGTCGTCCTGGATCTTGTAGCTGACGCTCTCGTTGCCGGCGGTCGCGGGGGCGGTGAGGAGCACCTTGCCGCCGTCGGCCGCTTCGACCCTGAGCTCGGGGCGGGCCTCGAAGCCGTTGCCGACCAGGCTGATGGGGTCGCCGTCCGGGTCCGAGTCGTTCGCGAGGGCCTCGACCGCGATCTTGCGGCCGGGCCGGACGTCCACCGCGTCGTCGATGGCGATGGGTTTCTGGTTGTTGGCTTCCTGCGGGGCGATCCCGACGATCACGGTGCCGGTGTTTTCGGCGCCGATCCGGTCGCGTACGCGGTAGCTGAAGGTGTCCGTTCCGGCGCCGTTTCCGGCGGCGGTGAATTCGAGGTAACCGTCCTTGACCACGGCGGTGCCCATCGCGGGGGCCTTGTCGACGCCGGTCAGCTGCACGGAGTCGCCGTCGGCGTCCACGCCGTCGAGCGGCACGGGAATGCGCACTGTCATGCCGGCCACCACACGGGCGGTGAGGTTCTTGGGTTCAGGGCGGGTGTTGCGTTCGTCGTCGCGTGCCCGGATGCGGATGGTGACCTGCTGGGAATCCGATTGCCCCGAGGCGTTGGTGACCTTGTAGATCGCGTAGACGGTCTTCGGCACCTCGCCGGCGATGAAGCGCAGCGCCCCGCCGGAGGTGAAGATCCGGCCGTCAGCGGCGTCCGGCTGCTGGGCGAGCACCGGTTCCAGGGTGAGCTTGCCGCCGTTGGGGTCGGTGTCGTTGTCGAGCACCGGGATGGTGACGACGTCCCCGGCGCGCACTGTTGCTTCGTCCGGTTTTGCCTGTGGCGCCTGCAGTTTGGACGGTGCGGGGACCACCAGGACGGCGATCTCCCCGCTCGCGGAGGATTTGCCGTTGGAGATGGTGTATTTGACGCTGAGCTGGCCCTGCGCCCGGATGTCGGTGATCCGGACGACGGAGTGGTCCAGCACGGCCGCGCTGACCGGCAGTCCGTCCGCCGCCGTCACGGACTGCACCACCAGCACTCCGCCGGAGGGATCGGAGTCGTTGCCGAGGACGTCCACCAGGACGCTGCCGCCGCTGGGCAGCAGGGCGGTGTCGCGGACCGCCACCGGGGCGCCGTCACCGTCGCCGGGGACGACGTCGACGCGCACCAGCTGCTGGGCGCTGGCCGGTCCGTTGGTGACGAGGTAGGACACGTAGTGGGCGCCCTGGGCGGTGGAGTTGAACGTGAAGGTCTGCTGGTCCGCGCCCATCGTGGCGGTGGAGTTGCCGTCCGGGGTGACCTGGGCGAGGCGGAGGGCGCCGCCCTGGGGGTCGGAGTCGTTCTTGAGGGGCGCGATCACCGTGTCCACCCCGGCGACGGCGACGAGATGGTCCGCGTTGGCGATCGGCGGCAGGGCGCCGGGGGCGCGGACGTCGACTGTGACTTTGCCTTCGGTGGTGGAGCGGCCGTCCGAGACCGTGACGGTGACGGTCTTGCGGCCCGGTTCGGACCCTGCGTCCTGGAAACTGAGCAGGCCGTCGGGCCGGACTTTGACCTGGTCGCGGGGGTCGCTGCCGGCGGCGCCGACGACGAACAGGTCGTCGCCGTCGGGGTCGATCCAGTCAGTGAGGATGTTCTGGCTGACGATCTTGCCGGACTGGACCACGAGGGTGGTGTTGCGGTTGGGCTTCTGCCGCGGGGCGGTGTTCTCCCCCGGCGGGACGATGTTGAGGGTGACGTCGGCGGTGGCGGAGAGTCCGCGGCCGTCGTCAGCCGTGTATTTGAAAGTTTCCGAGCCGGTCTTGTCGGCGCCGACGCTGACCTGGAAGCCGGTGGCGCCGTAGATCGGCGCGAGCAACCCTGAGGTGAGCGGGTCCGGGCTGCGGACGGTGAGGATGTCGCCGTCGGGGTCGGTGTCGTTGTCCAGCACGGGCAGGATGGTGGTCTTGCCGGCGCGCACGCCGAAGGTGTCGGGTTTGGCGGCGGGCGGGCTGTTGGGTTTGGTGCGGTCCGGGAGCACGGTCTGCTGGACTTCGTCGGCGGAGTCCTTGTCCGCGTCGTCGGAGGTCTGCTGTGGCGGGATGACGTCGTCCCAGTTGTTGACCAGCTGCATGTTCTGGTTCACCAGCCACACATTCCCGGAATTCACATCATTCAGGACCACCAGGTCCCGGTTCACCCGGAACACGTAACTTGGCGACGCGCTGGCCTTCGGCACATCCACGGTCTTGTCACTGGCATCATCCGCGCAGTCCCGGACATACTTGTTCGCCCCCGACCACGCCGCATGCACACACCCGCCCAGCTGCACCGGAGCCGCCGGCACCCCCTGCCCGCCAAACGTCACCGTCTTCGCCGTCGAACCATCCAACGGCTGCAGCAGCAGCGCCTTCGGCGTCGCGACCGCCACCGCATCCGCGCCCGGACCCGAAAGCTGCAGCTTCGCGTCCTTTGCGTTCTCCAGCGCTAGTTCACGGCCGCCCGGCAGGAACAGCTTCCCCCGGCCGGCGTCCAGCACCACCGGCGCATCCCCCACCACGGCAAGCTGCAGGTCCCCCGCACCCTTCAACCCATTCCAGGTGCTGGACTGCACGTCCGTCGCCGCGCCCTCGGCATCCACCGCCGTGACCGTGACCTGCCCGGACTTCGGGTCCGCACTGTAGATCCGGTCATCGGCACCCACCGCCGACACCGTCCCCGCGGACCCCGCCAGCACCGGCTCCGAGCTCTCGGCATCAAAACCGCCCACGGTCGACGGCGACAACGCCCACACTGAGCCTTTCGCCGCATCCGTCACCGAAATGACCTTCGACCCGAAACTCACCTCAGCCGACCCCGGCAACTTCTTATCCCCGCCCAACCGCATCTGCGCCGCCGACACCTGATTCAACGTCGACCCCGCAGCATCATCGACCAACACATCGACCAACACCGTCCCGGCATCCTGCAACACATCAAACGTCGTCGACGCCGGCGTCACCGCACCATC
>NZ_JBFRDB010000040.1:0-20278 GCF_052113365.1 Arthrobacter sp. YAF17 | reverse complement strand
CCCCAATCCGGGCAGAGGCTTCCTTGACCGACACCCCCTGCCGCAGAAGCGAAAAGAACTCATCCTTCAGCGCATCCGGCGCCCGAAAACCACTCGGCATGGCAACCTCCAAAAAATCAGATGTTGCAACGACCGTATGATTCTGCGGGTCCGGGAAGGGCCGGAAGTGACCCCGCATTGGCCGTTTTGCACTGCATGGCACCTTCTGCGTATCCTTGGTTGGCTAGTTAATAGCAATTGGAGACGTGCCAGAGCGGCCGAATGGGCTTCACTGCTAATGAAGTGTGGGGCACAACTCCACCGGGGGTTCAAATCCCCCCGTCTCCGCGTTTGGCCCCGGTCCCTGGACCGGGGCCTTTTGCGTACCCGGGGCGGGGTTTCCCGTCCCCGGCGTGTGGCCGACCACCGCCACGGTGCGTCCGGAGGCCGGACAACCGGCCTCCGGCTGCCTCGATGGCAGGATGGGCTCATGCCGAGCAATCCCATGTCGAAAACCAGCGCGTTTGACGCGATCATTGTCGGCGGCGGCCACAACGGCCTCGCCGCGGCCGCGTACCTGGCCAAGGCCGGCCGGAAGGTCCTCCTGTTGGAAAAGCTTGAGCATCCCGGCGGCGCAGCGGTATCCGCCCGGGCGTTCGACGGCGTCGACGCGCGCCTCTCGCGCTATTCCTACCTGGTGAGCCTCCTCCCGCAGCAGGTCATTGACGACCTGGGCCTGCGCATCCGGCTGGCAAGGCGCCGGTACTCGTCCTATACCCCGGACCCGCACGACGGCGGCCGCGCCCTGCTGGTCGACAACGGCGATGCCGCGGCCACCGCGGCATCCTTTGCCGCCGTCGGCGCGCCCGACAGTGAGTTCCACGCCTTCACCGAGTTCTACTCGGGCTTCCGTCAGCTCACCGAGGCCCTGTGGCCCACCATGACCGCGCCGCTGCCGACCCGGTCCGAGGCTCGGGACCTCGCAGCCCGGGCCGGCGCGGAGGCTGAGTGGGACGCCCTGACGGAACGGCCCATCGGCGAGACCATCGCCAAGTCGCTCGAGCACGACCTGGTCCGCGGCGTGGTGCTCACGGATGCCCTGATCGGCACGTTCGCCCGGGCAAACGACGAGGACCTGCAGCAGAACATCTGCTTCCTGTACCACCTGGTCGGCGGCGGAACGGGCGACTGGGACGTGCCCGTCGGCGGGATGGGCGCCGTGTCCGGGGAGCTGGAACGTGCCGCCCGCGAGGCCGGGGCGACCATCCTGACGTCCGCGGACGTCACCGCGGTCCGCCCGGGAGGCATGGTCAGCTACCTCCATGACGGCGCAGAGCACACGGCCACCGGTTCCTGGGTCCTCGCCAACGTGGCCCCGGTGGCGCTGGACCGGCTCAGGAACTCCGGCGCTTCCAGCGGCACTGCACAGCAGGCAACACAGCCCGCCACCCGGAACCCGAACCACCTCCGCGAGGGCGCCCAGGTCAAGGTGAACCTGCTGCTGAAGCGGCTCCCCCGGCTCCTGGATGAGACGGTCAGCCCGGAAGCGGCCTTCGGCGGAACGTTTCACATCAATGAGACCTGGTCGCAGCTCGACGCCGCCTACCTCGCCGCCGCGGCCGGAACCGTCCCCGACCCGCTGCCCTGCGAGATCTACTGCCATTCGCTCACGGACCCCAGCATCCTGTCACCGGAGCTGCAGGCCGCCGGTGCGCAGACCCTCACCGTGTTCGGCCTGCACGTCCCGGACCGGCTCATCACGGCGGAGAACAATGACCAGCGCCGGGCGGAGCTGCAGGCGGCCGTGCTAAAGTCGCTGAACTCGGTTCTGGCCGAACCCATTGAGGAACTCCTGCTGACGGGACCGGACGGACAGCCCTGCATCGAAACCAAGACCACCCTGGACATCGAGCGGGCGGTCGGCATGCCCCGGGGCAACATCTTCCACGGCGGCCTCGACTGGCCCTTCGTCGAGGACAACGCGCCGCGGGACTCCCCGGCGCAGCGCTGGGGCGTCGCGACCGATGACCCGCAGATCCTGCTCTGCGGGTCGGGCGCCCGGCGCGGCGGTGCCGTCAGCGCCATCGGCGGGCACAATGCGGCCATGGCCGTGCTGGACTCCGGGCCGCTGGAGTCCGGGCCGGCCGCCCAGGGCTGAACCCGGCGTCGTGATCCCTGCATGAGTGAGCCCTCGCCGCCCGCCGGCGCATCCGTGGACAAGTGGAGTCCCCGCCTGGCCCTCCTCGTCGCCGCCACGTTTTTTATGGAATTCCTGGACGGCACCGTCCTGACCACGGCGATCCCCAGCATCGCCGCGGACTTCTCGGTCCCGTCGGCGGACGTCAACATCACGATGACCGCTTACCTGATGACCGTGGCGATGGGAATCCCGATCAGCGGCTGGCTGGCGGAGCGTCTCGGCGCGCGGCGGGTGTTCTGCCTGGCCATTGCGGTGTTCACGGTGGCCTCGCTGCTGTGCGCGCTTAGCCAGGACCTCACCATGCTGACCCTAAGCCGGGTGCTGCAGGGTGCGGGCGGCGCCATGATGGTCCCGGTGGGCACCCTCGTGGTGCTCCGCGGAACGGCAAAGAAGGATCTGCTCCGTGCCACGGCCTACCTGGTGTGGCCCGGCCTGCTGGCTCCGGTCCTCGCCCCGCTGGTGGGAGGCGCGCTCACGACATTCCTGTCCTGGCACTGGATCTTCCTGGTCAACCTCCCGCTGGGGCTCGCCGCGTTCGTCGCGGCGCTGCGGTTGGTCCCGAGCACCAAGGGCGACCGCCAACGCCGTCTGGATTGGCTGGGGCTGGCCCTCACGACCCTGGGCGTGGGGTCCGTCATGGTGGGCCTCGAACTGGCCGGGGGCCGTGAGTCCGGCGCCTATGCGGCCATCGGCATCACCGCGGGGCTCGTGTTCCTCAGCACCGCAGCCTGGTGGATGCGGCGGACGCGCTCCCCGTTGTTCGATCTCGGCGTCTTTTCCACCCGGACGTTCCGCTCCACGGCGACAGGCGGCTTCATCTACCGCCTGACCATCAGCGCTGTGCCCTTCCTGCTGCCGCTGATGTTCCAGAACGGATTCGGCTGGGATCCGCTGCGCGCCGGCGTGCTCGTGGCGGCGGTCTTCGTTGGCAACATCGGGATCAAGCCGGCCACGACCCCGCTCATCCGCCGCTTCGGTTTCAAACCGGTCCTGGTCTTCGCGTCCCTGGCTTCGGCGGCCACCTTTGCGCTGTGCGCCCTGCTCGACGCCGGCACCCCGGAACCACTGATCCTGGCGCTGCTCGTCGCCAGCGGAGCCTTCCGGTCCATCGGTTTCTCGGCGTACGCCTCGGTGCAGTACGCCGACGTCGATCCCGCCCAACTGCCGTCGGCCAACGCCGTTTCCGCGACCCTGGTGCAGCTCGCGACGGCGGCCGGGATCGCGATCGGGGCGCTGCTGATCCGGGTCTTCGAAGCCAGCGGCCCCCTGCTGGCCGACGCCGGCGCCGCAGGTGCGGACCCGGCGGGGCCGTACCGGGCGGCGTTCCTGGCGATTGCTCTGATCATGCTCCTGAGCGCCATGGACAGCCTGACGCTGCCCCGCCACGCGGGAGCCGGGGTCAGCCGGCCTGGCCAAGCACCAGCGGCAGCACGGCCCCGGCGCCCGCGAGCCTGAGGGCCCGGCCGGCGACGGTCACCGTCCAGCGGCTGTCGACCAGGTCGTCGATCAGCATCACGCTCTGGCCCTGGATTCCGGCCAGGGCTGCTTCGAGTTCGGGTCCCACCACGAGGCGGTCCCAGACCCCGGCAAGCCGGTAGGCGCTGTTGCCGCCGCGCCCGCCGGTCGGTCCGCCGTGCTCAAGCTGCAGCTGCCCCAGGTACCGGATCCGGCCGATCTCCGAGATGCCGCGGGCCAGCGAGTCCACCAGGGCGGGTTTGCCGCGGGACGGGACGCTGATGATGGCAGCCGGGCGGCCTGCACCGCTCCAGCCGGGAGTCCTGGTGTCGCCGGCGCCCCACTCGCGCAGCACCTGGACGCAGGCCTGCAGCATGCCCGGGTCCACCGTGCGGTCGGGGGCGCCGGCAGCGAAGGCTTCACGCAGAGCGCCGCCCCAGCCCAGGTCCGTGAGCCGTGCCAAGGCCCGGCCGCCGGCGACGCTTTCTTCGGGCTTGATCTTGCCCTTCACGGGCACGCCGAGGCGGTCCATGCCGCTGGGCCACTGCAGCCGGGGTTCCAGCGGTACACCGGCGCGGCTCAGCGTCTGGCCGGCGGCTTCGGTGGCCGAGGCGGCAATGTCGGCCGGGAACCACGTTCCGGCGCAGTTGTCGCAGCGGCCGCAGGCGCGGGCGGTTTCGTCGTCGAGGACCGAGGTGATGTATTCCATCCGGCAGCCTGCGGTGTCCTGGTAGATCACCATGGAGTCCTGTTCGTCCACCCGGGCCTCCGCGATCCGGCTGTAGCGCTCGGCGTCGTACGTCCACGGTTGGCCGGTGGAACGCCAGCCTCCGCCCACCCGCTCCACGGCGCCGTCGACCGCCAGGACCTTCAGCAGCAGTTCCAGCGGCGTCCGGCGCAGATCCACACGGGCTTCCAGGGCCACAGTGGACACGGCGGTTCCCGCTTCGGCGAGGGCCGTCAGCACAGCTCCGGCTTTTTCCTCCGAGGGCATGGACGCGGTGGCGAAGTACTGCCAGATGTCACGGTCCTCGGAACCGGGCAGCAGCAGCACGTCGGCGTTGGCGGCGCCACGGCCGGCGCGGCCGACCTGCTGGTAGTACGCCACCGGGGACGACGGCGCCCCAAGGTGGACCACGAACCCGAGGTCCGGCTTGTCGAAGCCCATGCCCAGGGCGGAGGTGGCGACGAGGGCCTTGACCTGGTTGTCCTTGAGGAGCTGTTCCGCGCGTTCACGGTCCGCGGGGTCCGTGCGTCCCGTGTAGGCGAGGACCTCGTGGCCGGCTTCGGCCAGGAGCCTGGCGGTGTCCTCGGCCGCGGAGACCGTCAGGGTGTAGATGATTCCGCTGCCGGGCAGGTCTTTCAGGTGCGTGAGCAGCCAGCCAAGCCGGTCGCGGGAGTCCGGCAGGCTCAGCACACCCAGCCGGAGGGACTCGCGGCCCAGGGCGCCGCGGATGGTCAGCACACCGGCGCCGAGCTGCTCCTCGATGTCGTGGACCACCCGGGAGTTGGCGGTGGCGGTGGTGGCCAGGACCGGGACGGTATCCGGCAGTTGGGTGATCAGGTCCGCGATGCGCCGGTAGTCGGGGCGGAAATCATGGCCCCAGTCGGAGATGCAGTGGGCCTCATCGATGACCAGTAGGCCCGTGCGGCGGATCAGCTCCGGCAGCTGGTTCTCGCGGAAGGAGGGGTTGGTGAGCCGCTCCGGCGAGACCAGCAGGACATCGACCTCGTCCGCCGCGAGCTGCTCGCGGACGGTGTCCCAGTCCAGCTGGTTCGCGGAGTTGATGGCCACCGCCCGGACCCCGGCCCGCGCCGCGGCGGCCACTTGGTCTCGCATGAGCGCCAGCAGCGGGGACACGATCAGGGTCGGCCCGGCGCCGCGCTGACGCAGCAGCAGGGACGAGACAAAGTACACGGCCGATTTTCCCCAGCCGGTGCGCTGCACGACGAGGGCGCGCCGGCCGCCGTCGACAAGGGCTTCAATCGCCTCGAACTGGCCCTCGTGGAACTCCGCGGCCGGGTGGCCGACCAGCTTCCGCAGGACTTCCTGCGCCTGCTCCCGTGTCCCCGTGAGGCCGGTGGATGCGGCGTCGGGCGCGGACAGGACTGCAGCGTTCAGGTTATTGGCCATTGCTTCAGTATCCCAGCCCCCTCCGACAGCGACGAAGCCACCGGCGCCGCTATGTGGACAATCACAGCGGATCCGCTGCAGACGAGCGGCTGTAGAAACCCGGCAGTGCTCCTCCACAGCCTGATTGGGCTTCAACGTAAGATAAGACGCGTGACTACGGAAAAGACGAACACTTTTGACCTCTCGGCCTCCTTCAAGGCTTACGACGTGCGCGGCATTGTCGGCGAATCGATTACCGCGGAAATCGTCGAGGCTGTGGGTGCGGCGTTCGTCGACGTCCTGCAGCTGGAGGGCAAGACGGTGCTCGTCGGCGGCGACATGCGCCCCTCCTCCCCCGAATTCAGCAAGGCCTTCGCCAACGGTGCCGCCACGCGGGGAGCCAACGTCCAGCTGCTCGACCTGATCTCCACCGATGAGCTGTACTACGCCTGCGGTGCGCTCAACGCAGCCGGAGCCACCTTCACCGCGAGCCACAACCCCGCGGAGTACAACGGCATCAAGATGGCCAAGGCCGGCGCCGAGCCGATCTCCTCCGAATCCGGGCTCAAGGAAATCCAGGCCCGCGCCGAGGAATACCTCAACTCCGGTTCCATCCCCGCCGTCCCCGGCCGCGGCCTGATCGGCGTCCACGATGTCCTGAAGGGCTACTCCGAGTACCTCCGCAGCCTCGTGGACCTCTCCGGCACCCGCCCGCTCAAGGTCGTCGTCGACGCCGGCAACGGCATGGCGGGCCTCACCACGCCGGCCGTGCTCGGCGACGCCCTGCTGCCCAAGCTTCCCCTTGAAATCATTCCGCTTTACTTCGAGCTCGACGGTTCCTTCCCGAACCACCCCGCCAACCCGCTGGAACCGGAGAACCTGCGCGACCTGCAGGCCGCCGTCGTTAAGCACGGCGCGGACATCGGTCTGGCGTTCGACGGCGACGCCGACCGCTGCTTCGTCATCGACGAGAAGGGCGAACCCGTCTCGCCGTCAGCGATCACCGGCATGGTGGCCCGCCGCGAGATCGCCCGCGCCCAGGGCCTCGGCGAAGCCAACCCGACGGTCATCCACAACCTCCTGACCTCCCGCGCCGTCCCCGAACTGGTGGAACGCCACGGCGGCCGGGCGGTCCGCACCCGCGTCGGCCACTCCTTCATCAAGGCTGTGATGGCCGCAGAGGGCGCCATCTTCGGCGGCGAACACTCCGCGCACTTCTACTTCCGCGACTTCTGGAACGCGGACACGGGCATGCTCGCCGCGATGCACGTCCTGGCAGCCCTCGGCGAGCAGGACGGTCCGTTGTCCGAGCTCGGCTGCGAATACGAGCCGTACATGTCCTCCGGCGAGATCAACTCGGAAATCGAGGACAAGGCCGCCGCCGTGGAACGCGTCCGGCACGACTTCCACAACGAAGACGTCGAGGTGGACTACCTCGACGGCAGCACCTTCATCGCGACCGACGGCAGCTACTGGTTCAACCTGCGCCCCTCCAACACCGAGCCGTTCCTGCGCCTCAACGTTGAAGCGACCGACACCGCCACCATGGAGCGCGTCCGCGACCGCGTCCTGGCGCTGGTCCGGGGCTAGGGCCGTGTCGGAACTGCCTGCGGAAACCGCAGCCGAGCAGGCAACCGCGAACTCTGCCCCGTCGTGGCGCGACAGCGTTCCGGACGCCAGCGCCACCGACCTGGAGAACCTGCTCGGCACCGGCGTCGGCGCCGCCCAGGAGCAGCTTGAGCGCAACGGCGGGTTCCTGCCGTTCGCCCTCGTGGTGGAGAACGACGGCGAGGTCCGGCTGGTTGCCGTGACCCCCCCCGACGCGGCCGAAGGAACGGAGGCCGACTTCGACGCGGATTCGATGATCAGCGACCTCACCGAACTGCTGCGCCAGCACCGGGACGAGTTCCGCGCCGCCGCGATCGTCTGTGACATCACGCTGCTGGAGGAAGCCTCGGACGCCATCCACGTGGCCGCGGAGCACCGGGACGGCTCCCTATTCGCCGCGGTCCTTCCGTACGCAGCGAACCCCGCAACGCGTGAGCTCGAATTCGGCGAGCTCTCCGCCGATACCAACGAGCCCGGCGTCTGGGTGGACTAGACCGCCCGTAAACTGGTGTTATGAAGATCAATGCCTTCGCGGATGTGAGCCTGCGCGCCATGATGGTGCTCGCGGCCGCTCCCGACGGCGGACTCCTCACCACCCAGAGCATCGCGGACGCTGTCGGCACGCCGTACAACCACGTCAGCAAGGCGATGGCGAAGCTCCGCGAGCTGGGGATGATCGACGTCGAACGCGGCCGCAACGGCGGTTCCCGGCTCAGCAGCGCCGGCAGGCTGGCCACCGTGGGGCAGCTCCTGCGGAAACTGGACACCCGCACCGACCCGGCCGACTGCGTCGGCGCCGGCGGAGCGTGCCCGCTGATCAACGAATGCCGGCTCCGCGTCGCCCTCGCCCGCGCCCGCGAGGCCTTCTACAGCGAACTGGACGGCCTGGTCGTCGCGTCCCTGCCGACCTCCCGGCAAATGGCGCCGGTGTTCCAGGCAATCGGGCTGCGCCCCGGACTCTGAGCCGGACCCCGCCTTACTCTCGACCCAACCCCGCACTCCCCCGCGTCACCGGCCCCGCCACGCCCGGGAATCTCCTCGATTTGAACTTGTTTTCTACGCCCTGTAGAACAGAGATATAAATACACGTATTTCAAATGCGGGTATTTGAATCGGTCCGGTTGCAGACCCCGGGCCACTACCTCAGGAGTCAATATGCTCTCGGACAAGTCCTTCCCCGTCATCGAGGCCACCCTGCCGCTGGTCGGATCCCGGATCGGTGAAATCACGCCCAAGTTTTACGCCCGCCTCTTCGCAGCGCACCCGGAACTGCTGGACGGGCTCTTCAGCCGCTCGAACCAGCGCAACGGCAACCAGCAGCAGGCTTTGGCCGGAAGCATCGCCGCTTTCGCCACCCATCTGGTGAACAACCCCGGTACCCTGCCGGAAACCGTGCTCGCCCGGATCGCCCACCGCCACGCATCCCTCGGCATCACCGAACCGCAGTACCAGGTGGTCTACGAGCACCTCTTCGCCGCCATCGCCGAAGACCTGGCCGAGGTCATCACCCCGGAAATCGCCGAGGCCTGGACCGAGGTCTACTGGCTCATGGCGGACGCGCTGATCAAGCTGGAAAAGGGCCTCTACGCGGCCCAGGCCAACGGCACGATGTGGAGCCCGTGGCGGGTCGCCGCCAAGACCGCCGCCGGCACCGGTTCCATGACCTTCATCCTGGAACCGGCGGACGACACCCCCATCACGTCCGCCCTCCCGGGCCAGTACGTCAGCGTCAAGGTCGCCCTGCCGGACGGACTGCGCCAGGTCCGGCAGTACTCGCTGTCCGGCGACGCGGGCACGAGCCGCAGCTTCACCACCAAGAAGGACGACGGCGGCGAGGTCTCGCCGGTGCTGCACAACAACGTCCAGGTGGGCGACATCCTCGAGATCTCCAACCCCTACGGCGAGATCACCCTCAAGGACGGCGAAGGACCGGTCGTCCTGGCTTCCGCCGGCATCGGCTGCACGCCCACCGCGTCCATCCTGCGCTCCCTCGCAGAGACCGGCTCCGACCGCCAGGTCCTGGTCCTGCACGCGGAAAGCGACCTGGAGTCCTGGGCGCTGCGCTCCCAGATGACGGACGACGTCGAGCGCCTCGACGGCGCCGACCTCCAGCTCTGGCTCGAGCGCCCGGTCGCCGGCGCCCGGGAGGGCTTCATGTCCCTGCGCGAAGTGGACCTCCCCGCCAACGCGTCCCTGTACCTCTGCGGCCCGCTCCCCTCCCCCCGTCGTGGTTATCCGGGCCAAGCAGCCCGCCCGGCTCACGCCTCGGACGGCACGCCGGTGATCGTATGGCCGAAGCGCAGGAGGTTGCCGGGATCGTAGCTGGACTTCGCAGCCCTCATCCGTTCGTAGACGGCGGGCGACCAGGCCCTTGCCCGGTCAGCTTCGTCGCCGGGCTCGCCATGGAAGTTGACCAGCGTGTAACCCGTGGAGTGCGGGGCCAGCTCGGCCAGGACTCCGCGGATGGAGGCGGCAACGGCCTCGGCGATCGGCGGCATCTTGAACCCGAGCAGGAAGATCAGGAACGCCGAGTCCCGCCCCGACACGGCATCCGGCAGCTCCCCGGCCCGGGCCAGGGCCCCGCCGAGCGGCCGGATCTCGACGAGGAGCAACGGGCAGTCCGAGCCCTCGCCGGTGTGCTTCAGCAGGTCCGCGACAGTCTCTTCGCCGAGGTCCTTCAGGAGCGCTCCGCCGGCCGTGAAGGGGAGCGGATCCGCCGGGTCCATGTGGATCTGGTCGACGTCGAGGTAGCTCATAGGCCCGGCCGTGTCCATCATCGGCGTCGAGACCGCCCTCATCGGGGCAAGCAGCCTGTCGCCGTCCGCGGGTGTCCCCAGGAAGGCGAAGCGCAGGTGCACCACAAACTGGCCCCGCAGCGGCGCGGGGACGAACTCCATATCCGGCAGCCGCAGCAGGGAGATCGAGGGCGCGGCGTTGTCCGGCAGCGTCGGCAGCCACTCCCGGAACGCCGCCAGGATGAGGTCCGCGTCCGCGCCGGGATAGATGATCCCGCCGCCGTAGAAGTCCCCCAGCGGAAAGAGGCTGAACTCGAGTTCCGTCACGATGCCGAAATTGCCCTTGCCGCCGCGCATCAGGGCGAACAGTTCGGCCTCGGCCCCGGCGTCGATCCGGCGCAGCGCCCCGTCCGCGGTGACGACCTCCATGCTGCGTACATGATCCGCCGCAAATCCATGCGCCCGGCCCAGCAGGGGCAGCCCGCCGCCGACGGTGTAGCCGACGACGCCGACGTCAGTGCTTGAGCCGTGCAGTCCGATCAGTCCGAACGGCACGCTCGCTTCCAGGACGCTGCGCCACTTCACACCGGCTCCCACGCGTGCGGTGCGCTCGGCCGGATCGATCTGAAGCCCCTGCAGGCGGCGGGTGTTGATGAGCAGGCCGCCGTCCACCACGGAGTCGGCGCCGTGCCCGGTGGATTGGACTGCCACCGGGAGCCTGTGTTCTGCGGCCCATTTCACCCCGGCGGCGACATCCTGTGCGTTCGCTGCCCCTAGGACGACGTCGGGCCGGTGGACTGTTGCGGCGTTGAACGCGGCTGTCTCGGCCGCGTATTCGGGGCTGGCCGGCAAGGCGACCGTGCCGCTGACCGCCGTGGACAAGGCATGGATGTCATCGATGGCAAGCATGATGGGCTCCTGAGCTCTCGCGTGCTGCGAGCAGGTTAGGGGCACGACAGCGCACGCGTGGAATGCCCCCAGCATCCTGCCCAGTCGGCGACGGCCCGGCTGATGAATGCGTTGAGCCTAGGGCGCCCTCTTGACTGCGGTCTAGGGACCTAAGTCCCCCTGCGGCCGGTTTGCCAGCCGCAGGGGGTACCCTTGCGCAAGGTGCGGGGCCGCCGTCGTCGTGTTTTGCTGGCTGCTAGTGCGCTGCCATGCGGGACTTGAGGCCGTCCAGCTCCGCCTGGAGCGCCTCGGGCAGTGAGCTGCCGAAGTTGGCGAACCACTCCTCGATGGAGGACAGCTCGGTGGCCCACTCGGCCGGATCAACCCGGACTGCCTCTTCAACCTGGGCGGGAGTCATGTCCAGCCCGGTGAGGTCGATCGCGTCGGCGGTGGGGACGAACCCGATGGGGGTCTCCACGGCGTCGGCCTTGCCTTCGAGGCGTTCGATGGCCCACTTCAGGACACGGGAGTTGTCCCCGAAACCGGGCCAGGCGAAGCCGCCCTCGGCAGTGCGGCGGAACCAGTTGACCAGGAAGATCTTGGGCAGGCGCTCCGGGTTGGCCTTGGCGGACAGGTTGACCCAGTGGTTCAGGTAATCACCCGCGTCGTAGCCGATGAAAGGCAGCATCGCCATCGGATCCCGGCGGACAACGCCGACGGCACCGGCAGCGGCGGCCGTGGTCTCGGAGGACAACGTGGAGCCCATGAAAATACCGTTGGACCAGCTGCGCGCCTCGGTGACCAGCGGGATGGTGGTCTTGCGGCGGCCGCCGAACAGGATCGCGGAAAGCTCGACGCCTTCCGGGTTGTAGTACTCCTCGGCCAGCATGTCGATCTGGTCGATCGGCGTGCAGAAGCGGGAGTTCGGGTGGGCAGCAGGCTTGTCCGATTCCGGGGTCCAGGAGTTGCCCTGCCAGTCGGTCAGGTGCGCGGGCACCTCGTCGGTCATGCCCTCCCACCACACGCCGCCGTCATCCGTCAGTGCGACGTTGGTGAAGATGCTGTGGCCCTTGGCGATGGCTCGCATCGCGTTGGGGTTGGTGCCCCAGCCGGTGCCCGGAGCCACGCCGAACAGGCCGGCCTCAGGGTTGACGGCGCGGAGCTCGCCTTCCTTGCCGAACCGCATCCAGGTGATGTCGTCACCGAGGGTTTCGACCTTCCAGCCCTCGATGGTCGGATCCAGCAGGGCGAGGTTGGTCTTGCCGCAGGCGGAGGGGAACGCCGCGGAAACGTAGTAGTTCTTCTTCTCCGGGGAGGTCAGCTTGAGGATGAGCATGTGCTCGGCAAGCCAGCCCTCGTCGCGGGCCATGACGGACGCGATGCGCAGGGCGTAGCACTTCTTGCCCAGCAGGGCGTTGCCGCCGTAGCCGGAGCCGAAGGACCAGATGGAGCGCTCTTCAGGGAAGTGCACGATCCACTTGTCCGGGTTGCAGGGCCAGGCGACGTCGGCCTGGCCGGGGGCCAGCGGGGCGCCGAGGGAGTGCAGGGCGGGGACGAAGAAGGCGTTCGTGGCGGTGATCTTGTCCAGGACCTCGGTGCCGATTGTGGCCATGATGCGCATGGAGGCGACAACGTAGGCGCTGTCCGTGATCTCCACACCAAACTTGGGATCCTCGGCGTCGAGGTGGCCCATAACGAACGGGATGACGTACATAGTGCGGCCGCGCATGGAGCCGCTGAACAGTCCGCGCAGCTTCTCCTTCATCTGCGCCGGGGCCATCCAGTTGTTGGTGAAGCCGGCATCGCGTTCGTTCTCGGAGCAGATGAAGGTCTGCTCCTCGACGCGGGCCACATCGGCGGGATCGGAGAATGCCGCGAAAGATTTGGGGAACAGCTTCTCGTTCAGGCGGGTCAGCGTGCCAGCGGCAACGAGCTCGTCCGTGAGCCGGGTGTTCTCTTCTTCGGAGCCGTCTACCCAGTGGATCCGGTCCGGCTGAGTCAGTTCGGCTACCTCTTCAACCCATGCCAGCAAGCCGGCATGCGTGGTGGGTGCCTTTTCAAGCAACGGCAGTCGCGCCAGATCTCCCATTACGGTTCCCTTCCTCGGGTTCAGTGGTGTTTCCTAAATGTAGGGCTAGATCACCCCCCGAAATCTGGGCAAGATGTGGGATGTCCGGGGCGCCCGAAATCAAAAACCCCGGAAATTCAAGGAATCGACGTTACAAAAAGACCCAATTTTGTGACTAAGGTCACGTAGACCGGTCTAGTCAGCCAGATTACACCCAGTTCGATTTGTAACTACGGCCCCACCTCGCGTAAAGTAATTCGAGGTTCGGGGAGCGAGAAGTTCCAAGAACTAGAGAATGCGCCCATAGCTCAGCTGGATAGAGCGTCTGTCTACGGAACAGAAGGTCAGGGGTTCGAATCCCTTTGGGCGCACAGAGAAAAAGATCCGCACCGGTCCGCCGGTGCGGATCTTTTGTTTAACGCCCGACGGCGGATTGCCTGCTTGAGGCGGGGCGTTGCGGGGCCACCCGGCGACGGCGCGCTTGCGACGGGTGAGCAGGGAAAGGTGTGTAACTCAGGACGTGTCGCCCGCGGCCTGCCTTGACGGTGAGCTACCGGACTCGGACGCCGTTGGTCTCGCCCGGCGGCTGCGTTCCGGGGGTACTTTGAGACGAACACGCCGCGAACGCCCGCCCCGAGGGCCGAAATCGTGCCCAAAGTCGCCCCGGACGGCGGGCCGGAATGTCCGCGGCTTCGTACAATGCGGGGAGACTCGGCTACGTCGCTATGGCCTGGCTGATTCGGTCCCGAATACCGTCGAAGTGGCCGTTGAGCCGCTGGGCCGCAAGAGCCTTGTCCCCACTGGCCACGGCCTCGAAGATCCCGCGGTGCACGGCCGCCGTTTCCAGGGGACTGGCTTCCTCCGCTGCGGCCACGGCAACTGATCCCGGCTCGACTCCGCCCGGCCCGGCCGCCACCAATTCAGCCCCTCCCGGTTCAACCCCTCCCCGTTCGGCTCCGCCCAACTCAAGGTGGAGCCGCCGGTAGACCTTCCAGAAAACGCCCAGGAGGCTGACCAGCAGCTCGTTGTTGAGCGGTTCGAACAGCCGGCGGTGAAATTCGGCGTCCGCTTCCACGAAGTTTTCCCCGGCAGCGGCCAGGGCTTCCATCCGGAGCACGGATTCCTCGACAGCCGCCAGGCGCTCCGCGGTCATCAGGTCCATGGCGCGTGCAATCAGCCCGGACTCCAGCGCCTGCCGCACGTCCACGAGCTGCAGGGCCTCCTGCCCGTGGTGCCGCAGTGACAACCGGCCCCGGAAGGTGAGGCCGTCGGCCAGGGCGTCAAAATTGTTGGGGGCCACGAACATACCGAAGCCATGGCGGATTTCAATCACGCCCAGGGCCTGCAGGACCTTCAGGGATTCCCGCAAGGTGTTCCGGCCCACGCCCAGCACGGCGGAAAGCTCATTCTCGGTCGGCAGCGGATCCCCGGCTTCCAGTTCTCGCTCCAGGATCAGATCCATGATGTCCGCCTGGAGCGCCCGCAGCCGGGCCTGCGCGCTGAACCTCGCCGGCGGCAGGGACCTGCCGCCGGCCGCGCCGCCCACTGCGCCCGCGCCGTATGCGCCCGCGGTCACATTGCCTGATGTCATCGCTTCCCCCTCCCCCAATGATGCTCCCAACAGTAGCGGTGGTCCCACGTCCTGCAAAGGGCCTCCAGCGAGCCTCCCGGGCCGTGCGCCGGCCGTAGGCTTTTGCCATGACGGCACAGTATGAACGGGAATTCGATGTCATTGTGATCGGCGGCGGCGCCGTGGGCGAGAACGTGGCGGACCGCGTGGTGCAGGGCGGGCTGACCGCAGTGCTGATCGAAGCCGAACTGGTGGGCGGCGAGTGCTCCTACTGGGCCTGCATGCCGTCCAAAGCACTGCTGCGTCCCGGCACGGCCCTCCACGGAGCCCAGACCGTTCCCGGCGCCGAAGAAGCCGTCACTCGGACCCTCGACGCAGCCGCCGTGCTGAAACGCCGGGACTATTTCACATCCAACTGGCAGGATGACAGCCAGGTTAAGTGGCTGGAGGATACCGGGATTGAGCTGATCCGCGGCCACGGCTGGATCACGGAAACCCGGAAGGTTGAAGTCGCCGGTCTCGACGGGAACAGCTACGAGCTCACGGCACGGCACGCCGTCGTGGTGGCCACGGGGTCATCACCAACCGTGCCGCCCATCGAGGGCCTTTCCGACGTGGAGTACTGGACCACAAGGGAGGCGACGTCCGCACGCGAGATCCCGGAGCGGCTCGCGGTCCTCGGCGGCGGTGTGGCCGGGACCGAACTCGCCCAGGCCTTCGCCCGGCTCGGCGCCTCGGTGACCCTGATTGCCCGCGGTACCCTGCTCGGCGCCTTCCCGGAAGAGGCCGCCTCACTGGTCGCGGCGGGGCTGCGGGCGGACGGCGTCGATCTCCACCTCCACACCGGAACCAAGAGCGTCCGCGAGAACGACGACGGCACCCTCACTCTCGAGCTGGAGGACGCCACCGTGACGGTGGACAAGCTGCTGGTCACCACCGGCCGGCATCCCGCCCTCGAAGGGATCGGCCTGGAGAGCGTCGGCCTCACCGCCGCGGAGGGGAAGGAACTGCGGCTCAGCACCGACTCCACGGGTGTGGTGTCGGGCGGCAACGGGAACGACGCCGACCCGTGGCTCTACGCCGCCGGCGACGCCGCCGGGAAGGTCATGCTGACCCACCAGGGAAAGTACGGGGCCCGCGCCACGGGCGATGCGATCGCCGCCCGGGCCAAGGGTGAGCTCAGCGGCGGGGCAGCCCCGTGGAGCCGGTACGCCCGGACCGCGGACGACCATGCTGTCCCCAACGTGGTGTTCACCGATCCCGAACTGGCCAATGTGGGCCGGAGCGTGCGGCAGGCGGAACAGGACGGCTTCCGGGTGTCCTCCGTGGAACTTCCCATCCAGGTGGCCGGGTCCTCGCTGCACGCCGAACGGTACGAGGGCTGGGCCCAGCTGGTGGTTGACGAGGACCGCAAGGTGCTGCTGGGCGCCACCTTCGCGGGACCGGACGTGGCCGAGCTGCTGCATGCCGCGACGATCGCCGTCGTCGGAGAAGTGCCTCTGGACCGGCTGTGGCACGCCGTGCCGGCCTACCCCACGATCAGCGAGGTTTGGTTGCGGCTGCTCGAGGAGTACGGGCTCTGAGCCCTCGAGGTGAGACTGGCCGGCGGACCGGACCTGCGCGGTCTGCTTGATCACATTCATCCCAATCTATTTGAACTGACCAGTCAGTTTAGTTAGCCTTGTCGTAGACATTCATCTGCGAAAGGCCCCCATTGCTCCGCGTGCAACAGCTCTCCGTGAACGGCAGACGGGACGAGCTGCTGCCGGCCACCTCCCTTCAGGTCCGGCGCGGCGAACTCCTGCTGGTCTCCGGCAACCGCCAGGACCAGCGCACCGCCCTGGCCCTGGCCCTCAGCCGACGGCTCAAACCCTCCGGCGGCCACTTTGAGTGGGACGGCGTTGAGTGGCACGGAGGCGCCAAAATAAAGGGGCTGCGGCAGGCGAGCGCCGTCGTCGACTCCCCCGGGGTGAACGAACCCGAACAGCACCTCAGTGTCCGCGACCTCGTCACCGAGGATCTGGCCCTGGTCCCGCGCCGCTACCGGGGTCCGCTGCTCAGTAAGCCCTGGCTCAAGGTCAACCGCTTCGAGGACATCGCCGGGCTCTGGACCGAGCAGCTTCCGGCCGCCCGGCGGATCGAGCTGCTCACTGCCCTGGCCCTGGCCAACCCGAGGACGGATCTGCTCGTGGTGGACTCACCGGACCGCCACGGCGATCCGGGCGACTGGCTCCCGCGGCTGGAGGAGCTGGCGTACGACGCCGGCCGTCCGCTCGCCGTCGTCGCCACCGTGATGAGCCTCCCGGCGGGCTGGACCGGCCCGGCCGCGGCGATCGGCAACGCCGGCATCGGAGACGCCGGCTCCGACGCCGATGCTGCCCCCGAACCCCTTGAAGCTTCCAACACCCCCGAAACCGAGGACGCAAAGTGACTGTGCTGCGGCTGGCCCGCTCCGAACTCAAACGCATGACGGGCGGCCTGCTGCCCAAGCTGACCATCCTGGCGCTGACCATGGTGCCCCTGCTCTACGGCGCCGTCTACCTCTACGCCAACTGGGATCCCTACGGAAAGCTCAACCAGATCGACGCCGCGCTCGTGGTGGAGGACACCGGCGCCAGCTCCGCCGATGGAACCCGGCTCGAGGCCGGCCGGAAAGTCGCCGACAGCCTCGTGGACGGTCACGTCTTCAACTGGCAGACGGTCGCCGGCACGGCGGAAGCGGACCAGGGCGTCAGCAGCGGCAAGTACGCGTTCGCCCTGAAGATTCCTAAAGACTTTTCCGCGAACCTGGTGTCCCCCGGCAGCTTCGACGCCGCCAACCAGGCCATGCTCAACGTCACCACCAATGACGCGAACAACTACCTGCTGAGCACCATCGTGGACAAGCTCACCACGGCCGTGCACAAGACGGTGGCCACCGAGGTGGGCGAGGAAACCGCCAACCAGCTCCTCACCGGCTTCGGGACCATCCACTCCCAGATGCTTAAGGCGTCCGACGGCGCCGGGCAGCTCGCCGACGGCGTCGCCACCCTCCACGACGGGACGGTCACGCTGCACCGGGGCACGGGCGATCTCAAGAATGGCACCGCGGAGCTCTACAGCGGCCAGCTGAAGCTCCGCGACGGCGCCAACGCCCTCAGCAGCGGAGCCGGGCAGCTCAGCACCGGCCTCACCGAGCTCAAGGAGAAGACCGCCACGCTGCCCGCCGATTCCCGGGCACTCGCGGACGGCGCCGCGCAGGTGGCCGCCGGGAACGCCGCGCTCAATACCAAGATGCAGGGCCTGGCCGGCCAGTTGGCCGCCTCCGAACAAGCAGCCGCCCAGGCACAGCGCAGCCGGGTAGTTGCCTCCAACAGCCGGCTCATCGCCGCCGGGGCCATCACCCCGGCCCAGGCGGACGCAATCCTGGCGGACTTCGACGCCAACTCCACCCCGCCTGCGCCCCCGGGACCCGCAGCCGCCCTCAAGTCCGCGGCCGGGCAGATCCAACAACTGGCCGACGGGTCCGCTGCGGTCAGTGCAGGGGCAGCCAAGCTGGCCGGCGCGACCCCAGCCCTCGGCGGCGCCATCAGCCAGGCATCCACCGGCGCGGACCAGCTTTCCGGCGGCGCCGCCACCCTTGCCGCCGGGCAGCAAAGCGCGCTGGACGGCGCAGCGAAAATTGCCGAAGGCTCGCAGACGCTCGACGACGGCGCCGCCCGGCTGGAAAGCGGGGCCGCCACGGCTTCCGAGGGTGCCGGGACCCTGGCGGCGGAACTCGCCAAGGGCGCGGGCCAGGTCCCCAACCCCGACGACACCCAGAAAGACAGTCTCGCCAAGGTGATGGCGGATCCGGTCGCCGTCAGCAACGTCTCCCAGGCCAAGGCCGGCTCCTACGGCGCAGGTCTGGCACCGTTCTTCCTCACGCTCGCGCTCTGGATCGGCGTCTTTATGCTGATCCAGGCGATGCGGCCGGTCACCCAGCGGGCGCTGGCGTCGAACGCCCCGGCGTGGAAAATCGCCGTCGGCGGCTGGCTTCCGTTCCTGGCGGTCTCCGCCGTGCAGGCGAGCCTGCTCACGCTCGTAGTGGACGTGGGGCTGGGGCTTAACCCCGCCCACCCCTGGCTGATGTGGTTCCTTATGCTGGCCGCGGCGATGGCGTTCAGCGCGATCATCCAGGGCGTCGTCGCGCTGCTCGGATCCCCCGGCAAGCTTGTGGTGCTCATCCTGCTGGTGCTTCAGCTGGTCTCCTCCGGGGGCACGTTCCCCTGGCAGACCACGCCGCAGCCGCTCCATGTGGTGCACCAGCTCCTGCCGATGGGGTACGTGGTCAACGGCATGCGGCACCTGATCTACGGGGCAGACCTTGCCGTCATCCTGCCCACGATGCTGGGGCTGCTTGGCTACACTTTGCTGGGAATGGCCCTGTCCACCCTGGCAGTCCGGAAGCACAAGTACTGGACCCTGAAGACCCTGAAACCGGAGATCGCTGTATGAGCAGCCCCACGGATGGCAGTACGAGTGACGCCAGAGGCGGGGAAACTGCCCGGGAAGCCGAGCCGGGAACCGCGAAGAAGCTCCGGCCGTCCCGCACCAACGCAACCAAACAGAAGCTGTTCGAAGCCTCGATGGAACTGATCGGCGAGCGCGGCGTGGCGGGGGTGACGGTCGACGAGATCGCCGCGGCCGCCGGAGTCTCCAAGGGCACGGTGTACTACAACTTCGGCAGCAAGTCGGACCTGATAGCCCAACTGCTGCGGCACGGCGTGGACATCCTGCTGGCACGGCTGCTGAGCGTCAGGGACGATTCCGCGGACCCGCTCGCTGCGATGGACGAAATGATCGGCCAGGCCATGGACTTCATGGACGAATACCCGTCTTTCGCCCGGCTCTGGGTCAGCGAGAATTGGCGGACCCCCAGCGAGTGGCAGGACACTTTCGCCGAGCTGCGCGGACGGCTGCTCGCCGTGATCGGGGCGGCGGTTGATGCGGTGGCCGGCGTCTACCCGGTGGATCCGGCGGTGTCCCGGGGCAGCCTCGAGACAGCCATCTTCGGAGCCTGCTTCGTGGTGGGCCTGGACCGGCAGACCTACAACCCGGAGCGGACCCGCGAGCAAAGCGTCAACGCGATCATGGCGTCCATGCGCGGCTACATCGTGAAGTAGCCCCTGTCGGGGATGATTATTCACATGGGCCACATGGGTAACAACGGCAAGATTGCCATCGGTGCGTTTCTGGCCGCGCTGGCGCTGCTGGCGCTGACCGGCATCACGCTGCACGAGACGGTTTTCCTGTGGTTCCTGGCGGCCTCCGCTGCGGCCTATGTGGCGTGCGTGTCCGAGGTGGTCATCCGCCGGCGGCACCGGACCCTGGCCGCCAGCGGAATCGGGAGCATCCTGTTCATCGCCTTCAGCATCGCGTTCCTCCGGCAGTGGGGCCTGGCCTTCAACGACGATCCGGATGCAATGTCCACTCCGGTGGATACCGCCTATCCCGACCTCTACTTCTACCTCGCCGCAGCCGCCGGCTCGGCCACCCTGCTGCTACTGGTGGCCGGAACGCTGCTGCCAGGCAGGGGCTGGCGTGCCCGCGCCGCCGGTTCCGCCCCGCAGCGGCGTCCGGCGTCGGGCGTGAGACGCCCGGCACCCCGGGCTTCCGGCACCCGGCGCGGACCGTCCAGGAC
>NZ_JBFRDB010000039.1:0-22936 GCF_052113365.1 Arthrobacter sp. YAF17 | reverse complement strand
GCTCAAGACTCTTGGGACCAAGCTGCAGGCCGGTTCGTCCGAGATCGACAAGCAGAGGTCGCTGCTGACCAAGGTGCTCGAGGGCACCGACTGGAAGGGCCCGGACGCCGACAAGTTCCGCAGCGAATGGAACGGCCAGCACGTTGCCGCCCTGGCCAAGGTTTCCCAGGCGCTGCAGGAGGCCGGCAAGCATGCCAGCCGCAACGCCACCGAGCAGGAAAGCGCTTCACGCTAGGCAGGCAGCCACCAGACACTCAACCGGCCCGGACGCAGCAGCGTCCGGGCCGGTTTGCGTCAGACCCCCTTACGGCACCGGTTCTACGTCGTTCGCATGGTCGAGCGCTGCCGGCACCGCCGCCCCACCGGCGCCGGACGACGTCCGGAGCTCGTCCAGCCGGACCAGCACGACGCCGCCGACGATCAGCAGCCCGCCCGTGAGCTGGATGGGACCGGGCAGCTCACCCAGCAACAGCCACGCCCAGATGACGGCGAACAACACTTCGGTCAGCGACACGAAGGAGGCCACCTTGGAACCGAGGGCCCGCGCCGCCACAATTCCGGAGACGTAGGCCAGCACCGTGGCCAGCACGATGAGACCGCCCAAAGCCACCCACCAGGGGGTGACCCAGGGGCCGAGCCGGGTGTCGGACGTGCTGAAGGCCATCGGCAGTAGACCGGTCGCTGCGGCGAGCCACATGGTGACGGCACCGACCATGAGCCCGCCGGAAGCAAGGACGATCGGCGGGAGCGTGTCGTTCTCCTTGGCGGTGATGAAGAAGTAGATGGCCAGGCAGACGGCGGCCGCGATCCCCCACAACACGCCGATGACGTCGATCTTGACGGCTCCCGTCAGGTCCAGGACCAGGACCAGCCCGCCCAGTGACAGCAGGGTTCCGGCGATGGTCAGGGGCCGCGGACGCCGGCGGCTGGCGGCCCAGAGCCACAGCACAATGATCACGGGGGCAAGGTATTCCAGCAGCAGGGCAACCCCTACCGACAGCCGGGACACCGCGTTGAAATAGAACAGCTGGCAGGCGGCGACGCCGATGAATCCGAAGAGCATGATCGTCAGCCAGTTGTCCCTGAGTTGATGCCAGCGTCCGCGCAGCGCCACAATGGCGGGAACGGCAAGGATGAGCGCGGCCCCCGTGAGGCGGGCGGTGACGGCCGCACCGGGGGTCCAGCCGGTCTCCAGCAGCGCCTTGGCAAAGGAGCCGGAGAGGCCGAAAACCGCCGAGGAGAACAAGGCGACCCCCAGGCCCGATGCCAGGAAGCCCGTCGCCGCGCCGGGCTTTCCGGCGTCGGGTTTTCCGGCGGACTGCGTTCCGGAATCCATCGTGACCGGTGCTTCGGCGGTGCGGCGTGCGGCAGACACGGGCTGCCTCCTGTCAGGAGTAAAGTAGGGTTATGCTCATGACAGTACGCCAGGCTAACGTAAGGAGTCAAGATGCTTTTTGCCCCTGACACAGAAATTGCCTTGCGTTCCGTGGTGAACCTGATTAACACCGCGGCCAATGGGGATGAACAACTCGCCACCACCCAGGATCTGGACCGGTTCCTGGCGGCGGAGCAATTCGCCGGCTCACGGACCCGGGACGCGGCCGAGTTGGCCGGCGTGCACCGCCTCCGCGGGGAGCTTGCCGACCTCTGGCTCGCGGACGAGTCCGCCGCAGTGGACACCCTGAACCGGCTGCTGCGGGAGGCGCAGGCACTCCCCCAACTGGTCAAGCACGATCAATGGGACTGGCACCTGCACGCCGCCACACAGGAAGCGCCGCTGGCGGACCGGATGAGCACGGAGGCCGCAATGGCCCTGGTGGACGTCATCCGCAGCAAAGAGATGGACCGCATGCTGGTGTGCGCCGCCGAAGACTGCGACGCCGTAGTGCTGGACCTCAGCCGGAACCGCTCCAAGCGCTACTGCGATACCGGAAACTGCGCGAACCGCGCCCACGTGGCAGCGTATCGGGCACGGAAAGCCGCGACCTGAGCCCGCACCTCACGGACGGGTCCGGATGTGGCGCCGGGACGACGGCGCGCCGCACTTCTTAGCGGGGGTCGCCGCCGGAGGTGTCACGGGGACCGTCCTCGGTTCCGGCGCCCGGGGCGTCGGCTTCCGCCCGGGACTGGGCCGGATGGCCGCCGTGGCCGGAGTTCCTGGAACTCAGGTTGACGCCGGATCCCTTGCCGAGATATTCGGCGTTGGGCTTATGGCCCATCGAAAGCATGGCCAGCACCACCAGGATCACGATGAAGGCGATGCCCGCGGCAATGAACGCGAGGTCAAAGCGGGGCATCTTCGCGGTGCCGCCGGAGGCGAAGATCAGCGTGGCGATGAAAGCCAGCACAGCCCAGAAAGCGGAGAACATGAGCGGCCCCTTGACCGATGTCCGCATCTTGCGCGGTTCTCCAGATTTCTGCTGTGCCAAGGTGCTTTCCTCCTGCAGCCGACGCCGCCAGGCGTGGCAGTTGTGATGCCGCAATCGTTCTACGCAAGGTAGAACCTGTCCCTACTAGTTTACGGCCTCCGCGGAATCGGCCCGTGCATCGTGCCGAAGGGTCAGGCCGGCCAACACCCAGAGCACTCCACTGATGATGGCGCCGCCGCCGGCGACCCCGAGGAGGGCGTGCGGACCGAGGTCGATGAAGAACGGCAGCAGGCCCGCCGTGCCCAGTGCGACGGCGCCGGAGGCCATCCAGTCCCGCGCGAGCACGGACCGGCCGCGGTGGGTGATGCCGAGATAGAGTTCTGCAGCGCCGGCAAGGCCAAGGCCCAGGGCCGCCAGCAGCCCGAAAACGAGGCTGCCCGGGATGAGCGCGACCGCGGCGCCGGTCCCTGCCAGCACGGCACCTGCGGCGGAAAGCATCTTGCCTGGTGCGGTCCCGGCCCTGAGGCCCGTCCTGTTCACGGTCCAGAGCAGCACCACGCCGGTGGCCAGCAGGTAGAGGCCGCCGGCCCACCCCATGGCCTCCGGTGACGGCGACGCCCAGAACACGGTCACGGCACCGAAGGCGAGTGCGATGGCGGCCCGGACCAGCACAGGTTTCCAGAGGTCCGCCGCGGCGGGAAGGGCGGCGGATGCGTCAGGGGCTGCATGGAGAGTCACCCGCCCAGTTTAGTGCGTCACTGCGGGCCCAGGACCATCCACCGGTCCGTTCGGGCGCGGAGGCCCAGCGTCACGGCCCTGGCCGCCATGTAGCCCAGCGAGAACGCCGCCCACAGCCAGAGCAGGCCCGCGCCGCCGGCGGCGCCGGACTGCCCAACGGCCAGCAGCAGCGGCAGGTACACGGCGAGATTCACGACGCCGGCAATCGCCAGGTATTTCGCGTCTCCCGCACCGATCAGCACGCCGTCCAGGACAAACACATAGCCGGCGATCGGCTGGCCGGCGGCAAGCACCCACAGGGCCAGCGTGAGGGCGGCCTGGACGTCGGCGTCGGACGTAAACAGCAGCCCTGCCCACGGCGCCGCGACGGCCAGCAGGATTCCGGTGAGCACACCGAAGCCGAGGCCCCAGCGGACCATGGTCCCGGTGAGCTCCCGCGCGGCCGACGGGCGGGACGCCCCGAGCTCCTTGCCGATCATCGCCTGCGCAGCAATCGCGAGGGCGTCCAGGGCGAACGCAAGCAGGGTAAAGACTGTCATCGCCAGCTGGTGGGCGGCCAGGTTCACCGGCCCCTGGGCCGTGGCCACGACAACCGTGGCGAGGATCGCGATGCGCAGGCTGAGCGTCCGCAGCATCAGCCACGAGCCCACCTTGGTCAGGGCACGGACGCCGCGCCAATCGGGCAGCAGGGACACCCCGTGGTTGCGGGCGTTTCGCTGGACCATCACCACGTAGACCAGAGCCATGGCCCACTGGGCGATGCTGGTGCCGATCGCCGAGCCGGCGACGGACCACTGCAGCCCGTAGACCAGGAAAAGATTGAGGACGACGTTCAGCGTGAAACCGGCGGCCGCCACAAGGAGCGGGGTGCGGGTGTCCTGCAGGCCCCGCAGCACGCCGGTCCCGGCGAAGATGAGCAGCATCGCCACGAGCCCGGGCATCGACCAGCGCAGGTACTCCACTGCGAATGTCCGCACCTCTGCACCGGCGCCCATCAGGTCAACGAGAGGTTCTGCGGCAAGGAAGCCGGCCGCGGCCAGGACGATTCCGAGGAGCAGTGCGAGCCAGACGCCGTCACGGCCGGCCGCGAGGGCCCGGGGAAGCTGGCCGTTGCCGACCGCCCGCGCCACGGCCGGCGTGGTCGAGTAGGCGAGGAACACCATCAGGCCCACAACCGTGTGCAGCACCGCCGACGCGAGTCCGACGCCGGCCAGCTGGGCCACGCCGAGATGTCCGACGATCGCCGCATCGGCGAGCAGGAACAGCGGTTCGGCAATCAGCGCACCGAAGGCCGGCACCGCGAGACGCAGGATCTCCCGCCGCCGGGCGGCCGCGGACGGCAGCGTGGCGGGGGTCTGGGCAGAGGCAGGCACGGAACCACCCTAACGGCACTTCCGGCGTCGCCCGGCTTCGCATTAGTTGACTTTTCAAGTACATACCGGAACACTAGAAGTTGAATCTTCAACTAAATCCGTGGCGGCCTGCAGCCGCCCTTCCTACGTCAGAACGGCACCCTATGAACCAGTCCACACTCACCACCTCGGCCCGCACCATCCTTCGGATCGTCGCGGGATTCCTCTTCGCCGCCCACGGCTGGCAGAAATTCAATGAGTTCACCATTGCCGGCACCCAGGCCGCCTTCGCACAGATGGGTGTCCCGGCCGCCAGCGTCGCAGCCCCGGTCATCGCCACGCTGGAACTCGTCGGCGGCGTCGCGCTGATCCTCGGCGTCCTCACCCGCGTATTCGCTGCCCTGCTCGCCGTAAACATGCTCGGCGCCCTATTCCTGGTCCATGCCCCGGCCGGCATCTATGCCGAAACGGGCGGCTACGAACTGGTGCTGATCCTGGCTGCCGCCGCCCTGGCAGTGGCCCTCGTCGGCGCAGGAAAAGTCTCCGTGGACAAGGTCCTGTTCGGCCGCGGCGGCTCCAGGCTCAGCGTCCGGGCATAAGGCAACCACCGGCGCCCCTGCGGCGCGCGGCAGCGGGCGGACACCTCCGGGTGGCCGCCCGCCGTCGTATCCGCCCCCGACCGCCGGGCACGTGTGGCGTCCCGGCCCGCATTTGTGTCCTCGCCCGCGACGCAGCCCCCGGGCGGTCAGTAAACTCTGACCATGAGTGAGAACGCCGCCAACTCCGTGACCCTGCGCTTCCTTGCGGCCCCCACGGACGTCGGCCACAGCGGTTCGGTCGACGCCGGAACCGTACTCGAGTGGGTGGACAAGGCGGCCTATGCCGCCGCGGTGGGCTGGGCCAAGTCCTATTGCGTGACGGCGTATGTGGGCAACATCCACTTTGCGGATCCGGTCAACAGCGGGGACATGGTCGACGTCGAGGCGACGATTGTCTACACGGGCCGGTCCTCCATGCACATCCGCACCGTCGTGTCCTCGGGGGATCCGAAGGGCGGCCCGGCCTCGATGCGCAGCCAGTGCATGGTGATCTTCGTGGCCGTCGGCGCGGACGGCAAGCCCATCCCGGTGCCGCAGTTCGAGCCGGTGACGCCGGAGGAAATCGAGCAGCGGGACCATGCGCTGGCGCGGATCAAGGTCCGCGAGGACATCGTCCAGGCGATGAGCGGACAGGAATATACCGACGCCGGAACCGCCGAGAATGTGGTCCTGCGCTTTGTGGCCGCCCCCACGGATGTGAACTGGGGCGGCAAGGTGCACGGCGGCATCGTGATGAAGTGGATTGACGAAGCGGCCTACGTGTGCGCTTCGCGGTACTGCGGGATGGACACGGTGGCGGTGTTCTCCGGCGGGGTGCGCTTCTACCGCCCGCTGCTGATTGGCCACGTGGTGGAAGTCGAGGCCCGGCTGGTCTACACCGGAACCAAAGGAATGCACATCGCGGTCCATGTCCGCTCGGGCGACCCGAAGGGGCGCGACCTGGAGCTCACCACCTACTGCCTGACCGTGATGGTGGCGCGCGACGAGCACGGCACGTCCGTCCCGATCCCGCCATGGGTGCCGGTGTCCGAGGAGGACAAGCGGCTGCACGCCCATGCCCGCGAGCTGCTGGAGATCCGGGGCCGGGCGCCGGGGAACCGGCTGCCCAACCACCTGCTGCGGGCCGGCGGCGCTTAGCCGCGTACGGCTAGAAGCCGCCGCCGCCGGCGTCGGCCGCCATGTTCGCGAACCGCGAGTAGTGGCCCTGGAAGGCGACCACAATGTCCTTGGTGGGGCCGTTGCGGTGCTTGGCGATGAGGATGTCCGCCTCGCCGGCGCGCGGCGATTCCTTGTCGTAGACGTCCTCACGGTGCAGCAGGATGACCATGTCGGCATCCTGCTCAATGGAACCTGATTCACGAAGGTCCGAGACCATCGGACGCTTGTCCTGGCGCTGTTCGGAGCCACGGTTCAGCTGCGACAGGGCAATGACGGGAACCTGCAGCTCCTTGGCCAGCAGCTTAAGCGCACGGGAGAATTCGGAGACTTCCTGCTGGCGGGACTCCACCTTCTTGCCGGAGCTCATCAGCTGGAGGTAGTCAAGGATGACGAGCTTGAGATCATGCTGCTGCTTCAGGCGGCGGCACTTGGCCCGGATTTCCATCAGGGACATGTTGGGGCTGTCATCGATGAAGAGCGGAGCCTCATTCATCCGGCCCATGGTGGTGGCGATCTTGGACCACTGCTCATCCTTGATGGTGCCCTTGCGCAGGTCCTGGAGGCCGATCGTGGCCTCCGCGGACAGCAGGCGCATGGCGATCTCGTT
Organism: Arthrobacter sp. YAF17; assembly: GCF_052113365.1. Classification (NCBI taxonomy): domain Bacteria; kingdom Bacillati; phylum Actinomycetota; class Actinomycetes; order Micrococcales; family Micrococcaceae; genus Arthrobacter; species Arthrobacter sp. YAF17. The sequence continues at coordinate 16,113 of NZ_JBFRDB010000039.1, read as the reverse complement.
CCGGCCCATTTCCAGCGAGAACATCACGGTGGCGAGGTTGTTCTTGATGGCTGCGGAGCGGGCGAAATCCAACGCGAAAGTTGACTTGCCGACGGCGGGGCGGGCGGCGATGACGATCATCTGGCCGGGGTGCAGGCCGTGCGTGAGTTCGTCGAGTTCGTAGAAGCCGGTGGGGACGCCGGTCATTCCCTCCTCGCGGTGGCCGGACGCTTCGATCTCGTCCACGGTGGACTCCATGACGTCCTTGAGGACCACGTAGTCCTCTGCGGTGCGGCGCTCCGCCACGGCATAGATTTCCGCCTGGGCCTGGTTGACCAGGTCTTCAACCTCGCCGTCCTGGCCGTAGCCGAGCTGGACGATCTTGGTGCCGGCATTGACCAGGCGGCGCAGGACCGCGCGTTCACCCACGATTTCGGCGTAGTAGCCCGCGTTGGCGGCAGTGGGAACGGTCTGGATGAGCTCGTGAAGGTAGGCAGGGCCGCCGATCCGGTTGATCTCACCCCGCTTGGTCAGTTCATCCGAGACGGTGACGGCGTCGGCAGGTTCGCCGCGGCCGTAGAGGTCGATGATCGCTTCGTAGATCGTCTCGTGCGCGGGACGGTAGAAGTCCACGCCCCGCAGGATCTCGACGACGTCGGCAATGGCGTCCTTGGACAGCATCATGCCGCCCAGGACGGACTGCTCGGCGGGAATGTCCTGCGGCGGCTTGCGGCTGCCTTCGGCTCCCCGGGTCCCCTCGACTGAGTCCAGATGCGTAACTGACAAAACTGCCGTCCTTCATTGTGTGCCGCGGCGGATATCCGCGCCGGCGACGCGTATGCCATGGGCCTTGGTGCCCCGTGGCGTCGACCCGGCGTATCTCCGACGGGTTAAGTCCTATCAGCCGGCTCCGACACTTTGGCCGCCTTCCGGCACTGCCGGTTTTCCACAGTCCGTCCGTGCCCTTGCGGGTCAGAGGTTGAAGGAAGGCGTCGTGCAGCCAGCACCGGATTTCGGTATCCAAAGCTCGATCTCCAGCAACGGTATCCCCCGATCCGGCAGGCACCAACCCGACTGGCCGACGCGCCTGTGGATAACCTGTGCACTAGTGCCTTCTGCTTGTGCACAGCCTGTGGGAACAGCTGTGGATAGAAAATTTGTTGTTGCTGCATTTAGCCGCTGACCTGCGGAAACGTTGCATTCATGGTGTGGACACAAAAGAATTTTCGGCAAAGCTCATCCACAGCCCGCGGCCTGCGGCTGGGGATAGCGGGCGGCACATGAGGCCACACTCGGCCGGAAATATGCACATTAAGTGATGGTCCTCACGGAAGCTCCTCAGGATGGGCTGTGATGGCCGGGACCGGCGGCGCCCCGCATGCCGTTCGCGGCATGTGCTGTGGATAACTGCGATCTGGCATAAGCTCTTCACATGGGCGATGTATTGCTGGTCATACTGCCTGCCCTCATCCTGGCAGCAGTCCTCTGGGCGTTTGTTACGGCCCTCAAGCCGCGCAACTTCGGCATGTCCGACGCGGAGCGCTACCAGCACGAACTGGCAGTCCGTTCGCAGGCGCACTACGCCGCACAGGTGCAGGCCGCCACCGCAGCCCGCGCCCGCGTGGACGCAGTCACCAGGCCCAGCCAGAACGAACAGCAGCAGTCACAGCAGGCAGATAACGCCCGCCAGGCACTACGCGCCCAGGCGGGATCCGCGCCCGCCGCCGGGCAGCACGGCTACCAAGGACCTGTACTGCCCGGGGGCCAGCTCAATCCCCAGTTCACCCTGCAACTCCAGTCGCTGGCCCGGAACGGCAAGAAGATCCAGGCCATCAGGCTGCTGCGGCAGGCAACCCATTCAGATCTTTTGACCGCCAAGAATTTTGTAGATCGGCTGTAGCTTCATGGAATCCCTGCTAGTCCCCCTCCTGATTCTGGCCTTCGTCGGTGCCGGGGTCTTGATCGGCGCCCGCGTCCTCGGCCGCCGCCGCGCCCGGCCCCGGGCGGACACTGCGCCCCGGCCCGCACGCGACCCGCTTGAACTCGCCCGCACAGCCGCGGCCAAGCTCAGCCAGGACCAACACCGCCGCCTCTACGCGCTGATCGCCCAAGGGCAGGCCATGGCGGCCATCAAGCTGTACTTCGAGGCCACAGGAGACGGCCTGCGCGCCTCGCGGGACGCCGTGGGCGCCTTGGCGGCGCATCCGCAGCCATTCCGGCCGGAGGCCCCCGAGGAGGAGCCGGCCGAGGACGACGACGACGCTCCGCAGCGGTTCGCGTACCGGTACCGGGCGATCGCCAGCAAGGGCGATGTTACGCGCGAGGTCAGCAGCAACATGCTCAACGACGAGATCTACGGCAGGATCCGCACCCTGGCCAGAAGCGGCGATACCGAGGCCGCTGCCGAGGCCCTCACCCGCCACTCGGACATCTCCATCAAGCAGGCGCGCGAATTCATCGCCCTGCTCGAGGACTGACCTCCGGCCCCAGCGGCTAGAAGTCGAACAGTTCCCCGAGCCAGCCTTCCTTCTTCTTGGGGCGGCGTCGCTCGTCATAGCGCGGCTGGTCATAGCGGGGCCGGTCCCGCTCGTCGTACCGGCGGTCATCATAACGGCGGTCATCCGACCGCCGGCCGTCCCTGCGCGGGTCCAGGTTGTAGAGCGGCGGCGGGATGTGGCCGGATGGCACCGATGCCGGTGGAGCCGGCGGCGGCACCGGCACTGCGGGACCCATGGTCTCCGCAGCACGGTCAAGAATCTTGTCCAGCTCGCCCCTGTCCAGCCATACCCCGCGGCACTTGGGGCAGTAATCGATCTCGACACCACTTCGTTCGCTCATAATCAGGTCAATTGAATCCACGGGACATTTCATGTCCCGCACAACGACCCGGAGGAACTAATAGTTCGCCGTGCCTGCCGGCGGCGTCAACGCCGGCCCGAAATGCCGGCGAGCAGTTGTTCGAACGGCAGCGACTCCAGTGCAGCCTGCGTGGGCTCGGGCTGCGTGCCTTGCAGCAGCCCGACGAACTCCCCCGCCGCCCGGTCGATCCGCGTTGACAGGGGCGAGCCGCCGTCGTCGTTGTTCCCCCAGTCCTGGGGACCGGCAAAGACGGCCGTCGGGGCGGTGCGGGTGCGCAGGTACGTGAACAGCGGCCGCATGGCGAAGTCCAGGACCATTTGGTGCCGGTCGGTTCCGGCGGTGGCGCCGAGCAGTACAGCCTTTCCCGCCAGGGATTTGGGGTCCAGGACGTCGATGAAGGACTTGAAGAGGCCGCTGTAGGACGCGCTGAAAACGGGGCTGACGGCAATAATGCCGTCCGACGCCTGGACGCCGGCAATCACCCCCGCCAGCTTAGGTGCCGCGTAGCCGGTCACGAAGTTGTTCGCGATATCCACCGCAAGGTCCCGCAGCTCCACAACTTCGACGTCGGCTGCGTATCCGGCCGCAGCGAGCTGGCGTTCTGCGGACGCGGCCAGCTGGTCCGCGAGCAGGCGGCTCGACGACGGGACGCCGAGTCCGGCGGAAAGGACGGTGATACGGCGTGTTTCCACGGAGTGCTCCTGGTGTGAGGCGGGGGCCGAAGCCCTGATGCATGCGTTTGCATCTACCTGTAGAAGCGGGGCCCGGCGCCTTTTATTCCCTCGGTCGTTGCGCTACCACCTTTGGGCCCTAAACGGCCGGAATGGCAACCAGGATTGACGGGGCAACGGAGGGGGTCAGAGCAGGACGAAGCCCTCGATGCAGCTCACAGAGCTGCCGCCGACCCAGATGTCGTCCCCCGCCGCGTCGATGTGGACCCTGCCTGCCCGGCCCAGCACTGTCCCCTGCGCCGCAATGTACGACTCCGGAGCCCTGCCGCTGCGGATCAGCCACTGGGCTGCCCCGGCGTTGAAGCTGCCGGTCACGGGATCTTCCGCCGCGGCGTCACCCGGTATAAAGGTGCGCACCTCGAAGCCGGCCTCGGATCCGGCGGGATGGGGGCCGATGACGCCCACCTTGAGCCCGGCCATGGCCGCGTAGTCAGGCCGGATCCCCAGCACCAGCCCCGCCGACTCCAGCAGCACGCCGATCCAGTCCGGGCCGTTGACCAGCCAGGAGGCATCCAGCAGCGCCTCACGCGGGATCCCCAGGCCGGCGGCGACGCGGGCCAGGTCCTCCTCCCCCACGGGTCCCGAGCGGGTCAGGGGCGGGGCCGCGAAAGCCAGCCGGCCGCCGTCGCGCCTTACCCTGACAAGCCCCGCCCCGCACTCCTGGACCAGCACTCCGTCCTGCCGGGGGATCCCGCCGGCCTCAAGCCAGGCATGCGCCGAGCCAAGGGTGGGGTGGCCGGCAAAGGGGAACTCTTCGTTGCCGGTGAAGATCCTGACCCGGTAGTCCGCGCCGGGGTCGGTGGGCGGCAGCAGGAATGTGGTCTCGGAGAGGTTGGTCCAGTTGGCAAACTGCTGCATGGCCTGCGCCGAGAGACCCTCGGCGTCGATGACAACCGCCAGCGGGTTGCCGCGGTAAGGCTCGGACGAGAAGACGTCCACCTGCCCGAAGGGCCTCAGACGGGGCGCAGGTGCAGGATTCAAAGTCACCGCAGCAGGCTATCACCGGCGGCGTTGCGGCTGACAAGCCTGCCCCGGTCTGGGAGACTGCCCACATGACTGTGAACAGGACCCGCGCCGATACCCAAGACAAGGCTCAGAACAAGACTGTGGCAACCGGCGCGTCCGTCGAGGAGTTCCTGGCCGCCGTCGAGCCTCCCGTACGCAGGGAGGACGGCCTCCGGCTGCTGGAACTGATGTCCGGGATCACGGGGCAGCCGGCCGAGATGTGGGGCCCGACGATTGTTGGCTTCGGCACCTACCACTACAAGTATGAAACCGGGCGTGAAGGCGACGCTGCCGCCGTCGGCTTCTCGCCGCGGAAGGCCAGCCTGTCGCTCTACGGCCTGACGTACGGCCCCGAGGCGGCTGACCTGCTGGGCAGGCTGGGGAAACACAAGACGGGCGCGGGCTGCCTGTACGTCAACAAACTCCAGGACGTCGACGAGGCGGTGCTGGCCGAGCTGATCCGGAACGGGTACCGGCACGCCACCACGGTGCTTCACCACGGCTGAGTGTCCCGCCCAAGCAACGCAGGGTCACTTACAGCCCATAACGCCGAGCACCATGCACCGTAAGTGACCACGCGCTGGAGTTCAGCAGAAAGCCCCCGCGTCCGGTTCCCAGGGGAATCCGGAGGCGGGGGCTTTCCAGCAGTTCAGTCAGTCGAAACGACTACTTGCCTGCGACTACGTCGAGGTCGATCACAGCGGCAACGTCGTTGTGCAGACGGACGTTGGCCTGGTAGGAACCAACCGACTTGATGTGCGTCGGCAGTTCAACCTTGCGCTTGTCGATGCGGCCAAGGCCAGCGGCCTCAACAGCGTCAGCAACGTCGGCCTGCTTGACGGTGCCGAACAGGCGTCCGGTCTCGCCGGCCTTGACAACGAGCTTGACCGGCTTGGCGGAGAGTGCAGCGGCCTGCTTCTGAGCGTCTTCCAGGGAAGCGTGCTCGCGGGCGGCGCGGGCAGCCTTGATGGACTCAACCTGCTTCTCGCCACCCTTGGACCAGGTCAGGGCGAAGTTGCGGGGCAGCAGGTAGTTACGTGCGTAACCGTCCTTGACCTCGACAACATCGCCTGCAGCACCGAGACCGGTTACTTCGTGGGTCAGAATGAGCTTTGCCATGTTAGTTAATCCCTTCCTTAGCCGCGGCCAGCGCCGGAGTAAGGCAGCAGAGCAACTTCGCGGGCGTTCTTGATTGCCTGTGCGATCTTGCGCTGTTCCTGCACCGTGACGCCAGTGACGCGACGGGCGCGGATCTTTCCGCGGTCGGAGATGAACTTGCGCAGCAATGCTACGTCCTTGTAGTCGATGACAGTGATGTCAGCGGCCTTCAAGGGGTTGGACTTTGGTTTGGGCTTACGGAGTTCAGCCTTAGCCATCGTGGAGCTCCTATTCGATGGAGCCCGTGGATATTGATCCACGGGATGGTGGTGATCCGACGGCGGTCAGCGCCCGTCCGCCTCGCGGCGTCCGGCGGGGTCCGTCGTCGAACCTTAGATGTTGTTTAGAAGGGAGGTTCGGAATCCGGGCCGTTGCCCCAGCCGCCGCCTGCATTGCTGACCCCGGGCGTGGCCCACGGGTCATCCTGCTGCTGTGCGGGCTGGTTGCCGCCCCAGGTTCCACCCGAGTTGCCGCCCTGGTTTCCACCAGAACCGCCACCGAAGCCGCCGCCGCTGTTGCCGCCGCCGAAGCCACCCTGGGCACCGTTGCCGGCACCCCCACCGCCGGAGCGCTGGGTGCGGTTGACCTTGGCGTTGGCGTAGCGCAGGCTGGGGCCGATTTCATCGACCTCAAGCTCGATAACGGTGCGCTTCTCGCCTTCCTTGGTTTCGTAGGAACGGCTCTTCAGCCGGCCGGAAACGATCACGCGCATGCCCTTGGTCAGGGACTCGGCGACGTTTTCGGCGGCTTCACGCCATACCGACGCGCGGAGGAACAGGGTTTCCCCGTCCTTCCACTCATTGGACTGGCGGTCGAAGGTGCGGGGAGTAGACGCGATGGTGAAGTTCGCTACTGCCGAACCTGACGGTGTGAACCTCAGCTCGGGGTCATTGGTGAGATTGCCAATAACCGTAATAGTGGTTTCGCCTGCCATCTACTGCCTCCTTGTTCGTTCCTGCGGGGGGTGAAGAGTGAAAATTTGAAGCTGAGATTACTCAGCAACAACCTTCTGCTCTTCGGGGCGGGTGATCTTGGTGCGCATGATGGTCTCATTGAGGCTCAGCTGGCGATCAAGTTCCTTGGCGGTAGCCGGCTCAGCGGTGAAGTTCACCACGGCGTAGATACCTTCAGACTTCTTCTGGATTTCGTAAGCCAGGCGACGACGGCCCCAGATGTCAACCTTTTCGATGGTTCCACCATCGGTCGTGATGACGTTCAGGAACTTCTGAAGCGTTGGCTCAACGGTACGCTCTTCGACCTCGGGGTCGATGATTACCATCAATTCGTAAGGACGCATATGTGAACCCACCTCCTTTGGGCTAAGCGGTTACGGCATTTCCGTAACAGGAGGTTCATTTGCGGTGCCATGTGCCCRCATTCCCCCAGGAACGGGGGCAGGGCGCAGCACAGACTTCAATAGCTTAGTGCATTGGGACCGGATTCCGCGATTCCATGTCTGTCCAGGGTAGGCGCCGCCGGCCAGGTCCCGGAAGCAGCGCCGGCCTTTATGTGGACAACCCTGTGCCATGATCGGGGAATGACCACCGGATTCCAATCCACCAGCCCTGTCCGACGCAGCCGGCTGCGTTTTGCGGCGATGCTCGTCGCAGGCGCTACCGCAGCCGCAGTCACCGGACTGACCGGGCACTGGGTGGCAGCTCCCGCCGCGGGCTGGGGTGTCGCCGCACTGACCTACGTCGTGTGGGTCTGGCTTGCGATCGGCCGCTTCGACCCCGACGAAACCCGCGCGCATGCAACAACAGAGGACCCGTCCCGCAGCATCACCGACCTGCTGATCCTGGCAGCCAACGTCGCGAGCCTCGGCGCGGTGGCCGCCGTCGTCGTTGATTCCCATAGCGGCGAAGGCAGGTCCGGCCTGGGTAGCGCGCTGCTGGCGCTGGCGTCAGTGGCCCTGTCCTGGCTGCTAGTGCAGACGCTGTTCACGCTGCGGTACGCCGAGTTGTATTACAGCACGGACGGGAAATCCGGGACGGCGGTGGGCGGCATCGACTTCAACCAGGAGGGGCCGCCGCGGTACACCGACTTCGCTTACCTCGCCTCGAGCCTGGGCATGACCTACCAGGTTTCGGACACCGCCCTCCAGAACCACGGCGTTCGTGCGGAGGCGCTCAAGCACAGCCTCCTGTCCTACCTCTTTGGCACCGTCATCCTCGCCACGACCATCAGCCTCGTGATCAGTCTCGCCTTCTAGGGTCYGGGGCAGATTGCCCTACATTGCCGTCTCGGTTCCGGTCTTTGGCGGATCCCAGGACAAAAACCGAGTATTGGACAGGAAAACTACTCGACTTCAGCCGATGCCTCCAACCCCGAGCGTGACCCGGGCCTTCGTTTTGCAACAAGCGTTGGCGTGCGGAGGTATTTATGTCAGTTCGGGACCTGGTTCTTCTCATCGGAAACCCCGGCTGAATGGTCTCTCGGGGTGGAATGGGGGCAGTCATGGTTTTGTTCGGCCGCAACAAGGAAATTGCTCGGATTCGTGCGCTTATCCGCAGTCCCAGGGAATCCGCCCTGATTGTCACGGGAGGACACGGCAGCGGCAAGTCGTCATTGCTCGCGGAGATCCCCACCTTGAATGAGTACCGACAGGTTCTCATCCGCTCCATGCCGATGTGTCCGCTTATCTCTGCTGAGCCACAAGAATATATCGCCGAAAAGTCGGTTGCCGCACTGGGACGGAAATGAACAAGACTAATCCAGGCGATCGATCAGTCGGCGCAACGAATGCTGACGCCGAAGTGGGTGTGCGTGCGATCAAGGGGGCCCTATGGAGCGGGGTCAACACCCTGCTCCTGAAAGTTACCAACATCGCGATCATGGCGTTGGTTATTCGGATTGTCACGCCTCGCGACTTTGGCATCTTTGCCGTTGCGCTTGTGGTTCATGCCGTCGTATCGAGTTTCGGCGAACTGGGCCTGTCCTCTTGCATTGCGAGGCGCGACCTTGATCCGGATCGCGTGGCATCCACCGTAGCGCTGCTCGCACTTTTGAGCAGCTTCACGCTGGCCTGCATCATGGCCCTCGCTGCGGAGCCACTGGCAACTTCCTTGGGTGCGTCAGAAGCAGCACAAGCGATTCGCGTCTTGTCCATAGCTGTCTTTTTGGGGGGCGTCTTCACGGTCCCGGGTGCCCTACTCGTCCGAGAGTTCCGGCAAGACAGAGTCTTACTCGCGAGTGTCGTCAGTTTCCTGCCCATGAATGCACTTCTCATCTTCTTGGCCGTCGAGGGGAACGGTGCGCTGGCCTTCGCCTGGTCAAGGGTCCTGGGACAGCTAATAGGCGGAGCCGTTATGGCCGTTAGCGTAAAGCGGCACTATTGGCCGCGGCTGAAACGACCTGAGGTCATGCCCGTTCTCCGATTCGGACTTCCTCTTGCTGGAGCTAATCTGCTGTCCTACGTCCTCCTTAACGCGGATTACGCAATTATTGCCAAGTCTTTGGGAATCGACGAATTGGGGATATACATGCTGGCCTTCACTGTTGCCTCATGGTCCACATCGGTGCTCAGCTCCACGATCAATAGCGTAGCCATGCCGGCATTCTCGGCAATAGGATCCGATCCCGATGGCCTAAGGCAAATGCTTAGGCGCGCAACCCAAATGGTTTCGTTGATAGCATTTCCGGTTGGAGCACTTACGGTGGCGCTGTCCCACTCGCTTATCGAAGTGATCTACGGGGAGACCTGGATTTTGGCTGCGCCCGTACTGTCTATCCTGGCCGTGTATGGCGCACTGTTCTCCCTATCACTGTTGCTGTCCAACCTACTGGTTGGAACGGGTCGATCCGGCACAGTCATGGTCGTCCAATCCGTTTGGATAGCAGCCTTGATCCCCTCAGTTGCGGTGGGGGTTTCACAGCTTGGGCTGACAGGCGCCGCATATGCCCACGTCGCCGTCATTATCCTTGTCATTGTGCCCATGTACCTCTGGTCTCTGCGCGGATCAGTCGCCTCGGCAGCGCGGGTACTCGCCGTCTCCATGGCCACCCCGGTTTTCGCCTCGGTGCTGGCCGGGGCAATGGCACTGTGGGCCTCCAGTTGGTTCAGCCAACCTTTGGGCAGCCTCGTTGCCGGAGGCCTCGTTGGCGGAACGACCTATTGCCTCCTGGTGGTTCCGATGGTCGTCCAGTTCCTTCCCCATCCCCTCCAAGGACGAGTCCTGCGTTCAATTCGCTTCTACGGGTCATTGATGGGCGCATTCGGGAAGAAAGTTTCAGTAGGCAGGGGTCAAAATGACAGCTAGTGCAGGTGGCGCCCTCCCAAGGATGCTACTTTTCCGTTGGACCAAACCCGGGCTTGCGCCTTTTCTTTCGCAGCATTTGGACGCACAGGTCCGCACACTAAGTTACTTTTTCGAAGTGGAAGTAGTTGACTATGACTGCGACTATGGCCAGGTCTGCGACAAATTTGAACCTGCCCTCAGCGTCTTCGAATCGGGGGTGTATTCCGGGGGTCGCCGGATTACCAATACAGAGGCCCGGTCCGACATTCCCAAACTGGGCTTCCTGCATTCTGACGCATACGATATCGCGCGTGCCGTTTTCATCTCCGATATGTCGCACTGGGGGGTTGAGAACTACTTCACAACGTCGGTGGCCATGGCTGAATATTCGCCCGACATCGCAGGAAATCTCTTCGTCTGGCCGAACGCAATCGATCCAGCGGTTTTTCATGACTACGGGCTGGAGAAGAATATCCCAGTTCTCGTCACTGGAAGCCAGGAACCCCACTATCCATGGCGCAACGCTGTCAGCAGAGTACTGTCGAAGAATTACGCGACCATGACCATGCCGCATTTTGGGTGGGGCGGAGCTACGGCGCGAACTGTATACGGTGAACGCTATGCGAAATTGCTGAACGCCAGCGTCTTTGTCCCGACTTGCGGCAGCATGGCCAAGGAAGTCGTTCGCAAGCAACTTGAGATTCCCGCATCAATGTCCTGCTTGGTAACCGAGCGGACCCCGGGATTGGAGGCGTTCGGGTTCGAAGACATGGTCAACTGTGTCTTCGCTGATCCGAATGATGTGCTCCAGAAGCTGGATGCCTTGTCGAGTGACCAGGAACAACTTCGAAGCATTACCCAAGCCGGGTTCGAACTCGTGCATTCGAGGCATACGGAGGCGAACCGCAGCCAGGTCCTGGAATGGCTCCACTTGAATCTGGAGCGAAAACCGGGACAGAAGATCACTCAGGAGAACCCCAGCGGCCCGCTTGCCTTATCCCCAGCGGATTCCCCTCGGCCAATTATCGTGGGACCTGGCACCGACAGAACCTATCTCGCGGCGGGCTGGCGGTTGCTTCGGTCTGGACTGCCGCAGCTTGCGGAGCGCGAATTCCTGAAGTGCCTGAACTTTTACTCCATTCCAGAAGCCATTCCCGGGTTGGTATTTGCGGGCCTCACGAAAGGCGACTGTGAGGCTGCATTGGACTGGGCTACCCAGGCGGTGTCTGAGAATCTCGACGCTCGGGGAGCCGCTGATCCTGACCCCGTTCTTTGGGCGTGCTTTCTACGATCGCTGGTTTGCGCCGGCGAGATGACCAAAGCAGCTTCGTCATCGAACCGCTTTCCCAACCTGAAGCACCCTGAGCTGGACCGCGTGCGCTCAGTACTGGCCACATTGCGTCCTGACCTGGAGACCATGCCCATTCGCAGCGAAGGGATTGGAGTACGCCCGACTATTGCCCCTGTGCCCGAGCTCAGCTGGGACTTATGGCGGCAAGAATTCGTCACCATGCTCCTCACATGCGGTCAGCAAGGAAGTGCCCAGCTACTCAAGGAAAGCGCGATACCCGGTCAGGCTCACCCCGCGGAACTTCGACCGATTCGACCGAACGGTGCAGCATATTGGCGCCGGATTCCAAAGCGGTTGGTTCGAACCGTCAGGACTCGTCTGAAGTCCGGGTGGATCCAGCGTGCGCGCATGATGTTATCCCCGTACAAGCAGCGAATTGTGTCGGACGAATGGACAACGACGATCAAGGACCTCGCCCGCCGAGAACAGCTTTCGTATGCGGTCCTAGTGGGCACGCCGGAAGCCAGGGGACGCGCGGCTCTTGAAGCGGGTCTTCGGATGAACCCTTGGCTTCCTCCCCTGCATCACGTCGATTCCTGCGCCCAAGCATCCACGCAGGGACTATTTGGGCAGCCACGATCCGAACGGGTACTGACTCTCATCAGCCTGCACGAAGTCGACGCCCATCCCCCCACTGCCGCAGATATCACTGCCCTGTCTACCTGTTCGCTTGTCATCATCAACGGAACGACGACCGTCGGCGGTTACAGGCTTCTCTCCGGCCTCCTACGGGGGGGCGACTTCGGTCTTGAGTCCCACGAGCCTTCCCGGAAAGGCGGTCGGGCTATTCTTCGACAGCTTTCCCTCGCGGCCACCGACTCCGTGGAGGCAGCATCATGAGGACACGGACGACCGAGTTGCCTCGCACCGGGGTTCTCGAAATGTCGGATGACTGGATCGACGCAGCTGGGCTGATGGGGTCCGCTCCAGCTGACGGCTTCACTTCCCTCCCTCTGGCGGGTCGCAAGCCTGCGGCCACGGCCTTTGCTGCTCATGGCGCACGGCAGGCATCCCCATGAAAAAGCGCCGGACACCGGAACAGGAAGTGCTCCTCTATATTCCGGGGAGCCGCTGGGATGACGTGCACGGAACCGACTACCGGCTCGCCATGGCCTTGGCTGCCGACGTCCCGGTCCTGTGGATCGATCCGCCGCTTCCCCTACACCGGGCCAATCAGAACCGGTGGGGGCGGGGCCTACGAACTGTCGAAGTCATGGAGGTGGCACCGGGTATCACCCGGGTGCGTTCCCTGTCGGTCCCCGGATTTGCCCGTCTTGGGTACTCCTCCGTCGCAAATGTCCTTCTGGCCCGCGCCATCAAGACGGCACTCCGACGGCACCGGTTGCGCCCCTTCGCGACTATTCTCTCCTCGCCGATCAGCAGATTTCCCGCGGGAGTCGCAGGAACAAAGCTCCTGTACGTCACCGACGACTGGGTTGCGGGAGCCGAACTCATGAACCTGTCCCGCCGGTTGGTGCAAAGGCGGCTGCGGGACAACCTGCGAACCGCCGACGTGTGTGCCACGGTCTCCCCACCCCTTGCTTCGGTCCTGGCGGGGACCGCCGACGCGGCCGCTTCCGTCGTCGTGATCCCGAATGGCTGCGAGCTTCCGGACCGCTGGGAGCATGGCACGCCGCGCCGCCGGAATGCCGGCCTCATCGGACAGTTGAATGAGCGACTGGACATGCAGCTTCTTGAAGCCGTCCAGAACGCCGGAATCCCACTCCTGGTGATCGGTCCCCGCACTGAGCACGACGAAGAGACAGGGAGGCGGCTCGATGCCTTCCTTGCCGCGCCCAACGTGACCTGGCTCGGCGAACTCCCGTCCCGGGAACTCGCTCCGCACCTGGCTGAGATCGGTGTGGGGTTGACCCCCTATGCGGACACGGCATTCAACCGCTCGAGCTTTCCTCTCAAGACGCTGGAGTACCTCGCATCCGGAATGCCCGTCGTTGCGAGCGACCTGCCGGCAGTCCGCTGGCTCGACACCGAACATGTCGCCATCGGATCCGGGCCCGTCGATTTCGCCAACCAGGTCCGGAGGATCCTCGACAGCCCGGATGAGGCTGACCTCGGGCCCCGGCGGCGCGACGTCGCTGCCCTGCATACCTGGCACGTCAGGGCGGCCCAGATTCTCGAGACACTACAAGGAGTCAAGCCATGAGCCAACCCAGGACCTTCCGACCGCCGGCAGGAGATCAAAGCAGCGCCGGCGTCGATCACGTGCTGCTGACCCGGTTCAACCTCCCGTCGGCAGGTGCCGAGAGCATTGTGCGGGCGAAGGATGGCTGGCTGCGTACTCGGATCGAGTTATTCCGCCGGTTTTGCCTGCCCTCGGTGCTTGAACAGACCCGCCAGGATTTCAAGTGGATTATCTATCTCGACCCGCAAAGCCCCGAATGGCTGGTCAGCGCCATGGACGACCTCAACCACCGCGGGACATTCACCCCCATCTACCGGGCCGAGGTCGGACGCAGCGAACTCCTCGAGGACCTGCGCTCAGTTTCCGGAGCGAATCACCGGGAGCTCCTGACCACCAACCTGGACAATGACGACGGCCTGGCGGCGGACTTCGTCGAACGTCTGCAGGCCGCCGGAAGCGACGGCATCCGTTCGGCGCTCTACCTGACCAACGGTCTGATCACCAGTGGCAGCGCCCTTTACCTCCGCCGGGACCGGTCAAATGCCTTCTGCTCTGTCCGGGAAGAATGGGGGGCCGCCCGGACATGCTGGTCGGATTGGCACAACCTGCTGGGACAGTCGATGCGCGTCCGCGAGCTCACCGGTGCCCCGGCATGGCTCCAAGTCGTTCACGATTCCAATGTCAGCAACAGAATCCGCGGGAAGCGTGTATCGCCGGCCCCGTATCGCGCTACGTTCGGAGCCTTGCTCGACGGCATTGACGACGTCGGCCGACTCGACCTCATGAGGGACTTCGCGCTGGAGAGGCCACGCCGGGTCGCGCTGGACTCGGGCCGATCCCTGATGAAGCAGGCGGCCATGACCTTGGTGGGCAAGGAAGGCCTCGACCGGCTAAAAGCGCAGTGGGCATTTCGCACGGCGCAGCAACGGAAGGCCGAACCGTGAGCGCCGCCGAGGCTAAGCCAATGAATCAGATCAGTTTGTGTGTTTCCACGTATAACCGGGTTGATGATCTGACGAGGTTGCTTTCAAGCGCTCTTACACAGGAGCCGCCAATCCCCATCATTGTTTACGATGACGCGTCCTCGGATGGTACGGCAGAGGCCGTCCGGGAGCAGTTTCCCAGCGTAAGGCTCATCGTGGGCCGCGCAAATGTTGGCCTTATCGCCGCCCGGAATATTTGTATCCAGGCGGCTTCCACACCGTTTGTCATCATCTTGGACGACGATGCGTACTTTATGTCCGCCCACACTGCTCAACAAACCCTTGACGACTTTACGTCACCCAGCATTGCAGCAATTGCCATTCCCTTTATTGAAAACGGGACACTAATGCAAGGCGATATGTCTGGCCGTTCGATTGAGCTGACCAGGAGCTTCATCGGTGCCGCGCACGGTCTGCGCCGGGATGCCGTACTCGACTGCGGCGGCCTGCGTGAATCCTATAAGTTCTACTGCGAGGAATCCGACATAGCGATTCGCCTCTTGGCCGCTGGCATGGTCGTTAGGCACGGCACCTCAGACCCGGTTGTGCATTGCCCCAATGCTGACCGCGAGCCCCTGCGAAGGCGTCAATTGAGGTGGCGCAGTGAACTTCGCTTCAAGTGGTGCCACACGCCCGCATTACTCCTCGCGCCCGTCGTCGGCGCTCATCTGGGCCTTCTTTTGATTCGGTGCGGGCAATTTGGCGGCCTGAAGGAATCAATTCGATTGGGTTTCGCCTCCTGGAGGGATGTCCTCAAATCAAAGTCCGAACGAAAAGGCGTGGACTTCCAGATCTATTTCTTGTGGAGACGGCTTGCCAAGATTCCTCGACTGACGTTGGGCGCCATCGACCACATGCTCGTCATTCGCCGTGGACGACAGGGCCAGGAGCCGTCCTGATTGCCTCTACACCCGCGTCCGGAAGAACTGTTCGGTCACCTTCGCGAGCCTCGGCGCGGTGGCCGCTGTCGTCGTTGATTCCCATAGCGGCGAAGGCAGGTCCGGCCTGGGCGGCGGGCTGCTGGCGCTGGCGTCAGTGGCCCTGTCCTGGCTGCTGGTGCAGACGCTGTTCACGCTGCGGTACGCCGAGTTGTATTACAGCACGGACGGGAAATCCGGGACGGCGGTGGGCGGCATCGACTTCAACCAGGAGGGACCGCCGCGGTACACCGACTTCGCTTACCTCGCGTCGAGTCTGGGCATGACCTACCAGGTTTCGGACACCGCCCTCCAGAACCACGGCATCCGTGCGGAGGCGCTCAAGCACAGCCTCCTGTCCTACCTCTTTGGCACCGTCATCCTCGCCACGACCATCAGCCTCGTGATCAGTCTCGCCTTCTGAGCCCCGGGGCAGATTGACATACATTGCCGTCTCGGTTCCGGTCTTTTGGCGGATCCCAGGACAAAAACCGAGTATTGGACAGGAAAACTACTCGACTTCAGCCGATGCCCTACTCGACTATTTGGGCGCCCTAGGCCCCCGGCATGCCCCCGGCTATATTTGCAAAAAGCAAGCCATTTTGGTCAGGGCCTTCGCTCCAACCCCGAGCGTGACCCGGGCCTTCGTTTTGCAACAAGCGTTGGCGTGCGGAGGTATTTATGTCAGTTCGGGACCTGGTTCTTCTCATCGGAAACCCCGGCTGAATGGTCTCTCGGGGTGGAGTGGA
>NZ_JBFRDB010000038.1:0-16569 GCF_052113365.1 Arthrobacter sp. YAF17 | reverse complement strand
GGGCGGGAAGACCCGGGAGGCGCGGCCGATGTCCAGGATCCGTCCTTCGCCGCCGAGGAGGACGGGGATGATGTCCGCGTCGCAGGCGATTTTCCGGGCGGTGGAGGCGGTGACGGGCCCGGTGAAGAGCAGGGTTCCGGTGTGCGCCTTAGTTGTGCCCGGGCGGAAGGAACTGCCGGTGCCGGTGTAAGTGTCCGTGCTCTGTCCGTTCCCGCCGGGCTGACCGCCCACACCGTCAATGTTTCCGAGCCGGTCGAAGAGCGCGCGGTAGTCGATGGTGACCATGACCTGAGGGCGGAGTCCTCCCGCGGTCGGGAGGGTGCCGGCGGCGAGGGCGACTTTACAGGCGCCGACCAGGCCGTCGAGGAGTTTCTGCGGGCGGGATCGGAGGTCGAGGGGGACGTCAAGGCCGGGATTACCGCCGATATTCGTGGCGTCGGCCGACGTCGAAGAGCTGCCGGTGGCGGCGGAGCTTGCAGCGAAGGTCCCGGCGCCCGTGACGCCAGTGCACGGGGCGTCGGCTGCCGCGTTACCCGCGGCGGTCTCGGGGCCGCCGATGAGATCCGGGCCGGCGGGCCGGGGGTTGGTGGCGGTGTTCATGACGGTGAGGAGGTGTTCGAACTGTTCGGCGGTCGCGAAGATCTCCAGGTGCTGGAGTCCGTGGCGGGGTTTGCGGATGAATGCACCCTGCAGCTGGCGCAGGAGTTCCTCCGAGGGCTCAGTGCCGTCCTGGTCCAGCGCGTCAACCCAGGACCGGGCCATGCGGGAGAGGAAGTCCGGGTCGTTCTCGGCCGCGGTGCGGGTCAGGGCGTGCTCCATCCGGGCGGCGGCCTCGGCGTCACAGACGTGCCGGACCCGGCCTAGGGCCAGGCTGATGATGGTCGCGGCCCGGGACGCGACCTCACCGGAGGCGACAGCGGACCCGAGTTCCGCGTGGACGGGTGGCAAGAGTTCCCCGGCGAATCCCTGCCGCGGCAGGAGGGCCTCGCCGAGACAGAGCCGGCGGCGGGACTCCGCGGCGCTGATCCTCAGCCGCGCCCGCAGAAACTCCGCCGTGTTCCGGTAACCGTCATCCACAGCAACCGAGTCCTTCACCGCGCCCACCAAACCTGACGGCACCGCCGCCCCCGTGCAACCCGCCGTGCCATCCCTCGCGGCCGCCGAACCCGAAGAAACGTCGGTGACCGCGATACCCGCGGTGCCGCGGGGCGCCCCCATGGCAGGGGCATCGGCCACCGCATCGGAGCCGCAATCTGAGCTATCCGGCGTGGCAGGGGTTCCGTAGGTGCCGTCATCGCGCCAACCGGTGGTCCACGCCGTCGTGGTCTTCGCGGCGGCGGCTGCAGACTGTTTCCTGGTCCGGTCCACGGCGGCGGCCCCGACGAGCTGGAGATACTCGACGGTCCGCGAGAGCTCCTCGACCTGCCCCGCGAAGTCCGACGCCTCCCGGAACCCCCACAACGCAGAGTCCCCGATCGCGGTCGCACCCACGCCCCGCAGAGCCGCCAATGCGCCGTCTACCCCGAACATCACGTCCACGCTGTCTGCGCTGTCCGCGCCGGGCTGGCCGCCCACGTCCTCAACGCGGCCCTCACCGGAGTGCCCGGCCGGAGTCGTTCCCCGGGCAGGATCCTCGACGGTGATGAAATCCTTGGCGGCTTTCATGGAACCATTCCATCAGCGAGCACCGACAATTTTCGCGACCCCGGCAACCCGCCCTGGAAGGACCGGAGTTCTACCAGCGGCACCGGACCGTCCGCACCGAAGTGCCCGTCCGGAGCGCTGCCCCAGACCGGATCCTCAACGGTGATGAATCCTTGGCGGCTTCCATAAACCCAGTGCACCAGAGACCACCGACAGAAATAGGGCGGCCAGAAGCAGTGCACAAATTTCAGCCAGATGATGCCGTTAACCCGGGACCCGGCCCGCCAGATGATGCCGCTAACCCGGGTCCGGCCTGCCAGATGGCGCCGCTAACCTGGGTCCGGCCCGCCCGCTGAGGACTCGCGGGCGGCCGAACTGGGTGCGGACGCCGGGGGAGAAGAGGACAGATTCGGGCGGTCCCTCGACGTCGATGCCGGACGCTGCAACCAGCTGGTCCTCACAAGAAATCAGGTGCGCCCGGTACAGCGGCCACGCCGTGTGCGTGTTGGGAACGTACAGGGTCCTCCCGCGGAACCGGGTGTGCAGGCCGAACCGGGCAGTGAGGTGGAGGGACAGCGGGTCGGTTGCTCCGACGTCGAACTCCGGCGCCACCGCAAAGTTGCTCTGGGCCCCGCCACGCAAGCGCCGCACCCGGTACCCAGCTTGGGGGCCTGCCGCCGGACCCCCGCCATCCACAGCCGCCACAGGGTCTAAAACCCCCGCCCCGCGGAACCCCGCCCGCGACCACACATAAGGAATCCCGGCCGCCCGCGCAGCCAGCACTACAGCGAGCCGCGACGCATCGAGGCTGAGGAAAACCACGCCCCGGGTGCCGTCGGGCTCCCGGGAGTAGAGGCGCACGTTGATCTCCGTGAAACTCCCGAAATACGGAATTCCGGGCCCGCGGCCCAGTCCGGCGCCCTGCATGCGGAAGCCGATCAGCCCCACCCACGCGGATCCGTCGAAGTTGTCCGGAACCACGCCGGGAGGCATAAACGAGCCGGCAACAGACTCAGGAATGCGCCAGTGGAGGAAGACCGCGTCCGTCCAGCGCTGATCCATGATGATCGGGGCCGGAAGTTGCGGGGCCCTGGGCCAGGGGTCGGGATCCATAGCACGGTCCACTAGGAGGTCAGGCGGCGTTCAGCCCACCCGCGCAGCAGCCGGGGACCCGTCGGGTTCCTTCTGCCACGGCCAGCGGCCGGTGATTTCCAGCTCGAGGGAGAAGCTCAGGAACGTCCGGATCAGCACAATGATGGCGAGCACGCCCACACTTTCATAGGTGGGTGCGACGGCGACCGTGCGGATGATGTCGGCCGCCACGAGCAGTTCCAGCCCGAGCAGGATGGAGCGGCCCAGGAGTTGCCGGTAGGAGCGGTAGACGGAGAACGGTTCGGCGCCCGGCGTCTGGCCCCGCGGCTGGAATCCCCGCAGCGCCAGCGGGATGGACACGACGGCGCCGATCACCATGATGGCCACGCCGGCCACGTCCATGTACCGGCCGGCGGCTTCGATGATCTCCGGAAGTTCCATAGTCCCTCACTGGAAAGCTTGCTGGTGGCTCGAACGGGGAAGCCTTAGGGGTACCGTACGCCTACGCCGGCCAGGATGTCCCGGTAACCTTCCCGAAAACTCGGGTATACGAACTCGAATCCGGTGCTCCGCAGCAGTGCGTTGCTGCACCGTTTGTTGCCGCCGCGGGACGGCTCGCCGCCGCCGTCAGACGCATCCGACGGCGGCTGGGGGAGTCCCAGCTCGGCGGCCAGGAAGCGCAGCACCTCGCCAAGCTCGGCAGGTTCGGTGTCCACGCCCAGATACACCGGTGCAGGGCTGGGGTCCATGGCGCACAAGTGGACGATCGCCGCTGCGGCGTCGTCGCGGTGGATGCGGTTCGTGAAGCGCGGCTCCGCGGGAACCACCGCTGTTCCGCCGCGCACCTGGTCAATGAGCCGGGTCCGGCCCGGGCCATAGATGCCCCCGAGCCGCAGGACCACCGGCGTGATCCCGGTGCCGCCCAGCCGGCTGAAGAGCAGTTCCTCGGCCTCGCGGATGATGCGGCCGGAGAACCCGCCGGGCTCCGGCGTCGTGCTTTCATCGATCCATCCACCGCCGGCGTCGCCGTACACCGCGGTGGAGGAGACAAAGAGCACCCGCCGCACCGGCGCACTCGAGCCCAGGACGGCGTCCAGCACATTCGACAGCCCGTCCACATACGCCGTCCGGTATGCAGCTTCCGTCGGCGAGTCCGCCGCGATCGCGACGACGACGACGGCGGTGTCCGCCGGGATGGCCGGCAGTTCCCCGGAACCCAGGTCAGCCGCTGCGCCTTCGATAGCGGCCGGAAGTTTCTCCGGCGAACGCCGCCAGCCCACCACACGGTGTCCGTCCGCGGCGAACCGCAGCCCGGCCTCGGTGCCCAGATCGCCGCAACCGGCCATGAGTACAGTCATAGGTCCAGTCTGCCAGCAATCGCGGCCCTGCCACGCTCCGGGAGCCCCTCCGGGTCCGTGATCGGAAGACTGGCACGCAATCAGCAGCCCCGGCTGGCGTTGCCAGCTGCCCACTGAGGGAACCTCAGCGTGAGGCGCGTGAGTTCTGCACGGGCTGGAAGTAGTCGGTCAGGAACCCGGCCAGGAAACCAGCCACGATCAGCGCGAGCCCCGGCTGGAGGGTGATCGGACCGACGTACTCGCGAATGTCGACTCTGAAGAGGACCGTGAGGAGGACTGCGAAAAGTACGTAGGCGATCGCCAATACCGTCCCGATCGTCACGATGGTTTGTCCCCGCGACCGTCTCTTCATCTTGGGGAACTGCTTCGCATACTCCGCGGCTGTGCCGAATTCAGCCTCCGCTGGAGTTCCTGCGGCGACCTGATGCGCCCGCACCTCACCAATAACTTCGGCGATCTCGGGTTCGGCCAACCCGCGGATTCTGAGATTGAAGGCCAGGCGTCGCTCGTAGCTCATGATTGTTCCTGTCGGATGGTGCGGATGTGGTTGAGGGCCCGGCTCATTCGGTGCCAGGCTGCTGCCGAGCGCTCCAGCTCGTTGCGGCCTTGCCCGGTGAGTGTGAACTGCTTGCGGCCCGGACCTGCCTGCTCGTGCACCCACGTGTGCTCAACGAAGCCCTGATCTTCAAGTCTCTTCAGGAGGGGGTACAGAGTCCCGCCCTTGATGCGGGTGAAACCGTGCTGCCGGAGGACCTCGGCGATGGCGTACCCATGGCTTTCGCCATGGCTGAGCACAGCGAGCACCGCCTGCGGAAGCGCAGCGCGGGTCAGCTCATGCTCAAAGTCGATGTCGTCCACGGATAGATAGTGTCACTAAGTAGGTAGGTTGGCAAGGCTAAATTGGCTTCGCGTTGATGGGCCAACGTCGGTCGTTTACAACCATCACGCCGAAGGCCACAATGAGTCGGCTTGAGGAAATCTTGAAGTGATCTTGTCTTCCACAAAGGCCTTGCCTTGAAAGGAACCGGGGATCGTTGTTCTTGTCAGCCTTTGGGGGCCGGCTACAACAATCACTTAGTCCGGTGCTCACGGCCCGGCTCCACGAAACGGATATCCGATGGGTCTCAACCTCAAGTCCACGTCCAGCAAAGTCCTCGCCTCCGCCGCACTCCTCGCCGCTGCTGCCGGCGTGGCCGGAATGGGCACCTACGGTGGCTTCACCGCCAGCACCTCGGCCTCTACCGCGGTCAACTCTGCGACGGTGAACTTGGTCGGTGGTGCCAGCGACCGACTCAACGTGGCGGCCACGGGCGCCATTCCGGGCGATACTATGCAGCGCGCGGTCACCTTGTTCAACAATGGCGACCAGAACCTGACCGGCCTTACTCTCACGACTTCCGCCACAACGTCGTCAGTTCTGGACACGGACGCGACCAACGGGCTCCAGCTGCAAGTTGATAGCTGCCCTGTTGCCTGGACTGAAGCCGGCACGGCTCCGGCGTTCACCTACACGTGTTCATCAGGTGCTCCGACCACCGTTCTGTCCTCACGCCGGGTGGTCGGCGTCTACGCGCTGCCGAATACCCTGAAGTCCCTGACGGCAGGCAGCACCGACTTCCTGCGCGTCACGATGTCCGTTCCGACGGCAGCGGACAACACTTTCCAGGGCAAGAACAGCTCCATCAAGTTCAGCTTCGACGCAACATTCCGCGGAGCGACCAGCAAGTAGGCTGCTCCGACTGGAATCCGGTCCGGCCCGAGAGCAGCCGGACCGGATTCCTTCCATTTCCGCAGTATCCACCCCGGCAGGAGGAACGCCCGTGAGCACCATGAATCACCTTAAGGCTCACGAATCGGCGGCAGCCAGCAGCCCTCGCGCTCCTCACGGGCGGCGGCGTGCCACGACATCATCGGCAACCGAACAGCGCCCGGCGTCGAAGGCCGTTGTCGCGGCGGGACGGGCGGTTTTCACGATCGTCTTGGTCATCGCCGCCCTGCTGTTTCTTTTTCTCGCCGTCGGGCCGCGGTTCCTGAACTACCAGACGTCCACCATGCTCACCGGGAGCATGTCGCCCGGGATCAACCCGGGCGATGTTGTGGTCAGCGTGCGGACTCCGGTTTCCGAGCTGAAGGTCGGCGACATCATCACCTACAGCATTCCGGTTGACGATCGCCGGATTGAGACCCACCGGGTGACAAGCATCAACCGTGCCGGCACGACGTCCGTCACCACGAAGGGTGACGCGAACCCCGGGGCCGACCCGTGGACGGCTGTGCTGTCCGAGGACTATGTGTACACCACAGCAGGCGTCGTCCCTTACCTCGGCGACGGCATCCGGGCGCTCCGCCAGCCGCTGGTGCAGTCTGTACTCCTCTATGGGGCGCCCGCCTTGCTTGTCGTAGTGCTGCTGACATCGATCTGGCGGAAGCCTGCTCAGCAGGCCCTGCCGGAAAATCAGGAGGCCGCGGGCGTGGGCCGGGCATGAGCTACCGCAACGGAATGGTCCTGGACACCAGCCAGCTCGACCGCCTTGCCGTCGAGCTGGATTCGAGGTCATATGCCGTGGGTTTCGTCTGCCGGTTCGTCTCACACCTGCCGGACAAGCTCACGCGCATTCACCAAAACCTGATTGAGGGCAAGAGCGATGGCGCCCTGGCCGCGATCCGCAGTGTCGCGACATCTGCGGCGATGGCCGGTGCGGTTCAACTCGAAACCCAAAGCCGCGCGGTCGAACAGTGCATTCGCGCCGGTAACCTCGAAGCGGCCCTGGCTGCTGCCGGGGGACTCGATTCCAATGCGGCCGACTTCGCCCGCCACCTGGATGCGCTCCTTGGATCCTCCGGCCCCGCACCAGCGAGGACACACCCGGAGTCTTAGCCGGCGTCGGCCGTAGCTGTAGTCGGCGCAGAGCCGGGAAGCGCCAACGCAGGGAGAATTACCGAGACGGTGGTTCCGCCGCCGGGGGCCGAGCCGATCTCCAGCCGTCCTCCATGGGCCTGGGCAATCCGCACGCAGGTTGCCAGCCCCAGCCCGAAGCCGGGAGGGTCGTCAGCGCGGTGCAACCGGACAAGGGGATCAGTGACGTTGATCCGTTCCCCAGCGGGTATGCCCTTGCCGTTGTCCCGCACGTGGACGGCCACGCCATCAGGAACAGCCTCGGCCGTGACCTGAATTCTCGGAGGGACGTCCAGCCGACGGTAGGCCACGGCATTCTGGATGAGGTTCTGCAGGAGAATGCGCAATTGTTCGGCGTCCGCGTGCAGGGCGGCGTCGGAAACCCTGATTTCCGCCCCGGACTCCTTGAAGCCGAAAGCCAGGTCCTCTTCAACTTCCTGGACCAAAGCGGAGAGAGACACCTGGCAGGGCCGGAGCACGCCGCCGATCCGGGAGAAGGACAAAATGTCGTCCACCATGGCCAGCATCCGGCGCGAAGTCCTGCCAATAATCCGGAAGTCTTCGGCCTCCGCCGGGTTTCTCATCTCACCGAGCTCGCTGAAGCCGATGACGCTGGTCAGCGGAGTTCGCAGATCATGACTGATGCGTCCGGCGAACGATTCGAGCAGCGCGTTGCTGTTCCGTGCCTCATCCAGGCTTCTGGCGAGCATGCGGGCGTGGTGCTGGAGTTCGAACACCTCAACCACCTGCGAGGCGATGATTTCCAGCGCCGTTTTTTGGTCTGGGGAGAGTCGGGCGGGCTCGGGCGAAAAGACGCACAGCGAACCCAGGACGAATCCCGCAGCCGTGGTGAGCGGGACCGAAGCGTAGAACCGGATAGACGCGACGTCTCCTGTGACAAAGGGGTGGTCCCGGAACAGCGGGTCCCGGGACGCGTCGGGAACAACAGTGGTCTCGCCGCGGAGGAAGACGCTGGCGCACATCGAATCCTCGAGGGAACAGACGCCCGGGTCGATCCCCAATGCCGCAACGTGGTGCTGCCTGTCAGCGGTAATGATGTTGACCGCGCCAAACGGGATGCCGGTTGAACTGGTGGCAAGAACCAGCAGTTTCTGGAGCTGGCCCAGCGTATCGGGTGTCCCCGGTCCGGTCTGGACTGTGAGGGGTTCGAGGTGTGGCAGTCCGTATTCCAGGAGCTGGGAATCCCGGCTCACGTCAGTGGCTGAGGAGCCAGGGGCCGCGGAGCGGGCTGGCGATGCCGGGGACAGCTACCCCACCTCTTCCGCTGGAGCCATTCGATACCCGACGCCGCGGACGGTGCGGATGAACCGCGGTTCCCGGCCCTTGTCGCCAAGCTTCCTGCGCAGGTTGCCGATATGGACTTCAACGAGGTGTTCGTCCATGGCCCATTCATTGCCCCAGACCTTGGTCAGGAGGGCTTTGCGGGTCCACACCCGGCGCGGTGCGCCGGTCAACGATTCCAGCAGGTCAAATTCCGTGCGGGTCAAAACCAGTTCGACGCCGTCCAGGGAGGCAGTCCGGCCCTCGGGTTCGACGACGAGGGGCCCGTGTCGGAGGACGTCGGCGGACTCTGGACTGCGGGACGGATCCGCAGCGCGGGAAGTCTCAGGGGCACGTCGATCGGCTCCGGCTGCGCCTACCGAATCGGCTGGCGAGGATTCCGCCGGAACTGGTCCGACGTCGGAGGCCCTGCGTTGCGGGACTCTGCGGTCCTCCGCGCCTGAGCCGGAGCGGGTGGTGGAGCGGTGGTCGGTGGCCCCGGGAGGCAGGAAGTCACTGGCACGGCGCTGGGGAGTCGGGCGTTGCGGCGTGGGACGGTGACGGCGGAGCACGGCAGCCACCCGGGCCTGGACGGTGCGGGGGCTGAACGGCTTTCCAATGAAGTCGTCGGCGCCGGTTTCCAGGCCGATCAGCTCGTCGATCTCGTCCACCCGGGCCGTGATCATAAAGACGTAGGCGTCGGAGAACTTCCGGAGCCGGCGGCACACTTCCACGCCGTCCAAATCGGGAAGGTTCAGGTCCAGGGTTACGACGTCCGGCCGCTGTTCATTGATGACCAGGAGTGCCTCGGTCCCGGTGGTGGCCTCGGTGACGGCGAAGCCCTGCATTTCCAGCGTCCGGCGAATAAGCAGGCGGACGTCACTGTCGTCGTCGACGACTACAGCTCGCAGTTGTCCCGGTGAATCAAACATGAACCCAGCTTCTGAAGAGAACTCAAGTCACACAAACCCCACGTGTCACAGCGGTTTCAGGCTAACACGGTTTGTTCTTGAGCAAATGTTGAACTTGAGCCCCGCTTCGACTTGAGGCTGGGCTGTCAGAGTTATAGCTAGGAAGTCAGCCGCCAGAGAGAAAGTCCGCAGTGAACGTCGTCCAGCCCACTTCAGCTTCAGCAGCCCCGCGGTTCTCGTCCGCGTGGCTGGTGCGACTGCGCCGTCTGCTGGCCGTGCCGGTGGCCGTGGCGATAGTACTGGGCGCTCCCGGGCTTGCCTACGCAACCTTCACAGCAAAAACCGGCGGCACGCTGGCCGTCGGGACGTATTCCATCCCGGCGCCTACGACGGCGAACGGCAACCGTACATGTAACAACAGCCCTCGTGGCATCACCGTCAACATCACCAGCTTCGCGGCGGTCAGCAAGGCAACTTCGTATATCGCAACCCTGACGGCGCCCGATGGCAGCACCACGAGCAAGTCTGTGGTCCCCGGCGGTTTTGCCATCAGCAGGACGTCGGCAACGGGCGGAACATACACGCTTGTCATCAAAGCCMGGGTGGGCAGCTGGACAGGGGCCGAGTGGGAAAAGACTTACGTCTGCAGATAGGCCGCCTTTTGTCCCGACAGCCTTTCGCCGCCGAACACCAACGGCGGCGGCCGACGTCGGGCTACTTGGCCCGCCTGCCGTCGAACGCGTCCCTACTGCGCCGGGATCGGGAAGAAGACGCGCGGATCCTGCAGTAGCGCAGGGTAGTCAAAGTCCGAGCGGCTCAGGATCTCGTCCACCTTGAAGTTGCGTGCGAAGCGGCCTTCCACGGTGATCGGACGGCCCAGGACCTTGCCGACGGCGAAAGACGCGCCGCCGTCGAACGGAACGGCAATCGTCGAGTTGCCCGGAAGCGTGGTGAAGGCATCTTCCTGGTGCTGGCGCTTGCGCGTGGGCTTCTTGACGAGCTGCTTGGGCGGGAGCTTGCGCACCTTGGGCCGGCGGGAACCGGAGTCGGCGTACACGAACTGGTAATCGTCTTCGCCCGCGGGGGCGGCTTTGGCCTTGCCTACGGGCGGCAGGCTGACGGTGTCCAGCTTGTCCGGCTTGGTGTCGCCGAGCGGGAGGCGGAGGACCCACATGCGGTCACCGGCAGGGTCCTCGGGGACCAGCTCATGCCTGGGCTCGGGCCAGACGTACTCCAGGTCAGGATCGGTATCAGGGAAAAGTTCCGTGTAGAACCGCGGGTCCTTGGCGATCAGCCGGGAGCGGTGGCTGAGGTGCAACTCGGGGGCGCCGAGCCAGGGCGGCATCGGGATCTTCGCTGCATAGTCGGGGTGTGCGGCCTGGGGCGCGAATTCCATGATCTTCTCGCGGGTGGTGTCCTCGCCGCCGCGGGCCGTCCACTCGTCGACCATAGCGAGGCCGTACATTGTCAGCGCGGGAACATACCCCATCCACATCCGGATGGCCGGGTGTGACTGCCACCCGTACTCGGGGATCACCAGCGCACGCAGGGTCTGCAGCGCTTCAACGCGCTGCTTGCCGAGCCGCGCTCGGTCCAAGGCCGCGGCGCTCTGCTGGAAATCAGGGAAGGGGAGAAAAGTCTGCATCTCTCCAGTTTGAGGCCACGGAGCCAATGCACCAATTGCGGGAGGCCGCGGGTGAGCGTGTTCACATTTTGGAATGGGACAGACAGCCCCCGCGATCGGCGCGTAAACTAGCATAAACACCACCGCGCGCACGGAAGACACGCCTATGTCGAATATTTCAGTAACTGCATCTGAGGCGCCGCCCGCGCCCGCAAGCCTGCCCAAGTACGGACGAATGTTGGGCCCGGAAGCACACGGGATCCTCGTCCTGGAAGAGTTCACCATTGATCCGGCCGCGGCCCGTTCTGAGCAGAACGGCTTCCGGACGGCGATGGCGTCTGTCGCGCTGACCATGCGGCGCCTCCTGGCACTCCGCTTGTTCATCGCGGTGGTGGCGATCGCCAACCTTCCCCTTTTCCTGCTCTCCAGCGGCTGGGAGGTTTATGTGGTCTCGTTGACCGTCGTCGTGGCGGTCCACGCTGCGGTGTCGTGGCTGAACCGCCACGAGCCGAAGATCAAGCAGCGGCAGATGCTGGAACTGCACCTCCACCGCGAGAAGAGCGACAACTACCGGAAGGTCCGCGACGCCGTGAAGTACGTCATCGACGCTCCGGCGCGAATGAACGAGAACCTCTACCTCGAACTCCTCGCCGCCAAGCGCGTCGCCCTGCACCTGGCCATGGGCACCGTGGCCCTGCTGGACACCAGCGACGACACTGCCTGGAAAGTGCGGATCGTGCGGGAGATTCCGATCGCCGCCTAGGTCAGGGCTTAACGCAATACTGCACAACAACACAACACAGCACGACGCCGGAGGGTCCCCCTGAGGGAACGCTCCGGCGTCGTGGTTTAACCGCCTGCTGCGAGCCGACCAAGCGAGCCAGCCGATCAGCCCAGCCGGGCCGATCAGGCCGGCAGCTGCAGCACCTGGCCCGGGAACACCAGATCAGGATTGCCGATCGTGTTGGCGTTGGCGTCGGCCAGCAACTGCCAGCCGCCGGCGATGTTGAGCTGCTCGGCGACCTTGCTCAAGGTGTCGCCGCTCTGGATGGTGTAGGTCTTGCCGCTCAGGGCGACGGCCGCCGCGTGGCGCGGTGCTGCGGCCTTAGTGGCCGCGACCTGAGGCGCCGCCTTAGTAGCGGCAACCTTCGGGACTGCCTTGGGTGCCACGGTCTTGGGAGCCGCCTTGGGGGCGACGGTCCGTGCGGGTGCCTTGGCGGGCACCTTGGCCGGCGCCACTGACTTCGACGAGCTCTGCGGAGCTATCGTGCCGCCGCTCAGGCCCAGCTTCGCGGCGCAGGCCGGCCACGCTCCCCAGCCCTGGCCTGCCTGCACCCTTTCGGCAACAGCGATCTGCTGTTCACGGCTGGCGTTGGCAGCAGACCCCGTTCCGCCGTACGCGGCCCAGGTGCTGGGGGTGAACTGCAGCCCGCCGCTAAAACCGTTTCCTGTGTTGATGCCCCAGTTGCCGCCACTTTCGCATTGGGCCAGCGAATCCCACGTGGAAGCGGGGGCTGTAGCCGGAACGGCTGCGTTGGCAGCCGAGGCGGACAACGCGACGCCCGCGATCGAGACGACCGCAAGAGTGACGCCGCGGCGTGCGGCAGTGCTGTAGGTTGATTTTTTCATGGGACAGATGCTCCTGAGGGCCACCGGTGCTCGGTCCGTCC
This sequence comes from Arthrobacter sp. YAF17, assembly GCF_052113365.1. Taxonomy (NCBI): domain Bacteria; kingdom Bacillati; phylum Actinomycetota; class Actinomycetes; order Micrococcales; family Micrococcaceae; genus Arthrobacter; species Arthrobacter sp. YAF17. The sequence goes on along the minus strand of NZ_JBFRDB010000038.1, from coordinate 4,093 downwards.
CCGGACGTTGTCGCACTACTGCCCGCCCCTGACAATAGAGGTCATTACGGTGTCTACCGGTCGGGCAGTATCTGGTGGTGGCAGCACCGGGCACTCAATGCCCGGTGTCCGGGCATGGTCCCAAGGTTAAGACAAGGCCCCGCCGTTATCAAGACGTTATTTTCCGCGGCGTTCCCGGTAAAATCAGTCGTCTTTCTGCCGGGGCACCCGGATCCGCCTCAGCCGAGGACCGCGGCGAGGTATGGCGCCGTCCGGCTCTTCTTGGAACGCGCGACGGCGGCCGGCGTCCCCACCGCGATGATCTTGCCGCCGGCGTCGCCCCCGGCAGGGCCGAGATCGATCACCCAGTCCGCCGCGGCCACCACGTCCATCTCGTGCTCCACCACGATCACGGTGTTGCCCGCGTCCACCAGCCGGTGCAGCTGCGCCATGAGGAGTTCGACGTCGGCCGGGTGCAGGCCCGTGGTGGGCTCATCCAGCAGGTACAGCGAGTGCCCCCGCTGGGCGCGCTGCAGCTCCGTGGCCAGCTTGATGCGCTGGGCTTCGCCGCCGGAGAGTTCAGTTGCCGGCTGGCCGAGCCGGAGGTAGCCCAGGCCCACCTCACGGAGGGTCTGCAGGCTGCGCGCGGCGGAAGGGACCGCGTCCAGGAACTCGGCGGCGGCGTTGACCGTCATGCCGAGGACCTCCGCGACGTTCTTGCCGCGATAGGTGACCTCGAGCGTTTCGGGGTTGTAGCGCGAGCCGTGGCATTCCGGGCAGGGGCCGTAGCTGCCGGGCAGGAACAAGAGCTCGACGGCGACGAAGCCCTCGCCCTGGCAGATCTCGCAGCGGCCGCCCGCGACGTTGAAGGAGAAACGGCCGGCGCCGAACCCGCGGGCCCGGGCCTCGTCCGTGGCCGCGAATTCCTTGCGGACCGCGTCGAACAGGCCGGTGTACGTGGCGAGGTTGGACCGCGGAGTGCGGCCGATCGGCTTCTGGTCCACCTTGACGAGCCGGTCCAGCTGGTCCAGCCCGGAGACCGGGCCCACGCTGACCGGGGCGCTGGGCAGGCCGGCGGCCTCGGCGTCGGCGGTCTCCGCGTCTGCTACCTTCGCCGCGGCGTCGACGTCGGGATGCAGCCGGGCGCCCACCACCTCGGCGAGCACCTGGCTGACCAGGGTCGACTTGCCGGAGCCGGAGACGCCGGTGACGGCGGTCAGCACACCCAGCGGGAAATCGGCGTCGAGTTCGCGCAGGTTGTGGCGGCTGATGTCGCGCAGTTCCAGCCAGCCGGCAGCCTCCCGCCGGGTACCGGCCGCAGAAGAACCGGCCGAGCCGCGCCGGTGACCGTTGCCGCCGTCGTCCGCTCCGGAACCGTCCGCTGTACCGGAACGGTCCGCGGTCCGGGAAGCGGCCGCTGCGGCCGGGTCCGCGGCACCTGACCCGTTCGGGAACAGGAACGGCCGGGTCACGGACGCGTCCACCTCGGCGAGCCCGGCGACGGGGCCGCTGTAGAGCACCTCGCCGCCGCCCTCACCGGCGCGCGGGCCGACGTCGACGAGCCAGTCGGCGCGCCGGACGATGTCCATGTTGTGCTCCACCACGAACACCGAGTTGCCGGAGGACTTGAGCTGGTCCAGCACCGCGAGGAGGGGCTCGGCGTCGGCCGGGTGCAGGCCGGCGGAGGGCTCGTCCAGCACGTAGATCACACCGAAAAGCCCGGACCGCAGCTGGGTGGCGATCCGCAGCCGCTGCATCTCGCCGGGGGAAAGGGTGGGCGTGGACCGGCCCAGCGCGAGGTAGCCCAGGCCGAGGTCCAGCAGCACGGTGACCCGCTGGAGCAGGTCCCGGGTGATGGCGACGGCCACCTCGTTGCCCTCGCCGGAGGTTTGCTTGCGGGAGGCGGTCCCTGCCTCCTTAAGTTCGGCGGTGGGGCGGATGACTTCGGCAAGCTCGCTCATGGGCACGGCGTTGAGCTCCGCGATGGTGCGGCCCGCGAACGTCACAGCCAGCGCGGCGGGGGTCAGGCCGGCGCCGCCACAGACCGGGCACGGGCCCGTTTCCATGAAGCGCAGCACCCGGTCGCGCATGGTGGTGCTCTTGGAATCGGCGAGCGTATGCAGGACGTAGCTCTTGGCGCTCCAGAACCGGCCCTTGTATGGCTTGGCCACCCGGTCGCGCTGGGGTGTCACTTCCACCACGGGCTGTTCCTCGGTGAAGAGGATCCAGTCGCGGTCCTTTTTGGGCAGCTTCCGCCAGGGGGTGTCGACGTCGTGGCCCAAGTGGGTGAGGATGTCGCGCAGGTTCTTGCCCTGCCAGGCACCCGGCCACGCGGCGATCGCGCCGTCGCGGATGCTCAGCGACGTGTCCGGGACCAGCGAGGCTTCGGTGACGGTGTGCGCGATGCCCAGGCCGTGGCACTCCGGGCACGCGCCGGCGGCCGTGTTGGGGGAGAACGCGTCCGAATCGAGCGGGCTGGCGCCGTCGGGGTAGCTGCCGGCGCGGGAGAAGAGCATGCGCAGCGAGTTGGAAAGCGTGGTGACCGTGCCCACCGTCGAGCGGGAGCTGGGGGTGCCGCGGCGCTGTTGAAGTGCGACGGCGGGCGGCAGTCCGGTGATCATTTCCACTTTGGGGTTGTGGCCCTGCTGGATCAGCCGGCGGGCGTAGGGCGCCACGGACTCGAAGTAGCGGCGCTGCGCTTCGGCGTAGATGGTGCCGAAGGCCAGCGAGGACTTGCCGGAGCCCGAGACGCCGGTGAAGGCGACGATCGCGTCGCGGGGCACGTCCACGTCCACGTTCCGCAGGTTGTTCTCCCGGGCGCCGCGGACCCGGACGAAGCCGTCCGTGGGGTGGCCGGCGCCCAGCCCCGGGACGGCCGGGCCGGTGGAATCGGAAGCATGCTGATCACTGTGCATCCAATCGACTCTATCCGGGTCTGGCACCCGCGGGCATATCCTTACCGAATGGAAACTAACGACGGCGCCGCCGCCCCCGAAGGCGCTGCACCGGACAGCACAGCACCCGCCACCCCCGAGGTTCCCGAATTCGCCGAGGTCCCGGAGGAGGTGCACGGTCCGCTGCCGGTCGCGGAGCTCCACCTGCACATCGAGGGCACCCTCGAGCCCGAGCTGATCTTCGCCCTCGCGGAACGCAACGGGATCCAGCTGCCCTATGCGGACCTGGACGAGCTGCGCTCCCGCTATGAGTTCACGGACCTGCAGTCGTTCCTGGACCTGTATTACGCCAACATGGCCGTGCTGCAGACCGAGCAGGACTTCGCGGACATGACCCGGGCGTACCTGTCCCGGGCTGCGGTCGCCGGGGTGCGGCATGCCGAGATCATGCTGGATCCGCAGGCACATGTGTCCCGCGGGGTGGCGCTCGAGACCTGCGTGAACGGCGTGGCGTCGGTGTTGGCGAACTCCCGGGAGGAGTTCGGCATCTCGACCCTGCTCATCGCAGCATTCCTGCGGGACCTGTCCGAGGACTCCGCGCTGGAGGTGCTGGAACAGCTGCTGGCCATGGACGCGCCGATCGCGGGCATCGGCCTCGACTCGGCCGAGGTGGGCAACCCGCCGGCGAAGTTCCAGCGGCTGTTCGCCCGGGCCAAGGACGCCGGGCTGCACCGGATCGCGCACGCCGGCGAGGAGGGCCCGCCGTCGTACATCACCGACGCGCTGGACCTCCTGGAGGTGGAGCGGATCGACCACGGCATCCGCTGCATGGAGGATCCGGAGCTGGTGGAACGGCTGGTGCAGGAGCTTATGCCGCTGACGGTGTGCCCGCTGTCCAACGTCCGGCTCCGGGCAGTGGACACCTTGAAGGAGCACCCGCTGCCGGCGATGCTCGCGGCCGGGCTGAACGTGAGCGTGAACTCGGACGATCCGGCGTATTTCGGCGGGTACGTGGACGACAACTTCGTGCAGCTGAAGTCCGTGATCGGCCTATCCGAGTTCGACTGCGTGCGGATGGCGGCCAACTCGATCCGCTCGTCCTTCGCGAGCGAGGAACGCAAGACGGAACTGCTGGCCGAACTGGCCGCGTCCGGGCACTAACCCCCAAAGCAACGCGGGGTCACTTCCGGCCCATCCCGGGGCGTGGGATGGGCCGTAAC
>NZ_JBFRDB010000037.1:0-18902 GCF_052113365.1 Arthrobacter sp. YAF17 | reverse complement strand
ACCGCCGAGGACCTCGAGATCATCGCCGACAAACTCAACAACCGGCCCCGTCCCACGCTCAACCTCGAGACCCCCAAACAACGCATGCGCCAACTCATTGCCACCGCGGCCTAAACCCAGTTGTTGCAACGACCAATTGACTTTGAGACTCCCGCATGGGCCGGAACTGACCCCGCGTTGCGGTGATTCCCGGGGCCTGTGGATAACCTCTGCGCCGGGCTTGCTTCGAGGCCACAATGGAGCGCATGGTCCGCATCTCGCCGCTCCCCGAAAGTCTCGCCCAGACGCCGTTCACGGTCTATGAGTCCCGCGAGCTCGGTGTTTCGGCTAAACGCCTGCGTGCGCGTGACCTGTCCGGCGGCGGCCGTCTCATCTATCTGCCCGCCGGCCGGCACCTGGAAGTCATCGAACGGGCCCGCGTGCTGACCGCCGCGACACCGGGCGCCTGGGTCTCGCACGAAACCGCCGCAGTCCTGACCCTGCTGGGGCTGCCGCCCTGGCTGGGCGGCTGTGCCACCATCCACCTCAGCAAGCCGCATGAACTGCCCCGGGTTCGCCGGGCCGGTGTGACGGGCCACCGGGTGCGGTCCAATCCTGGCGAGCTGACCGACGTCGACGGCATCCGCGTGACAGCGCCGCCCCGGACCTGGCTGGATCTGGCCGCGGTCCTGCCGCTCAACTACCTCATCGCCTTGGGTGACCAGATCATCAGGGTTCCCCGGCCGGGCCTTGAGCAGCGGTCCGAGCCGTATGCCAATAAGGACGGGTTGCGGCTGCTCATCCGGCAGCATCCCAACATGAAAGGTGTCGAGAAAGCCCGGCTCGCCCTCGACGAGATGCGGGTGGGCGCGGATTCCTTCCCGGAGACCTTCCTGCGGCTGGCCCTGCTGGACGCGCGGCTGCCGGAGCCGGAGCTGCAGGTGAAAATCGATCCGGACGATCCGCGCTCGCCGGCCGCAGACCTGGGCTACCGGAGGTTCCGAATCGCCATCCAGTACGACGGCGCACCCCACCTCACGCGCGAACAGCAGTCCCGGGACAACCGGCGGGATGAGGCGTTCCGCAACGCGGGCTGGGCGTACTTCAAAGTCAACGCCGATGACCTCGCCGAGGATTTCGAGGGCGTCATCGGCCGGATCAAAAGAGCCCGGCTCCCTCGAACCTGACCCTCACTCAAAAGCAACGCGGGGTCACATCGCGCCGATAAAGTCGCCCGGGACGGGCGCTAAGTGGCCCCGCGTTGCATTTTGGGGACGGGCCTAGTGGCCGCGGTGGTCCTGGATGGTCATCCGCGGGCCGAACGTCGGCTTGCGGAAGCCGCTGAGGCCGATCATCCGGACCACGCGCTGCCGGTGCCCGGCCCACGGAGCCAGCAGCCGGAGCATCCCTGCGTCGTCAGTCCTGCGGCCGGTCAGCGCCGCGCCGACGTACGCCGCGAGGTGGTAGTCGCCCACGGCAATGGAGTCCGGGCAGCCGTGCGTGCGCTGGACGACTTCCGCCGCGGTCCAGGCGCCGATACCGGGAAGCGTTTGCAGCTTCGCGTAGGCCTCCGCGGCCGGGAGCGCGGCGAGACGTTCCAGCGCGACGGCGGAACGCAGCGCGCGCATGACAGTCGCCGACCGTTGCGGACCCACCCCGGCCTTGTGCCATTCCCAGGACGGGATGCGCAGCCATTGTTCGGCGGTGGGCTGCACCAGCAGATTCGCCGGCGCGACCGTTCCGGCGCCGGGGGCCGGCGTTCCGTACCGGTACATCAGGTAGCGGTAGCCGCGCCGGGCCTCGATCACAGTGACCTTCTGCTCCAGAATGGTGGGCACGAGGGAGTCGATGAGGCGGCCGGTGGCGGGCAGCCGCACGGCGGGGTTCCGGCGTCGGGCCTCAACGACCATCCGGGGGAGGGTGGCGTGGAACGCGGGTTCATCAAAGGCGGACCAGTCGTCGTCTCGGCCCAGCATCCGCGGCGCGGAACTGACGGCATCGGCGGCGCCGGGCCCCCAGGCCTGGACCTCGACGGCGGGATCGGCGGCGGGGCGGTCCGGCGGATAAGCCACGGCCAGCCGGAGCGTGGCGGGGCCTGACGGCGTCGTGAACGCCATCCAGAGGCCGTCCGGTGCGGTGCGGATGGACGGGTCGCCGTGCCCGCGCAGCAGCGTGCCGATGGTCTGCACCAAGTCGAAGGGACCGCCCGGGTGCCACCGCAGCGAGCCGTCCGCCGCGGCGGCAATGCCGGCGGGGACGTCTGCAATGGTCATCCGACCATGATTCCACGAACGCCTGACAGCAGCCGTTATGGCCCGTCCCACGCAGTCGCCGGAGGCCCTTAACTCCGGGTTTGGGCGGGACTAGACTTCGGCTGTGGCGTGGAGCCACCACGCCTGCCCGGAGGCCCGGGATCCCTGTTCTTAGGAGAGTGTGATGGCTGGTGGAGTAGTACATTTCGAGATCCCCGCGGACGACGAGAACCGCGCACGGGAGTTCTACAGTTCGGCGTTCGGCTGGAAGATCAGCCCCGTGCCGGAGATGAGTTACGCCATGCTCATGACGACGCCGTCGGATGAAACGGGCATGCCCTCCGTGCCGGGGTCCATCAACGGCGGCATGTTCCGGCGCGAGGGACACCTCACCTCCCCGTTAGTCACGGTGGACGTCGACGACATCGACGCGTCGCTGGAGAAGATCGCGGCCCTGGGCGGCAGCACTGTCCAGCCGCGGCAGGAAGTCGGCACCATGGGCTGGGCCGCCTACTTCCGGGACACCGAAGGCAACATCATCGGTCTGTGGCAGAACGCCGCGGCCGAAGGCGGCGGGGCGGCCGCCGGAAACGACATCGGCGCCTGAGGAACCCGGGCGGCGCCTGAGGAACCCGGGCCGCGTCAGGGCATGCCCGAGGTGAGCCAGAGCGCCGCGACGGCCAGCGGGACGGTCAGGACGACGGCGGCGAGCCCGGCCACTGCGAACCCTCCCCAGCGGATCTCGACGTTGAGCGTGCGGAGCCGTTCGTGCCAGAGCAGCGTGGCCAGCGACGCCCAGGGGGTCACCAGCGGGCCAAGGTTCACGCCGATCAGCAGGGCGGCGAGCCGCACCGGAGAGTCGCCCGCCGGTTCCAGCGCGAGGTAGGCGGGCAGGTTGTTCACGGCATTCGCGGCTCCGGCGCCCAGACCGGCGAGTTGCAGCAGAGCCGGCAGGCCTTCACCGGAACCGGCGATCCCGGACAGGGCCTGCGTCAGGCCGTTTGCGTGCAGCGCCTCCACCACCATGAACAGCCCCGCAGTGAGCATGAGCGGCCGCCAGGGAACCATCGTCCAGCGCAGCGCAGAGCGGCGGCGCCAGAGGAACAGGACCAGCAGAACCGCTGCCGCGGCCATTGCCGGGATCTGCACGGGTACGCCGGAGACGAGCGCAGGCAGGAGCAGCACCATCACCCCCGACGCCGAATACAGCAGCACCTTGTCCCGGGCCTTGTGGACCGGCTGCGGCCCGTAGCGGCCGGACAGGTCCTTCCGGAACGCCAGCCACAGAAGACCGATCGGCACCAGGATTCCCACCAGGGCCGGCGCCCACACGAGGTTGGCGAAGCCGGCCGGACTCAAGTTGAGCCGGTCCTGGGCCAGCAGATTGGTCAGGTTCGAGACCGGCAGCAGCAGGGACGCGGTGTTGGCCAGCCAGATCGTGGTGAGGGCAAACGGCAGCGGCGGGATCCGGGCGTGGACCGCCAGCAGCACGACGACAGGAGTCACCAGCACCGCCGTCGTATCCAGCGACAGGAACACGGTGGAGACGGTGGCCAGGCCGACCACCAGCAGCCACAGCAGGAACACCCGGCCCCGGCCCAGCGCGGCGAGACGCTCCGTCACCACCCGGAACAGCCCGGCGTCGTCCACCATTTCCGTCACGAGGGACATGGCAACCACGAACGCCAGGACGGGTACGGTGCGGGCGGCCAGTTCCTGGAACGCCGGCCAGGGCAGGAGCCCGGTGAACAGCGCCGCGCATCCTGCCGCCAGCATGCCGGCGGGGAGCAGATAACCCTTCAGGCTCATCGGCCGGACCCACGCTTCACCGCATAATCTTCGCACCCGGTGCCGCCGGGGGTCCGCCCCGACGTGAAGGAATCCGCCCCTGGCGGGTGGAGACGGTAACTTTGTACCTATGAAGTACGCCCAGTCCGTTCTGGACCTCATCGGCAATACGCCGCTCGTCAAGCTGCACCACGTTACCGACGGCATCGGGGCCACGGTCCTGGTGAAGCTGGAATACCTGAACCCCGGCGGTTCCATCAAGGACCGCATCGCGGTGAAGATGATCGAGGAGGCCGAACGCACCGGCAAGCTCCTGCCCGGCGGCACCATCGTGGAACCCACCTCGGGCAACACCGGCGTCGGCCTGGCTCTGGTGGCCCAGCAGAAGGGCTACCGCTGCATCTTCGTGGTGCCGGACAAGGTCGGCGAGGACAAGCGCGCCGTGCTCCAGGCCTACGGCGCCGAGGTGGTGGTGACGCCCACCGCCGTCGCCCCCGACAGCCCGCAGAGCTACTACGGCGTCTCGGACCGCCTCGTCACCGAGATCCCCGGCGCCTACAAGCCCGACCAGTTCTCCAACCCGGCCGCCCCGGCCAGCCACTACGAATCCACCGGGCCGGAAATCTGGCGCGACACGGACGGCCGCATCACGCACTGCGTGATCGGCGCCGGCACCGGCGGCACCATCACCGGCACCGGCCGGTACCTCAAGGAAGTTTCCGCGCACCGTGCGGAGTCCGACGGCGGCATGGTCAAGATCATCGGCGCCGACCCGGCAGGTTCGGTCTACTCCGGCGGCACAGGCCGGCCGTACTTCGTCGAAGGCGTCGGCGAGGACATGTGGCCGGCCAACTACGACAAATCGGTCCCGGACGACGTCATCGCGGTCAGCGACGCCGACTCCTTCGAGATGACGCGCCGGCTCGCCCGCGAAGAAGGCCTCCTGGTGGGCGGCTCCTCCGGCATGGCCGTCGTCGCCGCCCTGCAGGTCGCCAAGGACCTGCCGGACGACGCCGTCGTCGTCGTGATTCTGCCGGACTCCGGCCGCGGCTACCTGGCCAAGATCTTCAACGACCAGTGGATGCGCTCCTACGGCTTCCTGGCCAGCGGCGACGAAGCCTCCGTGGGGGAAATCCTCAAGGCCAAGACCGGGGAACTGCCGGACCTGGTGCACATCCACCCCAACGAGAGCGTCCGTGATGTCATCAACATCATGAACGAGTACGGGGTCTCGCACATCCCGGTGCTGTCCCAGGAGCCGCCCGTGGTGATGGGCGAGGTCCTCGGCGCCGTCGACGAACGCACCCTGACCGCGAAGCTGTTCCGCGGTGAGGCCAAACTGTCGGACAAGATCTCCGAACACATGGAGGCCCGGCTGCCGGTCATCGGCTCGCTCGAATCGATCTCGACGGCCCGCGAACTCCTCTCCGACGCGGACACCCTCATGGTGACGTTCGTCGGCGCCCCGGTGGGGATCCTGACCCGCCACGACCTGCTCGCCTACCTGAGCAACTGACCTGCAACTGACCGCACACTGACCCGGAAACCGGACCGCCCTCCCCGGGGGCCCGGCGCCCGGCCGAAAGGAACGCACATGTCTTTGCCAGAAAGCCCCTCGTCGAAAATCCCCGGCTTCAACACCCGGGCCGTGCATGCCGGCCAGGAGTTCGAGCCGCGCACCGGCGCCGTCGTGCCGCCCGTGCATTTCTCCTCCACCTACGCCCAGGAAGCGATCGGCGTGCTGCGCGCCGGCTACGAATACGGCCGCGGGACCAACCCCACCCGTGATTCCCTGCAGGACCAGCTCGCCGCGCTGGAAGGCGGGACCGCAGCGTTCTCGTTCAGCTCCGGCCTCGCCGCCGAGGACTCGATGATCCGCGCGCTCACCCGCCCCGGCGACCACATCGTGCTTGGCAACGACGCGTACGGGGGCACGTACCGGCTGATCAGCCGGGTGCTGGGAGAGTGGGGCATCGGCAACACCCCGGTGGACATGTCCAATCTTGACGCCGTCGCCGCGGCCGTGGCGGCCAGCAAGACCCGCCTCGTGTGGGTGGAGACGCCGTCGAACCCGATGATGAAGATCACCGACATCGCGGCCCTCGCGAAAGTGGCGCACGACGCCGGCGCCCTCCTCGTGGTGGACAACACTTTCGCCTCGCCGTACCTGCAGAACCCGCTGGCGCTCGGCGCCGACGTCGTGGTGCATTCGACTACCAAGTACATCGGCGGGCACTCCGACGTCGTCGGCGGCGCGATCATCGTCAACGACGCGGAGCTGGCCGAAAAGATCGGGTTCGTGCAGTTCGCCGTCGGTGCCATCTCCGGCCCGATGGACGCCTTCCTCACCACCCGCGGGCTCAAGACCCTCGGCGTCCGGATGGACCGGCACAGCGACAATGCCCAGGCCGTGGCGGAGTGGCTGCTGCAGCGCCCAGAGGTAGAGGCTGTGCTGTACCCGGGACTGCCCTCGCACCCCGGGCACGAGCTCGCGAAGAAGCAGATGAAGAAGTTCGGCGGGATGATCTCCGTGCAGTTCAAGGGCGGCGAGGCGGCGGCACGCAAGGTGGCCGAATCGACCTCCGTGTTCACCCTCGCGGAGTCCCTCGGCGGGATCGAATCACTCATGAACTACCCCTCGGAGATGACGCATGCCTCGGTCAAGGGCACCGAGCTTGCCGTCCCCGTCAACCTGATCCGCCTCTCCTGCGGCATCGAGGACGTCGAGGACCTCATCGCCGACCTCGAGCAGGCTTTCTCGCGGATTGAAGCTGCGCCCGGCGAGTCAGGCAGCTAGGCACCCGTGACCACCACCATCAGGGCCACGGCCTCCACTTCCCGCGGCTGGGCCGCGACGGCGGCCGGCGCGCTCGCCGTCGCCGCCGCCCTGGTGGTGCTGTACTCCGCCTACATCCCGCTGATGAACGACTTTGAGGTCTACTTCTATGGCGGCAGCCGGGTGCTGCAGACCGGAGAGACCGGCGTCAACGAGCTCTACGCGGCGCGGGACGGGCTGCCGTTCACGTACCCGCCGTTCGCGGCGCTGCTGTTCGCGGCCATGGCGGCGCTGGGCCAGGGCGGCGGCAGCATCGTGTTCATCACGACTGCGCTGCTTGGCGCCGGAATCGTGTCAGCCTGGCTCGCACGGCACTACTTCCGCCTGGGAAGCTGGCGGAACGCGTTCGCCGACTGGCGGTTCCGGGCCGTGGCCCTGGCCGGCACCGCAGCCATCCTGCTCCTCGGCCCCTGGCGGGACACCTTCGACTTCGGCCAGATCAACATCATCCTGATGGGCCTGATCCTGGCCGACTTCGCGCTCTACGGGAAAGCCCGGGCAGGGGAGATCCGCTGGCCCGCGGGGCTGCTGATCGGCATCGCCGCCGGCATCAAGCTGACCCCGCTCGCGTTCGGGCTGTACTTCCTGGTGCGCCGAGATTTCAAGGCCCTCGGCTGGACGGCGGCCGGCTTCTTCGGCTCGATCGGCCTGGCCTGGGCCATGCTGCCCACGGCCTCGCTCACCTTCTGGACCAAGATCCTGCCGGACACCGGACGGATCGGCGGGCCGGCCTACGTGGACAACCTCTCCGTCAAGGGCCTGCTGCTGCACCTGGGAATGCCGGACTCCGGCCTGACCAGCATGATGTGGCTGGTGCTCTCCCTGGCCCTGGCCGCGCTTGCCGCGCTCGTGATCGCCTGGGCGGTGGCCGCGGACGAAAACTTCGTCGCCGTCTCCGCCACCGCCGTGCTGATGCTCCTGATCAGCCCGGTGTCCTGGTCCCACCACTGGGTGTGGATGGCCGTGGCGCTGCCCTGCATGGGCTTCGCGATCCACCGGGTGCCGTCCCGGAACGGACGGATGCGCCTCGCCGGGTGGATCATCGTCGCCTTCTCGGCCCTGGCCTTCTACCTGACACCCAAATACCTGGCCGTCATGGCAGGGGCGGCAGAGTGGGGCAAGGACCCGCAGACCCAATGGCAGCTGATCGTGGCGAGCCTCGGCGTGCTCTGCGGCATCGCCATGCTCGTCTACTGGGCCCTGGCCTACCGCCCCTCCCGCGCCGCGCTCCGCCCCGAGGTGTAGCGGGGCCGGGACTCCAGCTCCCCATGCTGCCGGCCCGCGCCCCTCGAGTGCGCAGTTCGCGGCAGTGTTTCGCGGAACATTGCCGCGAAATGCCAACTCGACGAAATATGTAGCTTTCTTGAAGAAAGTCAGCTAGTTTTGTCCGCATGGCACTTCGATCCGACTGGTCCCAGCGCAACTGCAGCATGGCCCGCGGCCTGGACATCCTCGGCGATCCGTGGGGCATGCTGGTCCTCCGCGAGGTCTTCTTCGGCAACGGCCGCTTCGACGCCATGAAGTCCCGGCTGGGGGCGGCGGACTCCGTCCTCACCAAACGCCTCACGGCACTCGTCGACGCCGGGCTCCTCACCCGGCAGCCGTACGACGACGGCGGCCGCACCCGCCAGGAGTACGTGCTCACCGCGAAGGGGGAGGACGCCCTGCCGGTGCTCAACGCCGTCGTGATCTGGGCCGAAAAGCACCTGCCGGCGCCCTCGGAGCAGGCCCACATGTTCGTGGTCCACACCGGTTGCGGCGCACGCACCACGTCCGCGGACAGCTGCACCGAATGCGGGCAACGGCTGACGGCCCGGAACACCAGCTGGCACAGCCTCACCAGAACCCCGGACCCGGTGCCCCTTGCCGCCACCTACGCCGCCCCGGCATCGTCCGCAAAGGCCGCCTCCCAGAACGGACCCGCCCAATGAGCGCCCCCGAAACCACCCTGCTGCCCGCTCCGAAGCCGCGGAAGATCCACCCGGCCTGGATCGTCGCCGCAGTCGCGTTCCTCGCCCTGGTCGGGGCCGCGGGCTTCCGGGCCGCGCCCGGCGTGCTGATGGTGCCGCTGCAGACAGAATTCGGCTGGTCCACCACCGTGCTGTCCGCCGCGGTCAGCATCAACCTGGTGCTCTTCGGCCTCACCGCGCCCTTTGCCGCCGCCCTGATGGAGCGCTTCGGCATCCGCGCGGTCACCGCCACGGCGCTCGTGCTGATCGCCGCCGGCAGCGCACTGACGGTGCTGGTCACGCAGTCCTGGCAGATCCTGCTCACCTGGGGGCTGCTGATCGGGCTCGGCACCGGGTCCATGGCCCTGGTCTTCGCCGCGACCATTGCCAACACCTGGTTCGCGAAAAGCCGCGGCCTCGTCATCGGGATCCTCACCGCCGGCAGCGCTGCCGGGCAGCTGGTCTTCCTGCCGTTCATCGCCGCCCTCGCCCAGGACCCGGGCTGGCGGCAGGCCTCGTTGCTGATCGCCGCAGGAGCCGTGGCCGTGGTGCCACTGGTCCTGAAGTTCCTCAAGAACTCACCTGCCGACGCCGGCGTGCTTCCCTACGGTGCCGAGGCGGAGCCCGGCTCCGCGCCGGAACCGGACGCCGCCGCAGCCAGCGCGGCACCGGCCGGAGCCGAGGACCCCCCGCGAAACGCTGCCGTCCGTGCCCTGCAGGTGCTCAAGCGGGCCAGCAAGGTGCGGACGTTCTGGGCGCTCGTCGCAGGGTTCGCGATCTGTGGCGCCACCACCAACGGCCTGATCGGCACCCACTTCATCCCCTCCGCCCACGACCACGGCATGGCCACGACCACCGCGGCGGGCCTGCTGGCCGTCGTCGGTATCTTCGACATCGTCGGGACGATCGCCTCCGGCTGGCTGACGGACCGCTTCAACCCGCGGATCCTGCTCGCGGTCTACTACCAGTTCCGCGGCATCGGCCTGCTGGTGCTGCCGTTGTTGCTCAGTGCGACCGTCCAGCCCAGCATGATCGTGTTCGTGGTGATCTACGGACTGGACTGGGTTGCCACCGTACCGCCCACCGCCGCCATCTGCCGCCAGGTCTTCGGCGCGGACGGCAGCGTCGTGTTCGGCTGGGTCTTCGCCGCCCACCAGCTCGGCGCGGCCGCCGCGGCCCTGGCGGCCGGCGCCATCCGGGACTCCACCGGACAGTACACCTACGCCTGGTTCGGGGCAGCCGCGATGTGCACCATCGCCGCCGTCGTGAGCGCAACCATCCGCAAGGACGCCGGCAAGACGGGCGCTGTCGCAGTCCCCGTGTAGGGCTTCTGTAGGATGGGCGCGAGGCCGGGCGCCCTGCCGGCGCCCCGAATCGGCCTCGAATCAGCTTAAAATTTTGGGGGACCCATGTCACTGCTCGACGCCGAAAACAGGCCCGCGCCGCCCGTGCCGTCATCGCCGCCCGGGCTGCGGCAGCGGCTTCCGGTGCGGCAACTTGCGCGGCTGTCCACCCTCCTGGCCGTGGCCGCGGTGCTGTTCCTGGTGTGGACCTGGCTTGGTGTCTGGGCCAAGCAGGGCCTCGACTTCAGCGTTTACTGGCACGGCGGCAAGATCCTCAACGACGCCGGCGCTGCGCCGTCGGACCTGTACCGGGGCAACATCGACTGGGCCGGCGGCCCCCAGCTGCCGTTCACGTATCCGCCGTTTGCCGCGCTGCTCTTCAGCCTGCTGGCGAGGCTCCCGGAACCCCTGGCCCTCATGTTGTTCAACGCGGCCGGGACGGCGGTGGGGGGCTGGGTATCCCTGCGCGCGGTGCGGTACTGGAACGCCGGGACGGACTGGCGGGCCACCTTCGGCTCGGCGCGCAACCGCTGGGGCGCCGCCGTGCTGGTCCTGGCCGTCCTGAACCTCGGCCCCTGGCGCGAAACTCTGGCCTTCGGGCAGATTAACATCCTGCTCATGGGCCTGATGGCGGCGGACCTGCTGTCCCGGAACCGGCACTGGACCGGCGGTTTCCCCGGAACGGGACTCCTGGTGGGCGTCGCGGCCGGCATCAAGCTGACGCCGCTGGTGTTCGGGCTGTACTTCCTGGTGCGCAAAGACTGGCGCGGCCTGCTGAACATGGGCGCGGGCTTTGCCGGCACCGTCCTAGTCGGCTGGTTGCTCCGTCCCGCCGAATCCTTGCAGTTCTGGCTGGAGATCCTCCCGGACACGTCCCGGATCGGCGGCGCCGGCTACGTCGACAACCTCTCGCTCAAGGGTGCGCTCCTGCACTTCGGCATACCGGAAGCTTCTGTCACCGTGCCGTGGCTGCTGCTGAGCCTGCTGGTGGTGGCGGTGGCCGCCATGGTCATCCGGTCAGCCAGCGCCCAGGGATCCCGCGTGGTGGCCATCTCGGCAACGGCGCTCACCATGCTGCTGATCAGCCCGGTGTCCTGGTCGCACCACTGGGTCTGGATGGCGGCCGTCCTGCCGGCTTTCGCCTGGACCCTCCGTGAGACCCCGCTGCGGTACCGCGGGCTGCGCTGGCTCATGGGCGGCGTGCTGGGGGTCTCGGTCCTGGTCTTCCTTTTCTCGCCCAAGACCATCGGTACGGCGCTGGGCGCGGAGAACCTCGACGTCCAGACTCCCGGACTCTGGATCATGGCCTCCAGCGCCGGCGTGTTCTGCGCCTTTGCCATCCTGGTCTGCTGGCTCGTGGTGCTCCGGCGCGGCTCGCTGGGCCCGTCGTTGGACGTCGGCCCGGCGGTTGCGGCTGCCAGGGACTAGAGTTTCCGCGGCAGGGCGGACGCTAGTGTGGTGCCCATGGACGCCACTTCCCACGGAGATCCGCCCGGCCCGCCAGCAGCGCCGCACCGGAAGACGGTCCTCGTGACCGGCGTCGGCCGGCTGGCCGGGATCGGGGCCGGCATCGCGCGCCGGCTGGGGGCCGACGGCTGGGACCTCGTGTTGACGTACTGGCAGGACTATGACGCCCGGATGCCCTGGGGTGTCCAGCCCGGCGACGTGGATCTCCTCACCGCGGAACTTCAGGCCACGGGCGCCGCCGTCGTGGCCCGGCCGGCAGACTTCCAGGACCCGCAGGCCGTGGACCGGCTCATGGAGGACATCGCAGCGGAGGCCGGGCCGTTGCAGGGACTCGTGCTGAGCCACGCCGAGTCCGTGGACTCGGGCATCCTCGATACGACGTTGGGGAGCTTCGAGCGGCATTTCGCCGTCAACGCCCGTGCCAGCTGGCAGCTGATTGCGGCGTTCGCGCGGCAGGCCTCGGCCGAGGGCGGCGCTGTGGTGGCACTGACAAGCGACCACACCGCCTTCAACCTGCCTTACGGCGCGTCCAAGGGAGCCCTGGACCGGATCGTGATCGCGGCGGCCCGGGAGCTCGGCGCGCAGGGGATCAGCGCCAACGTGCTCAACCCGGGGCCGGTGGACACCGGCTGGATGGACGGGGAGCTGCGCGGAGCCCTGGCCCGGCGCCAGCCCGGCGGGCGGCTCGGAACCCCGGCGGACGTGGCCGGAACGGTCGCGTTCCTGCTGTCGCCCGAAGGCCGCTGGGTGTCCGGCCAGCTGGTCAAGGCCGACGGCGGCTTCTCCGCCTGACGAGCCCGCGGACTCCGCCGAGTTGGCATTTAACGGCAGTGTTCGCGCTCAACATTGCCGTCAAGTGCCAACTCGCGGAGGGGCGGGGACTAGCGGAAGGCCGCCAGGCCGGTGATGTGCTGGCCCAGGACCAGGGTGTGGACCTCGTCGGTGCCCTCGTAGGTGCGCACCGACTCAAGGTTGGCGGCGTGCCGGAGCGGTGAATAGTCCAGGGTGATCCCGTTCCCGCCCAGAATGGTCCGGGCCTCGCGGGCGATCGCGATGGCCTCACGCACGTTGTTGAGCTTGCCCAGTGAGATCTGCTCGGGACGGAGCTTTCCGGCGTCTTTGAGCCGTCCCAGCTGCAGTGCCAGCAGGGTGCCCTTCTGGATCTCGAGCAGCATGTTGACGAGCTTTTCCTGGGTCAGCTGGTACCCGGCGAGCGGCCTGCCGAACTGCAGCCGCTCCTGGGCGTACTTCAGCGCGGCCTCGTAGGAGTCCCGGGCCGCGCCCATGGCACCCCACGCGATCCCGTACCGTGCCTCGTTAAGGCAGCTGAACGGTCCGCGCAGGCCGCGCGCGGCCGGCAGCAGGGCCTCGGGGCCCAGCAAGACGCCGTCGAACGTGACATCGCACTGGATCGAGGCGCGCATCGACAGCTTCTGTCCGATCGGCGTTGCGGTGACGCCCGGGGTGCCGGCCGGAACCACAAAACCGCGGACACCATCGTCCGTCATCGCCCACACCACCAGCACGTCAGCCACCGAGGCGAGTCCGATCCAGCGTTTGGCGCCGTCCAGGATCCAGCCGGCGTCGTCACCGGTGCCGTCGCGGCGGGCGAAGGTCGTCATCGAGGCAGGATCCGAGCCGGCGGTGGGCTCGGTCAGTGCGAAGCAGCCGATCAGTTCGCCGGCCGCCATCCGGGGGAGCCACTCCTGTTTCTGTTCCTCGGAACCCCACTTGTGGATGGCCGTCATGGCCAGCGAGCCCTGGACGGAGACGAACGTGCGGATGCCGGAGTCGCCGGCTTCCAGCTCCATCGCCGCCAGGCCGTACTCGACGGCGGAGCGGCCGGGGCAGCCGTAGCCCTCCAGATGCATGCCGAGGACTCCGAGTTCTCCCAGCTCCGGAGCCAGCTCCAGCGGGAACACGCCGTCGTCGTACCAGCCCGCGATGCCCGGCCGGATCCGCTGCTGCGTGAAATCGCGGACCCGCTCACGGACCGCCAGTTCCCCGGCGCTCAGCAGGGAATCGATCGCCAGGATGTCGGACACATCGGATCCCGCAGATCCGGGGAAGCCAGCCTCGTTGCTCATTCCAGCATCCTACGGTCTTGTCCGTTCTGCGGCCCGGCGTTCCTGCCCGGTTACTTCCGGACGCCAGCCAGTATCCTGACCGACCCGCCGGTGTCGCCACGCATTTGCGGGGTTGGCAGGAAAGTAACTGGGCAGGAGCGTCGAGGGGCATCGGCGGGGCGGGGGTTCACTGTCGTGGTTTCGGTGCCTGCGGGGGACATGTCCAGCCGGAGCCCGGTCCGGGAGCGTCGCAGGCCTACACTGAAGCCATGGACACCGCCTCTGTTCTCGCCGTCTGCCGCGTACACCAGTTGCTGAGCGACCCCGGAAGCGTCGGCGTGACGGCGATCGACAAACGGTCCGTGGCCGGGCCGGTCAAGGTGCACCGGCTCGGACTGCACGGTGACATCCAGGCCAGCCGCGTCCACCACGGCGGCGAGGACCAGGCCCTCTATGCCTACTCCCAGGACGACGCCGACTACTGGGCAGCGGAGCTAGGCCGCGAACTGCCGCCGGGGATCTTCGGTGAAAACCTGCGCGTCGCCGGCATCAGCGCCACCAACGCCGTCATCGGCGAGCGCTGGAAGATCGGGCTCGACGTCGAAGTCGAAGTGACCTCACCCCGCACCCCCTGCGCCACCTTCCAGCGCCGGATGCACGAGCCGCACTGGGTCAAGCGGTTCAGCGACTCCGGGCGAGTGGGGACGTATCTGCGGGTGGTGCGGGTGGGCAGCATCCAGGCGGGGGACCACATCCACCGGATCTTCGTCCCCACCCACGGCGTCACCATCGGCAAATGGTTCAGTGATCCCACAGTTGAGGACATGGAGGCCCTGCGGGACGCCGACGCCGACGGGCAGGTCCGCCTCCAGCCCGAGTACCATCAGGAGTTCGAGAAGCTGCGGCGCCGCCTCGGCGTGTAGCCGGGCGGGCTGCCGTGTGCGCAAGCTCACCGCCGCCGGCGGCCCCTGAGTTACCCATGGGCGGGATCAATGCCCTACACTTGAAATATCCCCCACTCCGGAAATCCCTTATTCCTGCCCAATTCTTGAGGCAGGACTGGTAAGTGTTGGGGCCCGCAGATTGTGATGCGGGCATTTTCATAGGGAGAGCCGGCTRAAGAAAACGCTGTACAGACTGCTGGGATAGCAGCCAAGAGATGCAGCGGGAAGTCCTGCCACGGGATTGCGAAAGCGCCGGACTTCTATGTGACCGGCCGGTCAAAGTATGCCCGGCGATTCCGGTCACGCGTACTGCGGCTCCGCTCACCTCGGGTTGTGCCGCTTGGCCCCTATGGATGAGGATATTTCACCTATGCCCGAAAATCAGAACAACTCCGTCGAAACCGAACTCGCCACCGAGAACAGCCAGGCCGACGTCGAGACTTCTGAAACGGCTGCCCCCGCAGCCGGCTCCGCCCCGGAATTCACCGAGGCTCCTGCGAACGTCGAGGCTCCGGCTGCTGCCGACGCCGCACCGCAGGCTGACACCAAGACCGAAGACAAGGCCGCCCCGGCCAAGGAAGAAGACGCTGAAGAAGAAGGCGTCAAGTTCGCTGACCTCGGCATCGACGGCCGCGTCCTCGCTGCCCTTCAGGACGTCGGCTACGAGAAGCCCTCCCCGATCCAGGCAGCAACCATCCCGCTGCTGCTCGAAGGCCGCGACGTCGTGGGCCTCGCCCAGACCGGCACCGGTAAGACTGCAGCATTCGCAGTACCGGCGCTGTCCCGCCTGGCCGAGCTCCACGACCTCAACGGCCCGTCCCGCAAGACCCAGGCCCTGGTGCTTGCCCCGACCCGCGAGCTCGCCCTTCAGGTCGCCGAGGCCTTCACGTCCTACGCCAAGCACATCGACGATTTCACCGTCCTCCCGGTGTACGGCGGCTCCGCCTACGGCCCCCAGCTGGCCGGCCTGCGCCGCGGCGCCCAGGTTGTTGTCGGTACCCCCGGCCGCGTGATCGACCACATCTCCAAGGGTTCCCTGGACCTGTCCGAACTCCAGTACCTCGTGCTGGACGAGGCCGACGAGATGCTCCGTATGGGCTTCGCCGAAGACGTTGAGCAGATCTTCCAGCAGACCCCCTCGGACCGCCAGGTTGCGCTGTTCTCCGCCACGATGCCGAGCCAGATCCGCCGGATGTCCAAGCAGTACCTGAACAACCCGGCCGAGGTCCAGGTCAAGTCCAAGACCACCACCGGCGCCAACACCCGCCAGCGTTACCTGCAGGTCATGGGCCCGCACAAGCTGGATGCCCTGACCCGCATCCTCGAGGTCGAAGAGTTCGAGGGCGTCATTGCCTTCGTCCGCACCAAGATGGCCACCGAGGACCTCGCCGACAAGCTGCGCTCCCGCGGTTTCCAGGCTGCCGCCATCAACGGCGACATCCCGCAGCAGCAGCGTGAGCGCACGGTCGAGGCCCTGCGCGACGGCAAGATCGACATCCTGGTCGCTACCGACGTTGCCGCCCGCGGGCTGGACGTTGAGCGCGTCAGCCACGTGGTCAACTACGACATTCCGCACGACACCGAGTCCTACGTCCACCGCATCGGCCGCACCGGCCGCGCGGGACGTTCCGGCGACGCGATCCTGTTCATGACGCCGCGGGAGAAGTACCTGCTGCGTTCCATCGAGAAGGCAACCCGCCAGCCGGTGGAGCAGATGCACCTGCCGACGGCCGAGACCGTCAACACTCTGCGCCTGGGCAAGTTCGCGGAGAAGATCACCGAGACCCTTGCCTCCGAGGATGTTTCGTCGTTCCGCGACCTGATCGCCTCCTACGAGGAAGAGCACAACGTCCCGGCCGCGGAAATCGCCGCCGCACTGGCCGTCATGGCCCAGGGCGGCCAGCCGCTGCTGGTCAAGGAACTGCCCGCCGCGCCGGAATTCCAGAAGCGCGAGCGCTCCAAGGACGGCTTCGGCTCCCGCGGCCCGACCCGCACCCTGACCGAGGGCAACGCCACCTACCGGATCGCCGTCGGACGCCGCCAGCGCGTCATGCCGGGTTCCATCGTTGGCGCCATTGCCAACGAAGGCGGCATCTCCTCGGCCCAGATCGGCGGCATCGACATCCGCGCGGACCACTCCCTCGTGGAGCTCCCGGCGGACCTGAGCTCCGACCAGCTGAAGGCCCTGTCCCGCACCCGGATCGGCGGCGAGCTGATCCACCTCGAGCTGGACAACGGCCGCAAGCCCTCCGGCGAGCGTGGCAGCTACCAGGGCAGCCGCGGCGGCGACCGTGGCGGGTACTCCGGCGGCGGCGACCGTGGCGGCAACTTCAAGGGCAACGGCGGCTTCAAGCGCGAGTTCCGCAAGAACGACGGCGAGCGGTCCTCCGCTGACCGTGGCGGACGCTCCTTCAGCGACCGCAACGAGCGCGGCGTCGGCTCCGATGCGGCCCGCAAGCCGCGCACCGAAGGCGGCTTCAAGCCCCGCAACAAGTGGTAACCGTCAGCTGCTAAGCACTGATTCACCCTGAGAACGGGCCGGCTGCAGAGCCGGCCCGTTCTTGGTTAAGTTCGCTTGGTCACATTCGGAGGCCGGCCGGTGCCGCGGTGCCGTTTCCGGGCCGTCTCGTGGCGCCGATTACCCCGGATTTTCGCTGATTTTGACGCTTTTCCTGCCCTCCCGCTACCGATTTGTTGGGAGCGGAATCTTCCGGTAGAGTATTTACTCGTTGCCCCCCTAGCTCAGTGGTAGAGCGCGTTCTTGGTAAGAACGAGGTCACCGGATCGATTCCGGTGGGGGGCTCTGAATGAGGGCCTGTGTCAAGGCGGTTTTTGACCGGCTTAGCGCAGGTTTTCCTCATTTATGGCGGCGTAGCTCAGTTGGTTAGAGCGCACGACTCATAATCGTGAGGTCGGGAGATCGAGCCTCCCCGCCGCTACAGAAAGACCCTGCAGGCCCAGCCTCTGGGGTCCTTTTGTTTTAACCCGGTTGCTCTGCCACATTGAGTGCTTTTGGCCGCCCCAAAGCAACCAAAAGTGACAGCGCAACGGATGCGGCAGCGGGGCGCGTGGGACAGAATGGGTCCATGACGCGAATCGCAATCATTGGCGGCCACGGCAAAGTGGCTCTGGAACTGTCCCGCATCCTGGCCGAGGAGGGCTTGGACGTTACGTCATTCGTCCGCAACCCTGACCACGGGGCGGAGGTCGTGGCTACCGGCGCCACGCCTGTCGTCCTGGATATTGAACATTCGACGACGGCGGACATCGCCGAGGCGCTTCGGAACCACGACGCCGTGGTCTGGTCGGCCGGTGCAGGCGGCGGAAGCCCGGACCGCACCTATGCCGTGGACAGGGATGCCGCCATCCGGTCGATGGACGCGGCGGCCGAGGCCGGCGTCGGGCGTTACATCATGGTGTCCTACTTCGGTGCCGGCCCCGATCACGGCGTCCCGGCGGACAACGGCTTCTTCGCGTACGCCGAGGCCAAGGCGGCCGCGGACGAGTACCTGCGCGGAACGGGCCTGGCCTGGACGATCCTTGGGCCCGGCGCGCTCACCGACGGGCCCGGCAACGGCCTGATCGACGTCGACCCCGCGGACGACTCGGGAAACCGGGAAACGGCCCGCGCCAATGTTGCCCTTGTTGCGGCGGCCGTGCTGGGCCTGCCGTCAACGGCCGGGCGCACCATCGAGTTCCGGGACGGGGAACTGCCCATTGCGGCCGCCCTGGAGCCCGTGAGGTAGCGGAACGGTGCAGCGGCGGTCGCGTACAGGTGGCCTCCGTCTGAGAGTGCGGGACGATGGCCCGGACGGACCCACCACATGTGTCCCACCGCCATTGGACTCTCCAGGTGCTGGTGCTGCTTCCGCGCCGCATTGACTTCGGTACCCGACCATTCCATAGGACGGGGTCAGCAAACGGTTCTCAGCCGCGGACGGAACAAACCTGCTATCGCTTGACGGGCCTCACGCATAGGCCATTGCTACTTGGCCAGGCCAGCGGAAGGTCACTCAGTGTCCGTGGCACTTGACCCGCGCATGTCCGTCGTATGGCGATGTCATAGGCGCGGTTCCTCAGCAGAGGGACGAGGCTCCACTTCGGCAGGGCTTCTCACAGTCAACGTGACAGTGTGTTGCAGCCGAGGAGGGTGTTGCCGTTGGAGAACGCGGTGACGGGGATGCCGTAGGTGCAGATGCGGTAGGTGCCGGGTTGGGTGATGGGGATGTTGTTGGTGTATCCGTGGTTGCCGGTGACGCCGATGGCTGTGTTGACGTC
>NZ_JBFRDB010000036.1:0-20902 GCF_052113365.1 Arthrobacter sp. YAF17 | reverse complement strand
CCCCGCGGCCGGCCTGGACGTCACGGGGGGCGCGGAGGCGGCCTTGGCGGCCGCCTCGGCGGGGGCGAGCACACCGCCGCGGCCCGTTGCGGACGCGCCGCCCCGCTGGCGGGACGACGCCGGACGGCGGGTGCCGGACTTCCGGGCCGGTTCAACCCGGGGGCCCGGGTTGGTTGCCACCGGAACGTGGGACGTGGCAGGGCGCTTCATGACGGGCCGCTCCACGCCGGGGACCTGGACGAACTCCAGGGGTGTGACCATGGCCAGGTTGTTGGCCGTGCTGGGATCATTCCGCGCCGGCTCCGGCTTGCTGTTCTGCTCGGCCAGCTTCTGCTTGGCCGCAGCCCGGCGGTTCAGTACGGCGGCCCGCTCGGCCAGGGCGATCTGTTCCGCCAGTACGGCAGGATCGACGGCGTCGGGGTCGGTGGCGTTGATGTGTTCCATCTTGGCCAGCTGGTTCTGGGCCTGCTGGGCCAGAAGTTCCCGCGCGGCCAGGGCCTGTTCAACGGTCATTCCCTCGGGGCCCTTACCGCCAGGGGCCTTGGCACCGCCGGAGTTCGGGCCGACGTCGGCCTTCTGGCCGGTGGCACTGTCAGCGGGAGCGGACTCCACGCCGGGCCGGGGAACAACGGGCGTGGCCCGGGTGCGCGGGGAGGCGGGGACGATCAGGTTGGCGGAGGTCGACGGGGATGTTTCCGCCGCCAGTTGCAGCAGCCGGAGCTGTCGCCGGGTGGGCGGTCCCCCGCCGGCGAGGTTGCCCTCTTTTTCGGCCAGTTCCTTGATGGTGCGCAACGTGGCACGGTCCCGGGCGCGGACCTGCGAGGAACGTTCGGAGCCGGCGGTGCTGCGGACCGAGTCCACGGGGCCCGGGATCCGGCGTCGGCCGGTAATTTCCGCCTCGGTAGGCTCGCCGGGGTCAACGTCGCCGGCGGGCCGCTGGGTGCCGTCGGCAGAATCATTGGAGGCAGGGGGAACCGCACCGGGACCTGGCGTACCGGCCTCCTGGTTGGCTTCCAGGCGTTCATCTCGGGCCTGTCGCAGTTCGCGACGGCTGCGGATTGGTGGCTGTTCCTGACTCATTGCAAACTCATTCGGTGCTGGCCGGTTGGGCTATCTCGGTACTTCGGTCATAGCGTGCGGCGCCATTGCCGGCGGAGGTGTCCCCGGTCTCCGGGTCACCGCCGTACAGTCCGTACTTGGCGATGTACTGGACAACGCCGTCGGGGACGAGGTACCAGACGGGGTTGCCTGCCGCCACCCTCGTGCGGCAGTCGGTCGAGGAGATCGCCATGGCGGGAACCTCGAGGAGGCTGACGTCCGTGCGGCCCATCCCGTCCAGGACGTGCCCGGGCCGGGTGACGCCGACGAAGTGCGCGAGCGTCCACAGCTCGTCGATGTCCTTCCAGGACAGGATCTGGGCCAGTGCGTCGGCGCCGGTGATAAAGAACAGGTCCGCCTCGGGGCGCAGGGTATGCAGGTCCCGGAGGGTATCGATGGTGTACGTCGGCCCGGGCCGGTCCACGTCCACCCTGCTGACGGTGAAACGCGGGTTCGACGCCGTGGCGATGACGGTCATCAGGTAGCGGTGCTCGGCCTCGCTGACCTTCTTGCTCATCTTCTGCCACGGCTGGCCCGTCGGCACGAAGACCACTTCGTCCAAGTCGAACTTGGCCGCGACCTCGCTGGCCGCGACAAGGTGGCCGTGGTGGATGGGATCAAACGTGCCACCCATCACACCCAGACGCAGGCGGCGCTTGGCGCCGCGCTGCCTCATGTTGGCGGAAATATTAGTGCCCTTGGCCGTGATCGTGCTTGTTCGGGTGCTGGCGGTGCGGATCCGCGTGCTCCTCAACGGCTTCGTGACGCTTGCCCAGGTTGGAGTAGGACAGCGTGATGAAAAGCATGGTCATCAGGACCGCGAACATGATGCCGCCGATGACGAACGGCGGTGCAATAAGCGGCGCGAGTTCCTCGTGGCCTGATCCGCCGGCGGCTGCGACGATGGTGGCGATCTGCTGCGACAGCATGTTCTCCCCTAGTAAGTTCAAGAATTGACGACGGCGGGTAACCCCACCGTTCCGGACTTCTGTTCCATATTACAGCGTTGCTAGGCCCTGATCTGGCCCTCGCCCTGGACGATCCACTTCGTGGTGGTCAGTTCCGTCAGACCCATCGGGCCGCGGGCGTGCAGCTTCTGGGTGGAAATGCCCACTTCGGCACCCAGGCCCAGCTCCCCGCCGTCGGTGAAGCGGGTGGAAGCATTTACGATCACGGCGGCCGAATCGACCTCCGCGATGAAGCGCTCGGCGTTGCCGAGGTCATTGGTCAGGATGGCTTCGGTGTGGCCGGTGGACCACCTGCGGATGTGCTTGACGGCGTCGTCCAGGCTGTCCACCATGGCCACGGCGAGGTCCAGGTCCATGTATTCGGTGGCCCAGTCCTCATCGGTGGCGGGGACCGAATCCACCGACCCCGGCAGCGCGGCCCGGACCCGCTCGTCGGTGTGAAGCGTGACGCCGGCGGCGCGCAAAGCAGCGGCGACGGCGGGCAGCACTGTCGACTTCGAGTGGACCAGCAGGGTTTCCACAGTGTTGCAGACACTGGGCCGCTGGGTCTTGGCGTTCAGCAGGATCTCCACAGCCATTTCCTCGTCCGCGGAGGCGTCCAGGAAGATGTGCACATTGCCTTCTCCGGTCTCAATGACGGGAACCCTGGCGTTGTTCACTACGGACTGGATCAGTTCCCGGCCGCCGCGGGGAATCAGGACGTCGACCCGTCCACGGGCACGCATCAGGGCGTTGGCGCCGTCGCGGCCGTACTGGTCCACGCTCTGCACGGCGTCGGCGGGGAGACCCACCGAATCGAGGGCGTCGCGGAGCACGGTGACGAAGGCGGCGTTCGTGGCGGCAGCGGCAGTTCCGCCGCGCAGAATGACGGCGTTGCCGCTCTTCAGGCCCAGCCCGGCGATGTCCACGGTCACGTTGGGGCGCGCCTCGTAGATGGCGGCAACAACGCCCATAGGCACGTTGACCTGCCGGAGCCGCAGCCCGTTGGGCAGCGTCTGGCCACGGACCACGTTGCCGACCGGGTCCGGCAGGTTGGCGAGGTTTTCCAAGGCTGCCGCGAGGCCATCGATGCGGGCGCCCGTGAGGGTGAGGCGGTCCAGCAGGGCCGCGGACGTGCCGTTGGCCTTCCCGGCGGCGACGTCCTTGGCGTTGGCGGCGAGGATCCCGGCCTTGCGCTCCAGCAGCGCGGCTGCGATGGCACGCAGCCCGCGGTCCTTCCAGGCCCGGTTCGCGCGGGCCATCCTGCGCGCGGCGTGGCGCGAGCGGTCGGCGATGGCGTGGACGGCAGCCTCAACGTCGGTCGCTTCGCTGGTGCCCGCAGTGTCCGGAGACGCCTCCGGACCTGCCAGAACGCCGCCCTCAGCCGGTCCGTCCGCGGGAAGCAGACCTTCGGCGAACAGCTTTTCGGCGAGCACGGCGGAGCGGGGGGTCAGGGCCTCAGTCATGCTTCCAGTTTAGGCGGACAGGAGGCTTAGACCAGCACCAGATCGTCAACATGAACAACTACCCGGTCATATCCGCGGCCGAGCGCCTCGCCGAGTTCCTTGGTGGAGCGGCCCAGCATCTGCGGGAGTTCGGCCGCGCCGTAGTTGACCAGTCCGCGGGCGATGACCGTGCCGTCGGGTGCGACCATCTCGACGGCGTCGCCGGCTTCGAAGTCTCCGTGGACGGCAGAGATGCCGGCCGGGAGCAGCGAGGTGCGGCGGTCACGCACGGCCTCGACGGCGCCGTCGTCGAGCACCAGCGTGCCCTCCACGGAGGCGAGGTGCGCCAGCCAGAGCAGGCGGACCGGCTTGCGGGAGCCGTTGACGGAGAACCAGGTCCCCACGTCCTTGCCCGCCAGCGCGGCGGCGGCGTTCCCGGTGGAGGTGACCAGCGCAGGGATGCCGGAGCCCGCGGCGATGGTGGCCGCCTCGACCTTGGTGACCATTCCCCCGGTGCCTGTTCCTGCCTTGCCGGTGCGTCCGATGGTCACGCCGTCGAGGTCCTGCGGGCCGGTCACATGGGAGATCCGCTTTGCGCCGTGCGCGGGAGGTCCGTCGTAGAGGGAGTCGACGTCGGAGAGCAGCACCAGCGCGTCGGCGCGGACCAGGTGGGCCACGAGGGCCGCGAGCCGGTCGTTGTCGCCGAAGCGGATCTCGTGCGTGGCGACGGTGTCGTTTTCGTTCACGACGGGCACGACGCCGAGGTTGAGCAGCCGGTCGAGGGCGCGCAGGGCGTTGGTGTGCTGGCTGCGGCGCATGAAGTCCTCGGCGGTGAGGAGGACCTGGCTGACGGTGACGCCGTGGGCCCCGAAGGCGTGCGTGTAGCGGGCCATCAGGAGGCCCTGGCCCACGCTCGCGGCGGCCTGCTGGGTGGCGAGGTCACGGGGACGCTTCGCAAGCCCGAGGGGGGCGAGCCCCGCGGCGATCGCGCCGGAGGACACCAGGATGATCTCCGTGCCGGCGTTGCGCTGGTGCGCGAGGGCGTCGGCGAGTTCGGTCAAGGCCTCTTCGGAGATGCCGCCCTTGATGGAGGTCAGCGAGGACGACCCGACCTTGACCACGATCCGGCGCGCGCCGGACAGCACGGACCGGTCGGGGACGGGGGTGTCCGCTGCCGGGCGGCGGTCGGGGGTGACCGCCGCACCGCGCTCAGTGACGGCTTTACTCGTCATCTGTTTCGCCCAGTCCACTCTCCTTGAGCGGCTTGGCGGCACGGCGTCCGCTGACGGACTCGGTCCAGATGCCGGCCTTGCGTTCGGCTTCGAGCTCGGCGCGGGCGGCAGCCTTGGCCTCGCGGCGTTCGATCTGGTCCTCGCGCTTCTGCCCGCGGGTGGGGCGGTCGCCGATGTCGGCGAAGCGCACGTCGGTGCCGCGCGGTGCGGCCAGCAGTTCGGCGCCGGCCATCATGGTGGGCTCCCAGTCGAAGACGACGCCGTCGTCCTCGCCGATGACCACCGTGTCGCCCGGCACGGCACCCTGCTTGAAGAGTTCGTTTTCGACGCCCAGCTTGGCGAGGCGGTCGGCGAGGTAGCCGATGGCTTCCTCGTTGGTAAAGTCGGTCTGCTTGACCCAGCGCACGGGCTTGTCGCCCAGGACGCGGAACAGCGGCTCGAGGTTCTTCTCTTCGCGGCGGATCTTGAAGCCGGATTCGTTGACGGCGCGCGGCTTCAGGACCGGGGCCTGCACCTTGGGCGGCGCGGCGGCGAGGGTGTCGCGGGCGGCCTGGACGATTTCGCCCATGGCAAAGCCGAGCTGGCGCAGGCCTTCGTGGCTGGTGGCCGAGATCTCGAAGACCTTGTAGCCGCGGGCTTCGAGTTCCGGGCGGACGAACTCGGCCATGTCCTTGCCGTCGGGCAGGTCCACCTTGTTCAGGGCGACCAGGCGGGGGCGGTGGTTCAGCGGAACCACTTCGCCGTCGGCTCCGCTGTAGCTCATGTCCACGGCATACTTCTCGAGTTCGGCCTCGATGATGGCCAGGTCCGAGAGCGGGTCGCGGTCCGATTCGAGCGTGCCGCAGTCAAGGACATGCACCAGGGCGGCGCAACGCTCGACGTGGCGCAGGAAGTGGTGGCCGAGGCCCTTGCCTTCGCTGGCGCCTTCGATGAGGCCGGGGACGTCGGCGATGGTGAAGCGCACGTCGCCGGCCTGGACCACGCCGAGGTTCGGGATCAGGGTGGTGAACGGGTAGTCCGCGATCTTGGGCCGCGCGGCGGACATGGCCGCAATCAGGCTGGACTTGCCGGCGGACGGGAACCCGACCAGGGCGATGTCGGCGATGGACTTCAGTTCCAGGACGACGTCGCTGGACTCGCCTTCGATGCCGAGCAGCGCGAAGCCGGGAGCGCGGCGCTTCTGCGAGGAGAGCGAGGCGTTGCCGAGGCCGCCGATGCCGCCGGCGGCCGCAATGTATTCTGCGCCTTCGGTCACGAGGTCCGCGAGGACGTCGCCGGACTTGGACTTGACCACGGTGCCGATCGGGACCGGGAGGATCAGGGTTTCGCCGTGTTTGCCGGCGCGCCAGTCACCCATGCCGGGGCCGCCGTTGGTGGCGTGGCGGTGCGGGGCGTGGTGGTAGTCCAGCAGGGTGGTGGTCTGGGGGTCGACGCGCAGGATGACGTCGCCGCCGTTGCCGCCGTTGCCGCCGTCGGGACCGCCGAGCGGCTTGAACTTCTCGCGGTGGACGGAGACACAACCGTGGCCGCCGGTACCGCCGGATACGTGCAGTACTACCCGGTCTACAAAGCTGGCCACGTGGATCTCCTCAGTGCTGTTCCCTCAGGCGCCAAGGACGCCCAGGATGATTGTAATGCGGTTAAAACACCGGTGGAGCGGACCTAATGGCCCGCTCCACCGATTCAAGACTTGTTGTTACTCTGCAGCTGCAGCAGCCACAATGTTCACAACGCGACGACCGCGGCGGGTGCCGAACTCGACAGCGCCGGGGGTCAGAGCGAACAGGGTGTCGTCGCCGCCGCGGCCAACGCCGGCGCCCGGGTGGAAGTGGGTGCCACGCTGGCGGACGATGATCTCGCCTGCGGAAACTACCTGGCCGCCGAAGCGCTTGACGCCGAGGTACTGGGCGTTCGAGTCACGACCGTTGCGAGTGGAGCTCGCGCCTTTTTTATGTGCCATTTGGAAATGCCTGCCTTAAAATTCTGGGGAATCTGCTGAAAACCTGAACAGTAACGATTAGTTACTTGATACCGGTGATCTTGACCTTGGTCAATTCCTGACGGTGACCCTGGCGCTTCTTGTAACCGGTCTTGTTCTTGAACTTCTGGATGACGATCTTGGGACCGCGAAGGTCCTCAAGGATCTCAGCCGTAACCTTTACCTTGGCCAGGTCCGAAGCTGCAGACGTGACCTTGTCACCGTCTACCAGGAGCAGTGCGGGCAACTCAAAGGTGCTGCCGGCTCCACCGGGGACGCGGTTCAGGGTAACGAAGTCTCCAACGGAAACCTTCTCTTGGCGGCCGCCTGCGCGGACAATCGCGTACACCACTGGGGAACTCACTTCTCTCGACGTTTATTACTAGATTTGCGTGCGGAACCTGGGTCCAACGAATCTGGTCCGGCTCACGCTGTGCCTCTACGCCGGTGGAGTTCCCAAGGGAATCCATGAGCTATCCCGTGGACAAACGCATCCGAAATCGGATGGAGCGTCCTCAAGGTCATAACCCAAGTGTTGGCGTAAGCACCGAAGATCTAGACTACGCTAATTTTGCCTTCGGCCGCAAATGAGGCTGGTTCCGAAGGGAGGTACGTGATAGGCGCCACTCTGTATGGACAGAGCCTGCCGCAACGACTTCCGGAACCGTGCCCACCTATCGTACAGGCCCACACGGGCACCCGCTGTCAGGCGTGCAGCCGCGGCGCGTCGAAGAAGTCGACCTCGTAGCGGGCGGACTGCCGGAAGGCCAGCGTCATGGCGTCCCGTTCGCCCGTCGAGGCCGCCCGTGCCGCGGCGTCGGTGTAGGCAACGGCCTGCCGGGTGGCGGCGACAAACTCCTCGTCGGCGTAGGTGCGCAACCAGACGGCGTAGGGATGGGACTCCGGGGCGCCCGCGGTCAGGAACTGCCGGTACAGGGTCTCCCCCACCTCGGCGTAGAGCCAGAAGCACGGGAGCACGGCGGCCACCAGCACCCCGTAACTGCCGGAGACCGAGGCGGCCAGCAGATGGTCCACGTACGACTTGGTGACCGGACCGAGCGTCACCTCAGCGGTGCGGGTACTGAGCCAGGTCCGATGCAGCTCCGACTCGACCTCGAGGCAGTTCTGCGCTGAGCGGGCCCAGAACAGTTGCTCGGCCTCAGTGGTTGCGATCGCGGCGGCACGGGCCAGCACGCGGGAATAGCCGTTGAGGTACAGGGCGTCCTGGGCGAGGTAGTAGGCGAACTCCTTCTCCGGCAGCGATCCGTCGGCGAGGGCCCGGATGAAGTCAAGGCCGTAGATCGCCTCCAGGTCGGCGGTGGCCGCTTCCCGGAGCGCGACGCCGAACTCGCCTTCGGCGGGTTCCCGGGCGGCGGTTCCATTCCGGGCGGCGCTGTGGTCCTGGGTCTGCTGCTGGACGTGGTGGAAGTGGTGGACCGGGCCGTTGCCGGTGCCGACGTCGAGCGCCGACGAGGCGCGCAGTGCCTCCTGCAGCCACGGCTTGACCTCGCGGAGCGCGGCCTCCCAGTCCCCTGTTCCGGCCTGCACTGTGTTTCTAGCCTGCACTGTGGCGATGGCCGAGGACAACGAACACCCCGTGCCGTGGCTGTTGCGCGTATGCACGCGCTCCCCTGGCACCACGACGACGTCCTGGGCCAGGAGCCCGCCGGTGTTGACCAGCGCGTCGGGGCATCCGTTGCCGCCGTCGTCGTGGCCGGTGCCGGTCCGGGAACCGCTGCCGCCGTCGAGGTGGCCGCCCTTCACCAGGACCGTGGTGCCGGTCTGGGCGGCGAGCCGTTTGCCCTGTTCCAGTGCCCCGGCCCAGTTCTTGGCGGCTTCCTCCCGGAGCAGGACGGCGAGCTCGGCGAGGTTGGGCGTGATCAGGTCCGCGTACGGCAACAGCGCGTGCAGGGCTGCCTCGGCGGACTCCTGCAGCAGCCGGT
Source organism: Arthrobacter sp. YAF17 (assembly GCF_052113365.1). Classification (NCBI taxonomy): domain Bacteria; kingdom Bacillati; phylum Actinomycetota; class Actinomycetes; order Micrococcales; family Micrococcaceae; genus Arthrobacter; species Arthrobacter sp. YAF17. The sequence goes on along the minus strand of NZ_JBFRDB010000036.1, from coordinate 12,259 downwards.
CGCCGCTCGTCGCCACCATGACCGGGTCCAGGACCACGACGGCGGGGCGGGACTTCTCCAGCCAGCTGCGGACCGCGTCAATCACGGAGGCGTCCCCCAGCATGCCGATCTTGACGGCGTCGATGGTGATGTCCTGGCTGATGGCCTCCAGCTGGGCGGTCAGGAACGCCGCCGGCGGAACGTGGACGGCGCTGACGCCGCGGGTGTTCTGGGCGGTCAGGGCGGTGATGGCTGCCATGCCGTAGCCGCCGTGCGCGGCGATGCTCTTGAGGTCGGCCTGGATCCCGGCGCCGCCGGAGGGGTCGGAGCCGGCGATCGCCAGCACCCGCGGGATCCTGGGCGCCGACGGGGCAGGGACAGGCGGAAGAAACGATGAGGCGGTGGTCACGAGAGACATCCCTTCGCCGGTGCTAACCGGACAGGTTCAACGGGTCTGGATCTCAGCCGGCTCGATGCGCGGCACCCCGTGTCAGGGCTCCAGCCTAGCCGCATCCCTTAACGAAGACGCGGGCACGGCCCGGACTGCGCGTATTGCTACGCCGTCCGGACCGCGCCCGCGGCCTTGCTGAACTGTTCCGGTGTCAGAGCTCCGAGGCCGGAACGCCGACGCCGAGGATGATCGGCTCGCTGGCGGCCGGCTTTGCCGCCGGTGACGTTGCTGCCGGGACCTTGGCCTCGTGCACCGAAACGGCGGCGGACTGCCGGGATTCCTGACGCTGCTCCACCGAGGTCTCATTCGCTGCCCCCTGGGCCCGGCTGGCGCTCCGGTTGCGGCGGCCGCGGCGGGCACGCGAGGTGCCGGCTTCGGCTTCCGCCTCAGTCTGGGAACCCGGCGCCTGGGCGCGTCCCGGGCCGGTTCCGCCGGCGCGGGCCGGAGCGGCCGCAGCCGTCCGGGCCGCCGGCGCCTTCGCTGCCGGCTCCTGTGCCGCAGGAGCCGTGGTTTCTTCGGTTTCGCCCAGATTGGCGAAGGCCTCGGTCAGCAGGTCCAGGGTCAGCGCAGGCGCACTGGAATCCTCTGCGTGTTCCACGAACGGCAGGGCAACCTGTTCGCCGCCAAACGTCAGCACGGCGCCCGGACGCCCGGCGGCTTCCTCCGTCGCGGCCAGCTCGGCAGCCGCCTCGACGGCTGCTTCCACAGCTGCCTCGCGGGTCCCGGCGTCGGCGGTTGCCTCGCCGTCATGCAGGTGGGCGGCGTGCGCCGCTGCTGCGATGTTGGCCAGCGCGGCGCGGGTTGCCTCGGCCTTGGCGTGGCGCTCGGCGTCGGTGGGCTCGGCGTGCACGGCTGCCGGGGCGGACTGGACGTCCGTCCCCTGGCCGCCCCGGCCGCGGCGGCGGCTCTTGCGTTCGGTCCGGGCAGCCGGCTGCTGCTGTTCGGTCCGCGGGACGTGGTGCTCGGCGGCGACCACGTTGGCGCGGCGGTGTTCGACCGGCTCGTCGTGGGTGACGATGCCGCGGCCGGCGCAGGTTTCGCACTGTTCGCCGAAGACTTCGAGCAGCCCGGTGCCCATCCGCTTGCGCGTCATCTGCACGAGGCCCAGCGAGGTCACCTCGGCCACCTGGTGCTTGGTCCGGTCCCGGCCCAGGCACTCCACCATGCGGCGCAGGACGAGGTCGCGGTTGGATTCGAGCACCATGTCGATGAAGTCGATGACGATGATGCCGCCGATGTCGCGGAGCCGGAGCTGCCGGACGACTTCCTCGGCTGCTTCGAGGTTGTTCTTGGTGACGGTTTCCTCGAGGTTGCCGCCGCTGCCGGTGAACTTGCCGGTGTTGACGTCCACCACGGTCATGGCTTCGGTGCGGTCGATCACGAGGGATCCGCCGGAGGGCAGGAAGACCTTGCGGTCCAGGGCCTTGTGGATCTGCTCGTCGATGCGCCAGGCCGAGAAGATGTCCGTGTCCTTGGTCCACTTCTCCAGCCGGCCCACCAGGTCCGGCGCCACGTAGGTAACGTATGCCTCGATGGTGTCCCAGGCTTCCTCGCCGGAGACGATCAGCTTGGAGAAGTCCTCGTTGAAGACGTCACGGACCACCTTGATGGTCAGGTCGGGTTCGCCGTAGAGCAGTTCGGGGGCGAGGATCTTGGTCGAGGTCGACTGGCCCTCGATGCCTTCCCACTGGGCGCGGAGGCGGTTGATGTCGTGCGTGAGCTCTTCCTCGGACGCACCTTCGGCGGCGGTGCGGACGATGACGCCCGCATCTTCCGGCAGGCGGTCCTTGAGGATCCGCTTGAGGCGGTTGCGTTCGACGTCGGGCAGCTTGCGGGAGATGCCGGTCATGGAACCGCCGGGCACGTACACGAGGTAGCGGCCGGGCAGCGAGATCTGGCTCGTGAGGCGGGCGCCCTTGTGGCCCACCGGGTCCTTGGTGACCTGGACCAGCACGGAGTCGCCGGACTTGAGCGCGTTCTCGATCCGGCGCTGCTTGCCCTCGAGGTTGACGGACTCCCAGTTGACTTCACCGGCGTAGAGCACGGCATTGCGGCCGCGTCCGATGTCGACGAAGGCGGCTTCCATCGACGGCAGCACGTTCTGGACCTTGCCCAGGTAGACGTTGCCGATCAGGGAATCCTGCTGGGTCTTGGACACGAAGTGCTCGGCCAGGACGCCGTCCTCGAGGACGCCGATCTGGATTCTGTCGTCGCGCTGGCGGACGATCATCTGGCGGTCCACGGATTCGCGCCGGGCCAGGAACTCGGCCTCGGTGATGACGGTGCGGCGGCGTCCGGTGTCGCGGGATTCGCGGCGGCGCTGCTTCTTCGCCTCAAGCCGCGTGGAGCCCTTGAGGGACGTGACGCGGTTGTTGACCGGCGCCTCGGTGGCGGCACGGGGCGCACGGACCCGGGTGACCGTGTTGGGCGGATCGTCGTCTCCCCCGCCGGTCAGTTCGAGGTCCTGGTCGCCACGGCGGCGCCGGCGACGGCGCCGGGAGGTCACGCCGTCTTCGAGCGTCCCCTCGGAGCCCTCTTCTGTTTCTTCCGAGATGCCCTCGCCCTCGGTCTCGGTCTCGGACTCACCGCCGGTGCGGCTGCTGCGTCCCCGGCGCCCGCGGCTGCGGCGGCGACGGCGGCTTCCGGCGTCGTCGCCTTCGCCTTCCTCGCCCTCTTCTTCATCAGCTTCTGCGGCGGCCGCCGCTGCGGCCGGAGCCGGACGCACGACGGCGGTCAGGTCAGGTGCCTGGAAAATCATCGAGGTGACGGCGCCCGGCTCCAGGAAGAGCGAGGAGGCTGCGGCCGGGGCGTCTGCGGCAGATGCTTCGGTTGCAGATGCTTCGGCTGCGGTGGCGGCCTGCTCAGCCGGGGCAGCGGCGGCTTCCGGCGTTTCCGTGGTTGCTTCCTCTGCCGTGGCCCCGGCGGCCGGGGCTTCAGCGACGGGCGCCTCCGTTGCCGGCACTTCAGCGGCTGGTGCTTCAGAGACGGGGGCGGGGGCCTTGGCGCGGCTGGCGCGGCGGYGGACAGGCTTTTCGACCGGCACTTCGGCAGCCTCTGCTGCCGGCGCCTCGGCCGTGGCGGCCGCCGGCTCTGCTGCGGCTTCAGCGGCGAAGGCCGGCAGGGGTTCGGCCGGTTCGGCCACTTTGCGGGCGCGGGAGCGGCGTGCAGGCGCCTTGGCCTTGGCTTCGGTCTCCTCAGCGGGAGCCTCTGCGGCCACGGCGGAAACTGCTGCGGGCTCTGCTGCTTCCGCGGCCTCGGGGGCTTCCTTCTTGGGCAGTGCCTTGCGGCGGGCCCGGACCGGCCGCTTCGGCGGGGTGGCTACAGCCTCTTCAGCTGATTCCGGTGCTGCATTGGCAACGGCAGAGTCTTCGTTTCCCGTTACAACCTGGTCATTATCCATATGTGGCGACACTCCTGCCCCTGAATGCCGCCACATCCGGCACCCGTTGGGGCAATTATTTGTCAACACCCGCAGGCATTGACAGAAGTCAATTGGATACCCTCAGGTTCGCACCGGCAGTGGGGTGCGGCAGCCCTGGAGGGCCGGCGGAATTGTTCTGAAACCCGTTGATCTACACGCCACAACCAGGTGCCGTCCAATGGCATTGCGGGACAGCCGGGATCAGAGGATCCGTAGCTCCCTGCTCATCATTGGCGGTCTTGGGAACAAAGTCGCCGGACCGGGACCCGGATGTGGATCGGGTTCCAGCCACGATCATTGTCTCACAGGAGCCGTCAAAGCAGGCGTAAGCAGACATCCGGACCGCGGCCCGGTCCGAATCACTCTGGACGGCACCAGCCTTCCCGGACTTCCCCCAGTCTCCGGCGATAGAATCGGACCAGTTGCACCGACCCGAAGGACTTTGATTCCATGCCCAGCATCTCCAGTGCCACCGGCGAGGCAGCCGCGCAGCAGCAAGGCTCCAGCACGCCTGTTGCGGAACGGCCGCTCCCCCTGATGACCCGCGACCGCCCGTTCGCGTGGCTCCTGCTGATCACCGGCGTCGTCGGCTGGCTTGCCTCCGGGATCCTGGTGCTGGAGAAACTGGAGGTCCTCAAGGACCCCGGCCACGTGACCGTGTGCGATGTGAACCCGTGGATCTCCTGCGGCCAGGTCATGCAGACGCCACAGAGTTCGGTGTTCGGTTTCCCCAACATGTTCATCGGCATCGTGGCCTTTGCCGTCATCATCACCACCGCGATGGGCCTGCTGGCCGGCGCCAGGTTTGCCCGCTGGTACTGGCTGGGCCTGCAGGCCGGCGTGACCCTGGGCTTCGCGTTCGTGGTGTGGCTCTGGTCGCAGGCGCTGTATTCCATCCACATCCTCTGCCCGTTCTGCATGGTTGTGTGGGCAGCGATGATTCCGCTGTTCGTCTGGGTCACGGTCCGCAATGTGTCCCACGGCGTGATCCGGCTGCCCGAGGGGCCGACCAGGATCCTGGGCGACTCCGGCTGGATCATCACGGCCCTGCTCTACGTCGCCGTGATCGCCACCATCTTCTTCGCCTTCATCCAGGTCTTCATCGGGACCTCCGGCTACTAGGCGGAGGAACCCCGGATCACCGCCGCGAGGTGACAGATAAGGCCAATGTTCGCGATGAACATTGGCCTTTACTGTCACCTCGGTGAGGCGGTCGGTCGGTCCCGGAGCTTAGTCCTGGAACCAGATCTTGATCTCGCGTTCCGCGGACTCGACGGAGTCCGAGCCGTGGACCAGGTTCTGCTGCACCTTCAGGCCCCAGTCGCGGCCGAAGTCGCCGCGGATGGTGCCGGGAGCCGCCGTCGTCGGGTCCGTGGTGCCCGCAAGCGAGCGGAAGCCCTCGATCACGCGGTGGCCCTCGAAGATCGCGGCGACAACGGGGCCGCTGAGCATGAATTCGACGAGCGGCTCGTAGAACGGCTTGCCCACGTGCTCCTCGTAGTGCTGCTCCAGCAGTTCGCGGCTCGCGTCGACCTTCTTGAGCTCGGACAGGGTGTAGCCCTTGGCTTCGATGCGGGCGATGATGCCGCCCGTCAGGTTGCGGGTGACGCCGTCGGGCTTGATCAGTACCAGGGTGCGCTCAATGCTCACAGCTGCTCCAATGTGTTGGGGTGGGATTCGGAAACAAGTCTAGTTGCTTTGCTCTTCGGGGTGGGCCGCGTCCCAGGCGGTCTGCTCCCGTTCGCGCTGCGCGGACTCGCGGTCAATCCGGATGCCGGTGCGGATCCCGTACCACCAGGCCACCGCGAAGAGTCCGCCGACCACGAACATCGCCGGTTCCAGGATGCCGGTAAGGATCAGCACGATCTGCAGGATCCAGCCCAGCGCCACTCCCCACGGCTTGGAGAGGACCGCGCAGGTGAAGACATACACGAGGCACAGCCCGATCCCCACCGAAAAGATCAGGACCGGCGGGAACTCGTCCCGCCGCAGCCCGAAGACGGTGAGGGTGCCGAAGAGCACCACAAAGGCCTCCAGCAGCAGCACGGTGGAGGCAAACATGACCTTGGTGGAGCGGCGCTTCTTGGGCATGCCCGGGCGCCATTCGCGCTGGGCCTTGGTGAGTTTCGCCATGGTCTAGGCGTCCGCCTTTCCGAGCAGGATCCGGGCGTCCGCGACGAGCGTGATGGACCCGGTGACAAGGACGCCGCCGGCGAGGTCGTCGTTGGATTCGGCACGTTCCACCGCCCATTCGAGGGCGTCGTCGAGCTTCTCGGCGACGTGGATGTTGTCCTCGCCGAAGCCGAGTTCCTCGGCGAGTTCCGCGAGGTCCTCGGCCGGCACAGCGCGGGGCGAGTTGGACTGCGTGAAGCAGTACTCGGCAGCCAGGTCGCCCAGGGATTCCTTGAGCTGGCGGAGGATCTCCTCGGCGTCCTTTTCCCGCAGCACGCCCACTACCACCACGAGCTTGGTGAAGCTGAAGGCCTCGTGGATGGCCTCGGCGGAGACCCGGATGCCTTCGGGGTTGTGCGCGGCGTCGACGATGATGGTCGGCGCAGTGCGCAGCACCTCGAGGCGGCCGGGCGAGGTGACCGAGGCGAAGGCCTCCTGGACGATCTCGGCGTCGAGCGCCTTTTCAGCGCCGAAGAAGGCCTCCAGCGCGGCGATCGCGACGGCGGCGTTCTCCGCCTGGTGCGCGCCGTGCAGCGGGACCAGCAGGTCCTCGTAGCGGCCCGCGATGCCCTGGATGGTGACCATCTGGCCGCCGACGGCGACGGTGCGGGATTCGACGCCGAACTCGACGCCTTCGAAGCGGAAGGGGACGTTGGTTTCCTTGGCCTTTTCCAACAGCACCTGGGCCGCGTCACGGGGCTGCGCGGCGCTGACCAGGAAGCCGCCGGGCTTGATGATGCCGGCCTTTTCGTACGCGATCTCCTCCGTGGTGTCGCCCAGCAGCTCGGTGTGGTCCAGCGAGATCGGCGTGACCACGAAGACCTGGCCGTCGCCGACGTTGGTTGCGTCGGTGATGCCGCCGAGGCCCACTTCGATGACGGCGACGTTGACCGGCTGGTCGGCGAAGACCGCGAAGCCGAGGATGGTGAGGCACTCGAAGTAGGTCAGCCGGGGCTGGCCCTCGGCTTCGAGTTCGCCGTCCACAATGGCCAGGTAGGGGCGGATCTCGTCCCAGATCCGGACGAAGGTCTCATCCGGCACCGGGGCGCCGTCGATGCTGATCCGTTCGGTGACTTTGGACAGGTGCGGGCTCGTGTACCGCCCGGTGCTCAGCCCGTGAGCGCGCAGCCCGGCCTCGATCATCCGGGCGGTGGAGGTCTTCCCGTTGGTGCCGGTGACGTGGATGATCGGGAATGCCTTGTTCGGCTCCCCCAGGATGTCCATCGCCCGGTGCAGCGGGGCAAGCCGGGGCTCCATCTTGTTTTCCGGCGCCCGGCCCAGCAGTTCGGCGTAGACGCTCTCTACGGAAAATTCGTCGGTCATGATTCAGGCCCCTATCTTTTCCACGGTGATCTGCAGGTCAGTACCGTCTCCGTTGGAGGACAAGCCGAGCTCCATGGTGAGGGTTTCGGTGACCACAAGGTTTTCGTGGGCCTTTACCGCGTCGACAATGTCCATCGTGGCGGTGACGTTTGTCCGGATCCGGTCGCTCACGTTCAACCCGGCGTCCTTGCGGGCCTGCTGGATGGCGCGGACCATGTCGCGGGCGATGCCCTCGGCTTCGAGTTCAGGCGTGACCTCGGTGTTGAGCACCACGAAGCCACCGCCCGGAAGAACGGCCGCGGCGCGCGAGCCTTCACCTTCGGCGGCTTCCGCCACGACGGTTTCCAGGGTGTATTCCTGCGGCTCGAGGGCGAGGCCGCCCGCGGTGACCACGCCGGCTTCGTCGACGCTCCAGTCACCGGATTTGGAGCCCTTGATGGCCTGCTGGACGTTCTTGCCCAGGCGCGGGCCCGCGGCCCGGGCGTTGACCACGAGCTTCTGTTCGATGCCGAACTCCTCCGGGGAGGCGCTCTCGGCGTCGAGCAGGCGGACGGAGCGCAGGTTCAGTTCATCGGCGACGACGGTGGCGAAGCCGTCCAGCGTGTCCGCGCCGGGTGCCACGACGGTGAGTTCCTGCAGGGGCAGGCGCACGCGCAGGTTCGCTGCCTTGCGCAGCGAGGAACCGGTGGAGCAGATCTGCTGGATCCGGTCCATGGCCTCGACGAGCCCCGGGTTGGCCGGGAACAGGTCCGCGTCCGGCCAGTCGGCCAGGTGCACGGAGCGCCCGCCGGTCAGGCCGCGCCAGATCTCCTCGGAGACCAGCGGCAGCAGGGACGCCGCGACCCGGGAGACCGTTTCCAGCGCCGTGTAGAGCGCGTCGAAGGCGTCCACGCTCTCGTCGAAGAAGCGCTGGCGGCTGCGGCGGACGTACCAGTTGGTGAGCATGTCCAGGTAGCTGCGCAGCTCGTCGCAGGCGCCGGAGATATCGTAGCTGTCCAGCTGCGCGGTCATGTTCCGGACGAGGTCCCCGGTGTTGGCCATGAGGTACTGGTCCAGGGTGTCGGCGTAGCCGTCGTAGCGGAGCTTCGCGTCGTACCCCGCACCACCTGCAGCGGCGTTCGTGTAGAGCGTGAAGAAGCTGTACACGTTCCACAGCGGCAGGATGACCTGGCGGACGCCGTCGCGGATGCCCTGCTCGGTGACCACGAGGTTGCCGCCGCGCAGGATGGGGCTGGACATCAGGAACCAACGCATCGCGTCGGAGCCGTCGCGGTCCAGGACCTCGGAGACGTCGGGGTAGTTGCGCAAGCTCTTGGACATCTTCTGCCCGTCGGAGCCGAGGACAATGCCGTGGCTGATGACGTTGCGGAAGGCGGGGCGGTCGAACAGCGCGGTGGAGAGGATGTGCAGCATGTAGAACCAGCCGCGGGTCTGGCCGATGTACTCGACGATGAAGTCCGCCGGGTTGTGCGTGTCGAACCATTCCTCGTTCTGGAACGGGTAGTGGACCTGGCCGTAGGGCATGGAGCCGGAGTCGAACCAGACGTCCAGGACGTCCTCGACGCGGCGCATCACGGACTGACCCTCCTCCGGGGTGCGGGGGTCGTCCGGGTTCGGGCGGGTCAGTTCGTCGATGAACGGCCGGTGCAGGTCCACCTCGCCGGCCTTGTTCAGCGGCAGGCGGCCGAAGTCGGCCTCGATCTCCGCCAGGGAGCCGTAAACGTCGGTGCGCGGGTAGTCCGGGTCCGTGGACTGCCAGACCGGGATGGGGCTGCCCCAGTAGCGGTTGCGGCTGATGGACCAGTCGCGGGCGTTGGCGAGCCACTTGCCGAACTGGCCGTCCTTGACGTTCCCCGGGATCCAGTTGATGTCCTGGTTGAGCTCGGACATGCGGTCCTTGAACTTGGTCACCTCCACGTACCAGGAGGACACCGCGCGGTAGATCAGCGGGTTGCGGCAACGCCAGCAGTGCGGGTAGCTGTGCTCGTAGCTGGCCTGGCGGACCAGGCGGCCCTGGGCGCGGAGCACCTGGGTGATGGGCTTGTTCGCGTCGAAGACCTGGAGTCCGGCGATCTCGGCGAGGTCGCCGTGGCCAAACAGCGGCAGGAATTTCGCGCCCTCGTCCACGGAGAGGACGACGGGGATGCCGGCCTCTTCACAGACCTTCTGGTCGTCTTCACCGTAGGCCGGGGCCTGGTGCACGATGCCGGTGCCGTCGGTGGTGGTGACGTAGTCGGCAACCAGGAAGCGCCAGGCGTTCTCGGTGCCGAACTTCTCGGCGTCGGAGAAGTAGTCCCAAAGCGGCTCATAGCTCAGACCCTCGAGTTCGGCGCCGGTGTGGCTGGACGTAACGGCGGCTTCGGCCGCCGCGACGCCCTCGGCACCGTCGCCGTAACCGAAGTCCTTGGCGTAGGCGCCCAGCAGCTCCGCGGCCAGCAGGAAACTGCCGGCGACGGGAGCCTCGGCCGACGCGGCCTTGATGCCGTGCGGGCCGGCGGGCAGGACGACGTAGTTGATGGCGGGCCCGACGGCGAGCGCCAGGTTGGTGGGCAGCGTCCAGGGCGTCGTGGTCCAGGCGAGCGCCTGAACGCCGGCGAGCTGCCGGGAAAGCTCCGACTCCCCCGCCGTGATCGGGAACGTGACCGTGACGGTCTGGTCCTGGCGGTTCTTGTAAACGTCGTCATCCATGCGCAGTTCATGGTTGGACAGCGGCGTCTCGTCCTTCCAGCAGTACGGCAGCACCCGGTAGCCGTTGTAGGTCAGGCCCTTCTCGTGCAGCTGCTTGAAGGCCCAGAGCACGGACTCCATGTACTCGACGTTGAGCGTCTTGTAGTCGTTCTCGAAATCGACCCAGCGCGCCTGGCGGGTGACGTAGCTCTTCCATTCGTCGGCGTACTTCATGACCGAGGCACGGCAGGCGTCGTTGAACTTGTCGATGCCCATGGCTTCGATCTGGGTCTTGTCCGTCATGCCGAGCTGCTTCATGGCTTCCAGCTCGGCGGGCAGCCCGTGGGTGTCCCAGCCGAAGCGGCGCTCAACCCGGCGGCCGCGCTGGGTCTGGTAGCGGCCCACGAGGTCCTTGGCGTAGCCGGTCAGCAGGTGGCCGTAGTGCGGCAGGCCGTTGGCGAAGGGCGGGCCGTCGTAGAAGACGAATTCGTTGGACCCATCTTGGCCGGCATCACGCTGGTCGATGCTGGCCTGGAACGTGCCGTCCTCATCCCAGTACTTGAGGATGCGCTCTTCGATCTCCGGGAACCTCACGGAGGCGGAGACGCCTGCGGCGTTGGAACCTGTGTTGGAAGCGGAGGAATGGGCGCCGGCGCCGGAAGGTGCGGCGGAAGCCTTCGGGTAGTAAGTCATCTCGACATCCTGGTTTGAGCTGGTGAACAAATGGGTTCATTCAGGATGCGAGGACGGCCCCTGCACTGTCTTTCGACAACACCGGCACCGCGGTACCACCTCACTTACCGGCACCGTCCCGCTTCTTTGGGAAAAGAAGCTGCACCTGCACCGGCCGCTCATTAACTGCTGTGACGGGCTTACCCGTCCGGTTCTACCGGCCCTGGCGCGTGCTGAGTTACAAGGCAATCGTTGCGCCGGGGCGTTCTTCCGGAAGCTCACCGGTGATGGCCGGGTCAAAGCTGGTAGTAGAAGTCTAACAAGTGGAATCGGTCCGCAATGCCTACACTGGGTCCCATGATGTTCCGGGACCGGGGCCACGCTGCCCCAGGGACACCCGTGCGGCCCGCGGCCGCCGGTTGGCGGGTGATGGCAGGGGTGGCCGCAGCCCCCGTCGTGGTGGTCTCCGTGTTCCGTGCCGTGCCGCGGGAATGGCCCACCACCGTTGTCCAGCTGGTGTCCTTCACCCCGTGGCTGGTGCTGCCCGCCAGCGTCTCCCTGTTGTTCGCCGTGCTGGGCCGCCGGCGGTGGATGGCGGGCGCCGCGGCGGGACTCGTGGCCGTGCAGCTCTTCTGGCTGGTCCCGCTGGACTACGGCCAGGCTGAGGCGGACGCCGGGGAAGGAAAGGCCCAGGGCACCCTGGAGCTCCGGGTGATGAGCCTCAACGCCAAACTCGGCAGAGCGGACGCGGCGGAAATCGTCCGGCTGGTCCGCGAGAACGGCATTACCCTGCTGACGATTCAGGAATACACCCAGGCCCTCGAAGACCGGCTTGGCGATGCCGGACTGGCCGGGCTGCTCCCCAACAGGATCAGCGCCCCCGCGGGCCGCGCCGCCGGGAATGCTGTCTACTCGGTCCACAAGTTGGAGCGCACCGGGACAGTGCCCGACTCCCATTTTTCGATGCCGCTCATCCGGCTCACCGCCGAGTCCGAGGGGAAGCGGGCCGTCGTCGAGCTGACGAACGTCCACACGCGTGCTCCCGTGGGGGTGGGCTTGCCGAAGTGGCGCAGCGACCTCGCCGCGCTCGGCCAGGTGGTTTCCCGGCCGGGAAATGAGGTGCTGGCCGGTGACTTCAATGCCAGCTACGACCACGCAGAGTTCAGGCAGCTCCTGCAGGGTGACGGCCGGAAGGTGGTGGACGTGGGGATGGCGCAGGGCTCACGCCTGATCCCCACCTGGCCCATGGACGGCCTGTTACTTCCCGGCATCACGATCGACCACATCGTGACCAGCCCGTCCGTGCGCAACGCAGGCTATGCGGTGCACAGGGTGCCCGGGACGGACCACGCCGCCATCATGGTGACACTGTCCGTCCCTGCCGCCGGTTAACCGGCAACGCGGGGTCACTTCCGGCCCATAAACGGGGCTCAAAGTCAATTGGTCGTTGCAACAACTGGGTTTAGGCCGCGGTGGCAATGAGTTGGCGCATGCGTTGTTTGGGGGTCTCGAGGTTGAGCGTGGGACGGGGCCGGTTGTTGAGTTTGTCGGCGATGATCTCGAGGTCCTCGGCG
>NZ_JBFRDB010000035.1:0-21824 GCF_052113365.1 Arthrobacter sp. YAF17 | reverse complement strand
AATCCGGGCAGAGGCTTCCTTGACCGACACCCCCTGCCGCAGAAGCGAAAAGAACTCATCCTTCAGCGCATCCGGCGCCCGAAAACCACTCGGCATGGCAACCTCCAAAAAATCAGATGTTGCAACGACCGTATGATTCTGCGGGCCCCGGATCGGCGCTAAGTGACCCCGCGTTGGTGGATTACCGGGAGGGCAGAGGCGGGAGGTCCTTGGTGAACGCCAGCGGTCCGATGCTTTCGGGGTCGGCGGACAGGTCAAACTGGGCCGCGTACCCCGTATTGAGGTAGAGATGCTTCGCCTCGGGCTGCCGCGGCCCGGTGGTCAGGTACACGTGCCGGTAACCGCGCCGGGCCGCCAACGCCTCGAGTTCCGCGAGGACAAAGCGGGCCAGGCCGCGGCGGCGGTGCGCTGAGTGGGTCCAGATCCGTTTGAACTCGGCCGTAGCGGGACCGTGCCTGCGGAACGCCCCGCCGGCGACGGACACGCCGTTCTCCTGGATGATCAGCAGCGCGCCGTCCGGTGCCCTGAATTCCCCGGCCGGGTAGCGGTTGAGCTCCTCGGCAGCCGCGCCCCGGCCGAAGAGGCCCGCATAGCGGGTTTCATATTCCACGGCCAGTTCGTCCAGGAGCGGCCGGACCCGCGGGTCGTCCATGGGCAGGTCCAGCACCGTGAGCGCCGCAGGGTTCAGGGCCGAACCGGGCGGTGCCGGAGCCGGGACGGTTTGTTGGTTCATGTCAGGCCTTTCCCTGGCTGGTGGCGGGCGTCGGATTGTCTGCTGCGGACTCAGGATGCCTCGAAGAGCCGCCCTGCCCKGCCAGCCCGCCCTGCCCGGCCAGCCCGCCCTGCCCGGCCAGGACGGTCAGGATGCGCCGGGCCAGGGCGTCGTTTTCCCGGAAGGGAGCCGCGTTGGTGCCGGGCCTGGCAAAGGCCCCCGCTCCCCAGCCGGACGTTCCGGGCCCGACGCCGAACAGGCGGCGGCTCGGTTCCCCGACCGGACTGAGGAGCTCGTTGCGGTCCGAGACGAGCAGCCGCCCGGTGGAGTGCAGGCCTTCGGCGCTGAGGTGCTGCTGCTCGGCGCCCAGGCCGGAGCGGTGCAGCTGGCGCAGCAGCGGGTTGGCCGACCGGGCCACAGAGGGCGCCGGGAGGCGGGCCTCGATCAGCGCGGCGGCGTGAACCGTGACCCCGGCCTGGGCCGAGGTAGCGACGAACCGGCCCGAAGCCTCGTCCGCGGCGATCGTCAGCCCGGGGCCGATGAACCGCAGGACCCCGGCCCGGTGCAGGGCCAGCATCTCGCGGAGCCGACGCGGCGGCGGCCCGGAGTCGACAAAGCTGAAGAACCCGTGCCACCAGCCGTGGACGGTCTGCTGCGAACGGGAGTTGAGACGCTCCGGCGGCACCAGCCGGCCCAGCTCCATGTAGACCTTGAGCAGTGCCGTGAAGAGGCCCAGGGTCTCCGAATGGTCCGGTCCGGTGCGCAGCCGGAGGTCGTTCTCGATGTAGGACGTGACCGCGAACTGGACCGCGGGCAGCCCGCCCAGTTCCCGGCCGGCGAAGGGATGGTCCAGCTGTTCGAGGTCCAGGTGCAGTTCCTTGTCCGGGACCGCTTCGGCCACCAGCCGGACACGCTCCGGGCTGTACCAGTCGACGGCGGCGAAGCGCCCGGCGAAGTCGGACCAGTCCATGCCGGTCCGCTGGGGGTAGCCGGTGAACAGCTCGCGGTAATAGCCGTAGCCTGCGTCTTTGGCGATCAAGGGCCAGAGCTGGGTGCGGAAATCAAGCTCGCCGTGCTCGGCCAAGAGGGCGTCAACAGCGCCCGCGGTGAAGAAGCGCGGCGCGCCGGCCGGTTCGCCGCGCAACTGCGAAGAAATCTTCGAGTGGTACGGCACACCACGCCGGGATCCCGCCCAGATTTGTGGTTCGGCGCCGGACGGCACGTATTCCAGGCCGCCGTCGGGGGTGTCCTCGAAGCGTCCGCCCCGGCCCTCCATGAGCAGGACCAGGAGGTCCACGAACGCCAGGCCCATGCCGGAGACAATCACGTCCTGGCCCGGGGCGATCGCCGAATAGTCGACGTCGGTGGTGTAGCTGGGCGCCGCATGAAAGCCACCGTGCCGGGCGGCGAAGTCGGCCCACGCCGCCGACGCCGCATCGGGCAGCGAGTCTGTATGCCCCACCGCGGAAACCACGACGTCGGCCTGCAGCGCCGCGCCGCCGGCCAGCCGCACGAGGTGCCGGCCGTCGTCGTGGTGCGGGCCGTCGTCGTGCTGTCCCGGCGTGGGCGGGACCTGTTCGATCGCAACAGCGGTGTCCTGGTGGACGGTGACTGTGGCATCCGGAGCAAGCTGTGCGACAGCGCGCCGGAAAAACCATTCCAGGTACAGGCTTTGGAGCTGCCGGGTGGGGAACGTGGTGGCTGTGAGTTCTTCCAGCTGGCACCGCAACTCCGACGGAAGCTCCGGGACGTCCGTGATGGAGCCGGCCAGGACACCGGCGGCCCAGTCGGCCAGGCCCGGGCCGGCTGCCACGGGACCTTCGCAGGTCACTGACTCGTCGGTGAACATGGTGACGTCCGCGGCGGCCGAGTTGAGCATGAGGCCGGGGTGCTGGTCGTAGCGCCAGATCCGGCCGGAGCCCGCGGTGTGCGGCTCGACCACGTGGATGTCCAAGGGCCCGTCGAGGAGTCCGGGCCTGTTGGCGGCGAGGCGCTCCAGGATGCCGGCCGTGCGGGGACCGCCGCCAACAAAGACCACTGTGGGGGCTTTCGCTGGCATGGGACTCCTTCTCGGGATGGCGCTTTCGGGTGCTTCAGGGCCCCATGCTAGGCAAGCCGCAAGGCGCCGGTCGAGGCGTCGGTCACGGCTGTTCACCGCACGTCACGGGGCGTCAAACAGTGCAAAAAAGCGACTCATGACGCCGCAAGAAGCCCCGTGACCGAATGCAACATCCGGCCTTGCCGGGCCTCTGGCGCGCCCCTAGATTTGCAGAAATCCCGACCCCCTACGAAGCAACTGGAAGAAGCGAGGTGGCGCATGAGTTCGACAACAACCAAGGTGGCGCAGTCCGCACCCGAGCCGGCGTCTGCCGGCGGCACAGCCCAAACCCATGACGACAACACTGCCGCAGGGCCGTCCGCGGCCACGGCCGTTCCGGCTGCCGCGACGCCGGCGGCCGACGGCGGGCCGCTTCCGGGACACCGCGGCCCCGCCACGGACTACGCCGACTACCGCGTCATCCCTGCCCGCCATCCCTGGCGCTGGGTCGGCACCGTGGTGGTGGCCCTCGGCGTCGCCGGCATCGCCTGGTCGCTGGCGACCAACCCGCGCTGGGAGTGGGGCATCGTGGCGCAGTGGTTCACGGCGAAGTCGATCCTGAACGGCCTGCTGGAAACCCTCAAACTGACAGCGATCTCCGGCATCCTCGGCTTCGTGCTGGGCTTCATCCTGGCCCTGATGCGGCTATCCGCGTCGCCCCTGCTGGTCTCCGTGTCCTGGACCTTCTCGTGGATCTTCCGCTCCACCCCGCTGCTGGTGCAGATGCTGCTCTGGTACAACCTGGGGTACCTGTACGAGAAGATCAGCCTCGGCATCCCGTTCACCGATGTCCGGTTCTTCGAGATCCAGACCACCACGCTGATCAGCCAGTTCGCGGCGGCGGTGCTCGGCCTGACCCTGAACCAGGCGGCGTATTCGGCCGAGATCATCCGCGGCGGCATCCTCTCCGTGGACCAGGGCCAGCTGGAAGCCGCCGCGGCGCTCGGCATACCGGCCTGGCGGCGTTCCACCAGGATCGTCCTGCCGCAGGCCATGCGGGCCATCCTGCCCACGGCCTTCAACGAGATCATCGGCCTGGTGAAGGGCACCTCGATCGTCTACGTGCTGGCCTACTCCGAGCTTTTCTACACCGTGCAGGTCATCTACAACCGGACCCAGCAGGTCCTGCCGCTGCTGCTCGTGGCGACCCTCTGGTACATCGCCATCACCTCGGTGCTGAGCGTCTTCCAGTACTACATCGAACGGCATTACTCCAAGGGCGCCGTCCGCACGCTGCCCCTGACGCCGCTGCAGAAGGCCCGCAAGTTCCTGTCCACCCACGCCCTGTCTGCCGACAACTCAGCGAAGGTCACCCGATGAGCACCCTTGCCACCGAACTCCCCGCCGCCGGCGCCACTGCCGCCGGCGCCGGTCCCACCCGCGGGCTCGTGGAGATCACGAAGGTCCGCAAGTCCTTCGGCGCCGCCGACGTCCTCAAAGGCATCACGCTGACGGTGGAGCCCGGCGGCGTGGCCGTGATCGTCGGTCCCTCCGGTTCAGGCAAGTCCACCCTGCTGCGCACCATCAACCACCTGGAAAAGGTCGACGGCGGCTTCATCGCCATCGACGGGACGCTGGTGGGCTATGAGGTCCGCGGCAGCACGCTCCACGAGTTGCGCGAAAGGGACGTCCTCAAGCAGCGCACGGAAATCGGCATGGTGTTCCAGAACTTCAACCTTTTCCCGCACCTCACGGCCCTGGAAAACGTGGTGGAGGCGCCCGTCGTCGCGCCGCGTTCCGGAAAGCCGCGCCTCACCAAGGCGGAGGCGCGGGAGCGGGGCCTCGAACTCCTGGACCGGGTGGGGCTGAAGGACCGCGCCGGCGCCTACCCCCGCCAGCTCTCGGGCGGCCAGCAGCAGCGGGTGGCGATCGCCCGGGCGCTGGCCCTGGACCCCAAGATCCTGCTCTTTGATGAGCCCACCTCGGCCCTGGACCCGGAGCTCGTCAACGAGGTCCTCGACGTCATCCGCGAGCTCGCCACCTCGGGCACCACCCTCATCATCGTCACCCACGAGATGGGCTTCGCCCGCGACGTCGCAGACACCGTGATCTTTATGGACGACGGCCAGATCGTGGAACAAGGCAGCCCCCAGGACATCTTCACCAACCCGCGCGAAGAACGCACCCGCAGCTTCTTCTCCAAGGTGATCGAACCCGCTTTCCACATCTAAGGACCCCCCATGGCTACTCGCATCACCCGCACACCCAGTTTCCGCCGCCTCGCGGGACTTCCCGCCGTCGCCCTTCTTGGAGCACTTTCCGGGACCCTGGCGCTCAGCGGCTGCTCCGATCCGGGCGCCGCGGCGGCCGGTGCGCAGCCGGCCACGACGGCGGCCAGGAACGGCGTCGTCTACAACACCTCGCCGGACCAGCAACGAATCCGCGCGCAGAAGGACCCGGCCCTGGCCGCGAACGTCCCCGAGTTGATCAACAAGGACGGCAAGCTGACGGTGGCCACCACCGCGGGCTCCATCCCGCTGTCCTTCCACGCCAGCGACGACAAGACGCCGATCGGCGTCGAACTGGACATCGCCCAGCTGGTCGCGGACAAGCTGGGCCTGGAGCTGGACGTCCAGGTGACATCCTGGGAGAACTGGCCGCTGAAGACCCAGTCCGGCGACTTCGA
Source organism: Arthrobacter sp. YAF17 (assembly GCF_052113365.1). Taxonomy (NCBI): domain Bacteria; kingdom Bacillati; phylum Actinomycetota; class Actinomycetes; order Micrococcales; family Micrococcaceae; genus Arthrobacter; species Arthrobacter sp. YAF17. The sequence goes on along the minus strand of NZ_JBFRDB010000035.1, from coordinate 16,388 downwards.
GGCCGTGTTCTCCAATGTCGGCATCAATGCCGCCCGCGTGAAGCTGTTCGATTTCTCCAGCTACCGGGCCGCGTACATGGGCTTCGAGGCGAAGAAGACCTCCAGCTACGGCATCAAAGGCTCCGACGACATCTCCGGGCTGAAGATCTCCGTCGGCTCAGGCACCAACCAGGAGAAGATCCTGATCGCCTGGAACAAGGAACTCGAGGCCAAGGGCAAGGCCCCCGCGGTGCTGCAGTACTACTCGTCCGATGCCGACACCATCCTGGCGCTGTCCTCCGGCCGCACCGACCTGAACATCGCCCCCTTCCCCTCCGTGACGTACCGCGAGAACACCCGCGACGACCTGAAGGTGGTGGGCAAGGTCAACGCCGGCTGGCCGTCCGAGACCCTCGTGGCCGCGACCACACTCAAGGGCAACGGTCTGGCCCCCGCCATCACCGACGCACTGAACTCGGCCATCAAGGACGGCTCCTACGGCAAGGTCCTGGAGCGCTGGGGCCTCTCCGAGGAAGCCCTCGCGGAGGCGAAGACGGTCACCGAGGCGAACTTCGGGCCCGCCCGGGAAGGGAAAACACCGTGAGGTTCCAGGTCCTGGACATCATTCCGCACCTGAAGAACCCCGTGACCGGGGAGATCGTCTCCACCGCCGACCGGCTCAACCAGGTGGTCAGAACGGCGCAGCGCGCCGAGGAGCTCGGCTACGACAGCTTCTCCGTCGGGGAACGGCACGCCGGCGAGTTCATCTCCTCCTCCCCCACCACCGTACTCGCGGCCATCGCCGCGGTGACCAGCCGGATCAGGCTGCAGAGCGGGGTGACCGTGCTGTCCGTGCTGGACCCGGTGCGGGTTGCGGAGGATTACGCCACGATCGACCAGCTCAGCCGCGGCCGGCTGGAACTCGTGATCGGCAAAGGCAACGAGGTGCTGCAGTACCCGCTGTTCGGTCTGGATCTGGACGATCAATGGGACCTCCTGGCCGAGAAATACGGGCTGCTCCGGCGGCTCTGGAGCGAGGAGAACGTCACCTGGTCCGGAAGGTTCCGCCCGCCGCTGACCGAGCCGACCACCACCACACCGCGACCGTTCGCCGGGGCACCGCGCGTCTGGCACGGTTCGGCGACCAGCCTGACCTCCGCCGCGCTGGCCGCCAAGTGGGGCGACCCGCTGTTCACCGCGAATGCGATCCAGCCGCGGGAAAACTACGCCGTGCTGATCGAGCACTACCGCGCGGAGTACGAACGCCATGGCCACGATCCCAAGCACCAGTTCCTGGGCTCGGGTGCCGGCGCCGGCGGCGTTTTCATCGCGGACACCACCCAGGAGGCTAAACGCCAGTTCGGTCCGGTCTATGAGGCACTCACCGCCGGCCGTGACGTCCCCGGTAACAACTCGCCCTACCGGGACATCGACCACGCCGTCGCCGAAGGACCGGCCCTGGTGGGCAGCCCGGAACAGGTGATCGACAAGATCCTCAGCTACCACGAGCTCTACGGCCACGACCTGCAGTCCATCTCCCTGCCCACCACGCAGCCGTTCGAGCAGCAGCTGGACATCCTGGAGCGGTTTGCGCTCGAAGTCATCCCGGCCGTCCGGGCCGCGGCGCCGACCGACCTCTGGGCCGACGGCGACCCCTTCGCCGGCCGCCCGGGCTTCAGCCTCACTGGCACTACAGGCACCGAACCCGACGCCGCGGCCCGCGTCGCCGCCGACCACACCAGCCACAGGAGCTCCCATGTCTACGCCCACTGAAACGGCCACCAGCACGGATTCCTTTGCCGCTGAGTGGGCCGGGTGGCACGCCGCGCATGAACGCCGGCGCGCGGACCCGCACGGCTTCCTCGCCGTCACCCACCTGCACTGGCTCGATGCCTCCCCCGCCCGGCTGGACGGCGCGCCGGGCACCTGGAGCGTGGAGCATGACGCGGTCCGCCTGGTATTGGGGGCAGGCGAGCGGGTCCTCCGCGACGGTCAGGAACTCAACGCCGACGGGACCGGAGCCACCGTGCTCCTCGGGCCGATTTCCGAGCGCGAAGGCCTCAACCTGCGCGTGGAGGACGCCGGGGCCGGGCACACCGTGATCGAGGTCGCCAAACGCGGCGGCCGGTATGTTGTGCGGCCGCGGCATCCGCTGAATCCGCTGCTCACCGGCTACCAGGGAACACCCGCCTATGCACCAGCGAGCGAATATTCCGTTTCGGGAATATTCGTTCCCTTCGCTGAGCCGCGCCAGACCACTGTCGGGGCCGCGGTCGAGGGCATCCAACACGTCTACGAGGCGCCGGGCGAGTTCAGGTTCCGGCTGGGCGGCGAGGATCTGGTCCTCACCGCCTTCAACGGACACTCCCCGGGCACCCTGTCCGTGCTGTTCACCGATGCGACGTCGGGCCGGACCACCTATGCCGCCAACCGCTCCCTCACGGTTGCGGCGCCCGGCCCGGACGGCACCGTCACGCTCGACTTCAACCGCGCAGTGAACCTGCCCTGCGCCTACACCGACCTCGCCACCTGCCCCCTGCCGCCGGCGGAGAACCGCCTGCCGGTCGCCGTCGAAGCCGGAGAGCAGATCCCCTACGAACGTCAGGACGTGTCATGAGCATCTCCCCCGAACCCCTCGGCACCCGCCCGCCCGGCCACGGCGCCGGCCTGCTAATCATCGAACTCGACGGCGCCGGCAGCCACCCCGCCGCGTGGCGCGCCACCCGCACAGCCCCGGCCGCGGTGCTCACGCCGGCCAGGCTCCGCGACGTGGTCCTGGCCGCCGAAAGCGCCGGCTTCCACGCCGCCACGTTCAGTGACGCCCCGCGACCGGAGGACGCCGAGCGGCCCGCGGACGCCGCCGCACAGCTCAACTCCCTGCAGCGCGCAGCCTTCGCAGGGCCCATCACGCACTCCATCGCACTGATCCCGGAGGTGGACACGGTCTACACGGAGCCGTTCCACGTCTCCACCCAGCTCGCCAGCCTTGACTACGTCACCGGTGGACGGGCCGGCTGGCTCGTCGCCGCGTCGGCCAGCACCGCCGACGCCGCCGCCGTCGGCCGTGAACCGGTCGGAAGGGACCGGCTCGCGCAGGAAGCCGCGGATTCCATCGAGGTCAGCCGCCGGCTCTGGGACAGCTGGGAGGACGGCGCCGTGATCCGCGATGTCCCCACCGGACGCTACCTGGACGTGGACAAGCTCCACTACGCCGATTTTGCGGGCGGGACCTACTCCGTCAAGGGTCCATCGATCATCCCGCGTCCGCTCCAGGGCCAGCTACCCGTGCTGGCCCCGGCCGGATTGCTGGCACCGGAGGAGCTCGCCGCCGGCGCTGCAGACGGACTCCTGGTCTCCGCTCCGACGCCGGAACTGCTCGCCGCCGAGCTCGCGGAAACCCGGGAAGCCCTCGCCGCGTTCGGCGCCGGGACCGCCCCGGCCCTCATTGCCGAGCTCGACGTCGTCCTCGCCTCCCGCGGGCAAAGCGGGGCCGAACGGCTCGCCGCACTGGACGCGCACACTCCGTGGGAAAGCCCGCGGGCGCGTTTCGTCGGTGCCCCCACCGAGCTCATCGAACTCCTCGCCGGGCTCCTTTCACCTGCGGCTGCCGGTGAAAAAGCTGCCGCCGACGGCGTCCGCCTGCACCCGGCGGTCCTGGACACCGACCTTGAAGAACTCGGCCGGCTGGTCCTCCCCGAACTGCGCCGCCGCGGAATCCTGGCACCGGCGCAGAGCGACACCACGTTCCGGGAGCAGCTGGGCCTGGCCCGGCCCGCCAGCCGCTACGCTGCGGCCGCTTCACCGGCCGCTTCACCGGCCGCCGACGCCGTCAACGCAGGAAACTAAGGAGATCACCGTGAGCCACACCGCGAATCCCGCCCGGGAATTCACTCCGTCCGGGCAGCTTCGGCTGGGCGTCTTCTTCCAGGGCGTCAACTCAGGAACCATCTGGAAATCGGAAGAGTCCGGTTCCCAGACGGACTTCGAATCGTTCCGGCGGATCGCCCAGACCGCCGAGCGCGGACTGTTCTCCGCTTTCTTCCTCGGTGAAGGACTGCGGCTGCGCGAGCACCTCGGCCGCCCGCACGCCCTCGACGTCGCCGGCCGGCCGGACGCGCAGACTGCCCTGGCCGCCCTGGCCGCCGTCACCACGCACATCGGGTTGGTCGCCACCCAGAACACCACCTACAACGATCCGGCGGACCTGGCCCACCGGCTCTCCTCCCTGGACCTGCTCTCCGGCGGCCGCGCGGCCTGGAACATCGTCACCACGGACAATGCCTGGACCGGCGCCAACTTCCGCCGCGGCGGCTACCTCGACCACGCGGACCGCTATGTCCATGCCGAGGCCTTCGTGGAGACAGCCAAGCGGATCTGGGATGCCTGGGACGACGGCGCCATCGCCGCCTCGGCGTCGGCCGAACGCTGGGCCGCCCCCGGCGCCGTCCGCCGGGCGCTGCACACCGGCCAGCACTACGCCGTCGACGTCTCGCCGCGGCTGCCCCGCAGCGCCCAGTACCGTCCGGTCCTGTTCCAGGCCGGCGATTCCCCCGAGGGCCGCGACTTTGCCGCCCGCCAGGCGGACGTCATCTTTTCCGCGCACCCCCAGCTCGACGACGCGCTGAAGTTCCGCGGCGACATCGTCGAACGCACCCTCAAGGCGGGCCGGGGGGCCAACGACGTCAAAATCATGCCCGCCAGCGAGTTCATCCTGGCCGCCACACCGCAGGAGGCCCTGGCGAAAAAGGATTGGGTGCGGAGCCTGCAGATCGGCCCGCAGCAGGCCATCGCCTACCTCGAGCAGTTCTGGGGCCGGGAACTTCAGGAGTTTGACCCGGACGGACCGCTGCCCGAGATTGACCCCGTGGTGGAGGAGACGTCCGAAACCCGCGGCAGCGGCTTCCACGGCGCCAAGGCCCGCCAGTTGGCGGACCAGTGGCGCGCGGAGGCCAAGGACAAGGGCCAGTCCATCCGCCAGTTCGTCTCCGCCAAGACCAGCCGCGGGGACTCCACGTTCACCGGCTCCTACACAGAGGTCGCGGACCGCCTGGCCGAGTACGCTCGCACCGGCGCCGTCGACGGTTTCAACATCTCGCCCTGGCTGATCCCGAGCGGGCTGGACGACATCGTCAACCACCTGGTTCCCGCACTGCAGGAACGCGGCGTGTACCCGGCCGAGTACGCCGGGACCACGCTCCGGGAGAATCTCGGGCTGGCCGCTCCGGTCCGCCCCGGAGCCGCCGGGGCCGATCCCGGCTCCGCGGAGGCCCAAGCCACCCCGGCATCCCCGGCTGAAACGGCGCGGGCCTAAACGATGAGCGAGACGGAATCCGGCACGGCCGTGGGACATAGCGGAACGGACGGCAGCGGCACCGCCCTCACCCGGCTCCAGCTGACGCTCTGGGAGCAGTATCTCTAGAGGATCTCCAGCCGCTCATCCCCATCGATTGCTCCGTACCCGCCGTTTTGAGGGCTCATATGGGCGGGTACGGAGCAATCGACGCATCAGGCAGACAAGGAATCCCCGCCGGACACTTTCCGGCGGGGATTCCTGGTTTGTCTGGTGTGGCGTGGTGCTGCGTGGAGGCTACTTCTTGGGCAGGCCCGCCGGGTTGACTTCGGACTTCGTGACGGCCTCGGAGCTGAGGCCCCAGCGGTCCAGGATCTTCGCGTAGGAGCCGTCCGCGATCAGGTGGTTCAGGCCGGCCGCGGCGGCCACAGCAAAGCCGTTGCCCTTCTTCGTGGTGGCCGCGATGTTCGCCTTCAGCGGCCAGCCGCCGTCGACCAGGCCCACGAGCTTGGTCTTGGCGTCCGAGGCGGCTTTGAAGGCTGATGTGGCATTCGGGCCGAAGGTGAGGTCCGCGCGGCCGGACTGGATGGCCAGCTGGGAGGCGGAGTCGTCGTCGTAGTACTGGAACTCCACCGGCTTCAGGCCCTTGGCCTTGTTCTCCTCATCCCAGCGCAGCAGGATGGACTCCTGGTTGGTGCCGGAACCCACGATCACGCGCTTGCCGGCCACGTCCGCGGCCGTCTCCACCTTGCTGACGGCGCTGTCGGCCTTGGCGTAGAAGCCCAGCTTGTCGTCGCGGTAGCTGGCGAAGTCGAACTTGAGCTTGCGCTCCTCCGTCACCGTCACGTTGGAGAGCACCGCCTCGTACTTGCCGGAGTCGACGCCGAGCGGCCAGTCCGCCCACGCGGTCGGGACGATGTCGGCTTCCAGCCCGAGCGACTGGGCCAGGGCGACTGCGAGGTCCACTTCGTTGCCCACCGGAGTCTTGTTGTCGGTGGCGTAGACCGCCAGCGGGGCCGCGAACGGACTGACCGCAACGGTCAGTTTGCCGTCCTGCTTGATCGCGTCCGGCACCAGGGCGGCAGCTTCCTTGTTGACGGTGACCGTGATCCGGTCCTGCTCCGGCGAGAGGTTGAACTGCTTGATGCCCGTGGCCGACGACGCCGCGGGGCTGGCATTGCCGGCAGCCGAGGCACCCGGGTCGGAGCAGGCCGCCAGGCCCAGCAGGGTGGTGGCCGCGAGCGCGACAGTAACGCCGGATTTGAGGGTGGTTCTGGACATTGTTCTCCCCTTGGAAGGCTCGGATGTGATGCTGGTGCCAGTTACTATCCGGGCCGCCGGAAGGCGGGTCAAAGTGCCGTGAAACCAAGGGATACAAGGGGTCACCGGGCTTCATCCGGCGACTGCCAAGGTCCCCTGCGGAGGCCGAGTGTTACCCCAGATTTCCCGCCGTGACGCCGCGGGACAAAAATCTGCACGGCCCCGCCCGGCTGGCTTAGATTGCTTAACAAGCCCGCAGATCACAGGAGGTGTAGGACTTGCCGCTGACCACCCGCCGGACAACCCACCGGCTCACCATTGGTGCCCCCGCCGACCTCATCTTCACCGTGCTGCGCGACTCGTCGCACTGGCCTCTCCTTGACGGACTCACTGTCTACTCCGAACGGGTCAGCGGCGACGACGCCGCCCATGAATTACGGACGTCTGTCGTGGCCAACGGCTCGCTGAACTCCAGCCACTGCCACCGGGTCTTCGATGCCGCGGGCCACCGTGCCGGCTTCCGGCAGCTCGGGCTGGAACCCCCGCTGGTCCGTCTCGACGGCGGCTGGGAGATCCTCCGCGCGGAGGAGTCCTCCGAGGTCACGCTGCACCACGAGTTCGAGGTGGATGAGGAAGCCGGGGAGCTCCCGGAGCTGATCCACCGCACCATCGACGAATACAGCCGGCGCGAACTGGAGGCCCTCCGCCTGAGCTGCGAGCGCCTCGCCCTGCTGCTGCAGCAGCACTCCGGCGCCGCAGGCGGCACCCCGTCCGCCACGAACCCGTCGGCGGCCACCGCGCGGAAGGCGTAGCGTTCAAACATGGCAGAGGACAGATACACCACCGAACGGGATTCCTTTGGCCGGCTCCTGGCAGACCGTGAGGTCTGGCGGCAGGCCGGCACCATCCCGGCAGCCGGCGAGCTCACCGCGCGCTGGCTGGAAGGCCGCAGCGAGTACCAGCCGGGGACCTTCACCCCCGGTTTCGACGCCGAAACGAAGGTCATCGCCGGCGGGCTCGCGGAGCTGAACCGGAACAGCCTTTTCACCAGGGAATCGCAGCCCGGCGTCCTCGCGGAGGGACATGCGCAGCGGGCCTACGTGACGGGCTTCTGCAGTGCGGAGTCGGCGTCGGCGCTCTTGGATCTGTCCACGCGGACCGGCCTGGTCACTGTGGCACACGCTCCCGGGGAAACCAGCCAGGCTTCCATCCCTGTGACCCTGTGGGAGGACGCCGTGGTGACGGTCCTTGGCAGCAGCGAAGGCCCGGTCAGCGGGGAACAGCTCCGGGACTGGACCGAGGAGGCCAACGAAACCCTCGCCCTGCTGCTGGCCGAGTCCTGGTACGTGGAGGTGTTCGACCCGGTCTGGGGCCGGAACGGCGTGCTCCTGCCCGCGGTGCTCGAGGCGTTGACGGTCGGGGAATCCGGCAGCTAATCCCCGCCGATGCCCGCGGCCTCGTCCAGGGTGTGCGGCTCGAAATGCTCCAGCAGGTCCTTCATCGCCTCGATGCCCTGCGTATACACCGCGGACGCCCGCCACTGCTCCACCTGTTCCAGGGATTCCCACGGCCCGGTACTGATGAACCGGTTCCGGACGTCATGGTCATGCATCAGCACGGCCTTCGCGTGCGGGAAGTCCTCCTGGGTCTTCCGGGCCAGATCCCGCCACGCCTGCACGAAATCATTCTCGCGGCCCGGGTGCACCAACCAGATTCCCAGCGTATAAACCGACACGTCGATCGCCTCCATAGTTTGGACAGGGGTGGATACGCCGATTATCGGACCGCCCGCGGGCAGGACGGTAGGGCCGATTTACCCGATGACGCCCACCCGCCGGGTTCAAGAAGCCGGTGCGCGGGGCGCGGGGAGTTTGTAGTCTGGGGCCATGACTGCGACCCCGGGCAAGGTAGAAGAGTTTTTCGAGCGCTACGCCGCAGCGCTGCTGGCGCGCGACGCCAAGGCGATCGCCGGCCTGTACGCGGTGCCTTCACTCATCCTGTTCCCCGGCACGTCGATTCCGGTCAGCGACTCCCGCCAGACCGAGGAGTTCTTCACTTCCGCCTTCAGCCAGTACGCCGGAGTGGACGACGTCGGCCGGCAGACCGTCATCATGGGCGAGGCGCCGGGCACCGTCTGGGCCGACGTCACCTGGTCCTACCGCGGCCGGCAGCCCGAGCGCTTCTGTTACCAGCTCATCGAATCAACCGAGGGGTACCGGATCGCGGTGCTCACCCTGATGGCCTGAGGACCGGAACCGCCCTCAGTCAGGCTGAGGAGGCGTGGCTGAGCCGGCATCCGACCCGGCGACGACGACGACGGCGCCGGCCAGCAGCGCGGCGTTGGCCCAGAAGATGCCCAGGACCCCCAACGGTGCCGCGAACGATCCCACGGCGATCGGCAGTGTGATTTGGGCGAGGCGGTTCAGGGTCATCCGCAGCCCGAGGGCCGCTCCGTGGCGGGATGCCGGCGTCAGGGCAACAACCCAGGCCATGGTCAATGGCTGCGGAATGCCCAGGCCGATTCCCAGCCCGATCATCACGGCAATGGCGCCATAGGGTCCGACCAGGGGGAGCGCGATCAGCGACGCCACGGCTGTGACAATGGAAGTGAGCAGCAATACCTTGCGTCCGAACCGGTGAATGAGGCGCGTGAGACCCACCCGGCTCATCAGGGAGACGGCTGCGCGGAGGGCCAGGAGCAGCCCGACAGCCGTTGCACTCACTTCCTGCTCCGTGGCCCACACCGGGACAAAGGCGTACATCAAGTCCACGGTGACCAGCACGGCACCGCTGACGGCGAGCGACCGCCACAAGCCTGGGGTTCGGTAGAGGCCGCCCTCTGCGGGCCGGGACGCGACCGCCAGCCGCCGTTCCTCACGGAGGGCCGCGTCCGTGCGGCGCAGGAAAAAGAAGGCCGGGGTAGCCAGCAAGCTGAAGCCGATGCACACCAAAAGCCCGAGGTCCGTATTGGGCGCAGCTCCGCCGCCACCGCCCAGGGATGCCACCAAGGTGACTGCGGGCGGACCGATCAACTGGCCCACCGAGGCGGCGGCGGTGAGGGTGCCGAAGGCGCTGTCGCTTGATCCCTTGCTGCTGGCATGGGCCACGAACGTCTGCTGTCCCACCATCACCAACAGGTTCCCCAGGCCGATGATGACGCTGGCCACGAGAAGGAAGGGCAGGCCCGGCACCGCGAACATGAGCGTTGTCCCCGCTGCCGCGCACAACAGGCCGATGATCGACATCCGTGTCCCGCCGAACTTGTCCGCGAGCCTGCCGGCCGGGAGCGCCGCAATGAGGGCTGGGAGCGCGAACGTGGACGCCACGACACCAAGGAACACGGGTTCAGCCCCGGCTTCGAGGGCCCTGTAGCCGATCATGAGCCGGATCCCCACCCACGCGGCCTGGGCGAGGACAGCCTGGGCGCTCAGCGCCGCGCGCCACGGACGCGCGCTCACGGACGCAGCGGGATTTCGTCTGCTCCCCCCAGGAGGCGGGTCAGGTCGTCGATGCCGTCCCGGGCCGCCTGGTATCTGGCCGGATCGGTGTGGAACACCGCAAGCTGCAGCGCATAGGCGAGGGCCGCGGGGATGAGCTGGGTGCGGTACTCCGTATCGTCACCCCGGCGGGCTGTGATGAGATGGTCCGGGCTGGGCCGGAAGCGGTAGCCGGGCACATCCGAGATCAGGATCGTCTTGCCGCCGCGTCGGGCGGCCTCGGAAACGAGCGTCGCCAGCTGGCCTGGTGCCTCGCGCAGGGCCATGGCGATCAGCGTGCTGTTTTGGTCAAAGCTTGCGAAGCGTTCCGCGATGTCCTTTGGTGTTGTGCCCAGCGTGACCGTGGTCAGGCCGAGCCGGCGCATCCGCCGTGCCAGCAGATCAAGCGTCGGCCTCTCGTCGGTCCTGGAGAACAGGTACACGGTCCGCGACGCGTGCAGCGTTCCCGCGGCAGCGTCCAGGTCCTCCTGCGGGACAAAGTGCGGCAACCGCTTCAGTGCCCGGATTTCGTCGGCGATGAACGCGGAGAGATCGTAGCCGGACTCTCCGCGCATGATCTGTCCGTGGGAGTGTTCCATGGGGGTTTCGTCCCTGCGCAGATCACCGCGCAGCTCCGGGTATCCGCGGTATCCGAGTTTCTTTGCCAGCCGCACGACAGTGGACTCGTGGGTCTGCGCGCGTTCCGCCACTTCAGCCGCGGTGATGCCGGACATCTCATCACCGAGCAGCACGTTCATGACGCGCTCCTCGGATGCACTGAGCCGGGCCGTACTGCTGGCCACTACTGCTTTGAAACTCAAGATGGCTCTCCTTTGAGGTCCGCGGGGGAAAACATGTGATGCTTGACACTCTCTCACGAAGATGCAATCCTGTGCAAGGTTGCAAGTTGGTTAGGGGATCAGGCTTGTAACCCTTGTTCTCAACTTATTTTGCCGCAGAGAGGCGGACACTAAGATGCAAACCCTCACAGCGCCGGTGGCGCTTGAATGGACGGTCGCGGGAGCGGCCCTGGCAGGAGGCCTGGGGATCGCCGTCGTCGGCGCCGGCTACGGCCTGTCGAACAGCTCCGGGGTCGGGGCGGGGTTCTTCCCGGCGGTCGCCGGAACGCTCATGGCCATCGCCGGCATCCTCTGGATCCTGCAGCTCGTCGCCGCCCGCCGAACGCCGGACCTGGCGACGGCGCCGGGCGCCGCCGTCTCCGGAAGCGACACGACGGAATCACTCCCGCCGCACCACGAGTCGGAATCAGCACTCGTGTCCCTGCTCGACGACGACAACAGCGACGAGCCCGACGTCGCCGAGTTCCCGGACCGTCAGGGCTGGGCCCGGGTGGGCATTATTGTCGGCTCAATCCTGCTGGCCGCGCTGCTGCTCCCCCTACTCGGCTACACCGTCGTCATGACCCTGCAGCTGGGCACTATCCTCCACTTCGTCAGCAAGCGAAAACTGTGGATTTCCGCCGCCGTGGCGGTCGGCGCGGCCCTGGCCTCCCGGCTGGTCTTCGAGGTCTGGCTCGGGACCGCACTGCCGACGGCCAGCCTGGACTTCCTTGCCGGACTGGGGCTGTGACCCATGGGATTTGACCAGCTCCTCGGTGGTCTCGCCACCGTCCTAACTCCCGAACACCTGCTCTTTGCCCTCCTCGGCTGCGTCCTGGGCATGCTGGTGGGCGTCCTGCCAGGCTTCGGGCCGGCCGCGGCGGTGTCACTGCTGATCCCGGTCACCTTCGGCCTGGATGCCACCTCCGCCATCATCATGCTCGCCGCCATCCTGTATGGCGCGGCCTACGGAGGAACCACCACAGCAGTGCTGCTGCGGATCCCCGGCGAAGCCTCCTCCATCGCCACCACCCTGGACGGCTACCAAATGGCGAAGAAGGGCCGAGGCGGCCCTGCCCTGGTCATCGCGGCCCTGGCCTCGTTCATCGGCGGACTCATCGGAGTCATCGGCTTCGTTGTGGTGGCACCGTTCAGCAGGCTGGCGCTGGAGTTCGGCGCCCCGGAGCTTTTCCTCGTCTCCCTGCTCGGCTTCGCCCTCATCACCAGCTTCGCCGGCAACAACCCCGCCAAGGCCTTGCTCAGTGCAGCTACGGGACTTGCGATTGCCACAGTCGGCGTGGACTCCGGCGTCGGCCTCGCCCGGTTCACGTTCGACCTGCCGGAACTGTTCGACGGCGTCGGGCTGGTGGCGGTGGTCATGGGCATCTTCGGCCTCAGCGAGGTCCTCGGACAGGCCCAGAAAGGCCCGCTCGGCGTGCCGAGCCCGCTGAAGGTGGCCCGGCTCATGCCCACCCGCACCGACCTGCGGCGCTCCGCGCTCCCGGCCCTGCGCGGCTCCGTCATCGGCTTCTTTATGGGGCTGCTCCCCGGCTCGCCCGGTGCTGCGACTTCCCTGGCGTCCTACGCCGCCGAGAAGAAGATGTCCAGGCGGTCCCACGAGTTCGGCAAGGGCGCAGTGGAGGGCATCGCCGGCCCGGAATCGGCCAACAACGCCCTGGCCGTGTCGTCCATGATCCCGTTGTTCACCCTGGGCATCCCGACGTCGGCGACGGTGGCGATCATGGCCGGCGCCTTCACCATGAACGGCCTGATCCCCGGACCGCTGCTTTTCCGCGATAACCCGGATGTCGCGTGGGCCATCATCGCCAGCCTGATCGTCGGCAACCTGATCCTGCTCATCCTCAACGTCCCCCTCGCCCGGGTATGGATCGCCGTGCTGAAAGTCCCCTTCCACTACCTGATGGCCGCCATCCTGGCCTTTATGTTCCTGGGGACCTACTCCATCAACGGCAGCCCGTTCGACATCCTCATCATGCTCGGCGCCGGGGTGCTCGGCTACATCTTCCAACTGGTCAAGGTCCCGCTCACCCCGCTGGTCCTTGGCCTGATCCTTGGACCCATGCTCGAAGAAAACTTCCAAAGGTCGCTGGCCCTGTCCCGCGGCGACTACAGCGTCTTCCTCGAGGGACCCATCAGCCTCACCCTCATCGCGGTCATCGTCATCGCCATCGTGTTCGGCGCCGTCCGCCCCCTCATCGCTTCAACGCTGAAGAAGAAAACCAACGTCCCCGTCGCACCAAAGGAGCTTGCGAAATGAAGAAACTGACAGTCTTGGCCACAGCGGCCATCGCCGCCGCCACCCTGGCCCTCACCGGCTGCGGAGGCGCAGCAAACGGCACCGGCCCTGCGGGCGGCGCGTTCCCCAAAGCAGGGGCCACCATCGAGTGGGTCGTTCCGTCCGCGGCCGGCGCCGGAAGCGACATTCTGGCCCGCATCGTGGCGCCCGCCATGCAGGAGGACCTCGGCGCCAACGTCAAGGTGGTCAACAAGGAAGGCGGCAGCCAGATCGTGGGCCTCAGCTACGTGGCCAACGCGAAGCCCGACGGCCTCACTTTTGGAACCACGAACGTCCCGTCCATCCTGGGCCGCTACCTGGACCCGTCCAAGAAGGCAGGGTTTACCCGCAGCAGCTTCACTCCCATCGGCGCCTACGCGACGAATGCCGTGGTGATCGGAGTGAACAAGAACAGCCCCTACCAGGACATCCAGTCCCTGTTCGAGGCCGTCAAAGCATCACCCGGGACCATCAAGGCAGGGACAGACTCCCGTGCCGGCGACGATCACATCAACCTCCTGCTTCTCGAGAAGGAGCTGGGCCTGGACTTCAACATCGTCCACTACAACAGCGGCGCCGACAAAGTAGCCGCCCTGGTCTCCGGCGAACTCGACTTTTCCCTGGGCGGGGTATCCAGTTTCTTCGGCCAGTACAAGGCCGGAGACCTCAAACTCCTCGCGGTGGTCTCGGACCAGCCCAGCCCGTTCGCCCCCGACGTCCCGACGCTCAAGAGCGCCGGCTACCAGATGGCTCCGATGTCCAGCACCTTTGTCCTCTCGGTTCCTTCCAAGACCCCCGCCGACGTCGTTGCCCGGCTCGAGGCGGCGCTCAAGAAGGCCTACGAAAACACTGCGGTACAGGAAAAGCTCAAGGGCGCTGCCACTCAGCCGGCGTGGCTGTCCAGCAGCGATGCCAGCAAACTCTGGGAAGAACGCGAAAAGACCATCAAGCCCGTCATCGAAGAACTGCTCCAGCAGAAGTGACCATGGAAACCATCAGAGAGGCCGTGCAGGACATGCAGGCAGAGACCATTTCCTCCACCTACGCTCCAACCCCGGACGTGATCAGCCGGCTGGGCGCCATCCCGGCCGCCAACATCGGCGACGCCCAGGAGCGGATCGGTGTAGCGTCCGGCCTTTATCCGGTCTGGGCCGGCGCCAGGCTCGCAGGCCCCGCCTTCACCGTCTGGACGCGCCCCGGGGACAACCTCATCATCCACACCGCCCTCGACGGTGCGAAGCCCGGTGACGTCATTGTGGTCAACGGCGGCGGGGACCAGTCACGAGCGCTCATCGGTGACCTGATCGGCCTCCGCGCGAAGAAGCTCGGCATCGCCGGTTTCGTGATCGACGGCGCGGTCCGCGACGCAGAGGCTCTGGCCGCCTGCGGACTCCCCGTCTTCGCCCGCTCGGTCACACCCGCCGGGCCGTACAAGTTCGGCCCGGGACGGCTGCAGATCCCGGTGGCGATCGCCGGCGTCGTCGTCGCGCCGGGCGACATCATCGTTGCCGACGCCGACGGCGTCGTCGTAGTGAGCGAACAGGACGCCGTTCAGGTTCTAGCCGCCGCCGAACGCGTCGAGGCGAAGGAAACCGCCAAGCGCCTCTCCATCGAGGAGATGGTCAGCCCCCGGGCCTGACCCCGCTGCCCGATGCCTGCGGGGCTGCCTCCAGATGTGGCTGGAGGCAGCCCCTTTTGTTTCGCCACCCGCACTGCGCGCGTCCGGATCGTGGAAACCGACGGCAGCCGGAACGGCGTCTGCTTCACCGGGCGGCTAGTCTTCAACTGACCCCATCCGCCGCGCCGTACTGCTGAGGACTTTCCAGATGCCGGAATCCCGCGAAACCGCTCCCGCCTTCGTCCTGCGCGGCACCCTCCTCACCGACGGTGCCAGCACCGCGGACTCCGTCGTGGCCGTGGCGGGCGGCCGGATCGCCTACGCGGGACCCGGCGACGGCTATGACGCCACGCAATTCCCCGGCGCCGAGGAGCTCCCGCTGCCGCCCGGCAGCTCGCTGCTGCCCGGACTCGTCGATCTCCACTGCCACGGCGCGGCCGGCGGCGGATTCCCGACCGGAGATGACCAGGCCTGCCGGGAGGCAGTGGACTTCCTCCACCGCCACGGGACCACCACTTTGCTGGCCAGCCTCGTCACCGCCCCGGCCGGTGAGCTGCTGCGGGCACTCGGCGTCCTCAAGGAGTTGACCGCCGAGGGACTCATCGCCGGGATCCATTCCGAAGGCCCCTTCCTCTCCCGCGCCCGCTGCGGCGCGCAGAACCCCCGCTGGCTCCGGGACCCCGATCCTGAACTGCTGCGGGAAATGCTGGACACTGCCGGCGGTGCCCTGAGGACGGTGACCTACGCCCCCGAACTGCCGGGCGCCAGCGAGCTGGTCCGGACGCTTACCGGCCACGGTGTCACGCCCTCGCTGGGCCACACCGACGCCGATGCGCGGACGGCCGCTGCCTCGCTGGCGGAGGCCGCCGACTTCATCGGCAGGGCTGCGCGGGGCTTCGGGCCGCATGCCCGGCCGACGGTGACTCATTTGTTCAACGGCATGCCTCCGCTGCACCACCGGGCGCCGGGGCCGGCCGCGGCCTGCCTGCGGCTGGCGGCGGCGGGGACCGCCGTCGTCGAGCTCATCGGCGACGGGGTGCACCTCGACCCGGAGACGGTCCGGATGGTGTTCGACCTGGCCGGCGCCGGAAACATCGCGCTGGTGACGGACTCCATGGCGGCAACCGGGCTGCCCGACGGCGGCTACGCCCTGGGTCCTTCTGAGGTGGTGGTGCACGACGGCGTGGCCACCCTGAGCAGCAACGGCGCCCTCGCCGGCGGCACGGCGACGCTGCTGGAGGTTGTCCGGACCACCATTGCCGGCGGGGTGAGCCCTGCCGACGCCGTCCTGGCGGCAACCCTGGTCCCTGCCCGGGTCCTGGGCCTGGAGGCCGAAATCGGGGGGCTCCGGGCCGGGATGCGCGCCGACGTCGTCGCCGTGGGCCCGGACTTCGAGCTGGTGGCGGTCCTGCGAGCCGGCCAGATCCTGCCCGGCCCACCAAACAAACAACGCGGGGTCACTTAGCGTCCATCCCGGGCCCTCAAAGTCAATTGGTCGTTGCAACAACTGGGTTTAGGCCGCGGTGGCAATGAGTTGGCGCATGCGTTGTTTGGGGGTCTCGAGGTTGAGCGTGGGACGGGGCCGGTTGTTGAGTTTGTCGGCGATGATCTCGAGGTCCTCGGCGGTGGT
>NZ_JBFRDB010000034.1:0-21864 GCF_052113365.1 Arthrobacter sp. YAF17 | reverse complement strand
CCGGAAGCTAAGACCCACAGCGCCGATGGTACTGCACCCGGGAGGGTGTGGGAGAGTAGGTCACCGCCGGAACATCATTACACGGTCGAGAGCCCCAACCACAGGTTGGGGCTCTCCCGCATTTAACCCACAAACCACAACCAGGACCCTCCCGCATACGGTCCAACCCCTCCCGCATACCCGAGGGCACACCGTCGAGGCAGCAGTTCACGGCAATGTCACGCACCAACACTGCCGCCAACTGCCCACTCACCGCAGATCATGCCGGCCACACCCCAACCCTCCCGCACACCCGGGGGCAAAAGGTCCAACCCTCCAACAAATCCGTCCGGAGCGTCGCACCGGAACGTTGGTCATCCCGGCGTCGTTAGAGTTCGGTAGGCTCGATTCCAATATCCCGCTAACCACTTCCGCCTAAAGGACTTCTTTATGACTGCACGGACCATCGTCATCACCGGCGCCAGCGACGGCATCGGCGCGTCCGCCGCGCGGACCCTGAGCAAACAGGGGGAGCGGGTGGTCGTCGTCGGACGTTCCAGGGACAAGACCGAGCGGATCGCGAAGGAGATCGGTGCGCACTTCTTCGTCAGCGACTTCGCGGAACTGGCACAGGTGCGCCAACTCGCCGCGCAGCTGAAGGAGAAGTATCCGCGGATCGACGTCCTGGCCAACAACGCTGGCGGCATCATGGGCAAGCGTGAGCTCACCCTGGACGGCCACGAGAAGACCTTCCAGATCAACCACCTGGCCCCGTTCCTGCTCACCACCGAGCTGATGGACGTCCTCACTGCCAGCAACGCCACCGTCATTAACACGTCCAGCGCCGCGAACTCGCTCTACGGCAAGCTGGACCTTGGCGACCTCGAGACCACCACCAAGTACTCCGCCAACCTCGCCTACGGCAACGCCAAACTCGAGAACATCCTCTTCACGGCCGAGCTGAACAACCGCTATCAGGCTGCCGGCATCTCGACGGCGGCCTTCCACCCCGGCGTCGTGGCCACCAACTTCGCAGCCGATACCACCAGCCCGTTCCGGTTCCTGTACCGGAGTTTCCTCAACCGGTTCATGCTGAGCCCCGAACAGGGCGCGGACACGCTTGTGTGGCTCGCCACGGCCGCACCAGGGCAGGACTGGGTCTCCGGCGCTTACTACGCCAAGCGGGCCCTGGCGAAGGCCAACAAGCAGGCGTACGACTCCGGCCTCGCGGGGGAGCTGTGGGAGCGGAGCGCGGCCATGGTTGCAAAGGATGTCGACAAGCTCGACTTCCCGGCGTAACGACAGCGGCCTGCTCGTAGGTGCGGGAGCGTCCATACCCGCCGGATTTTCAAGAGCGATGACTGATTTCCTGCCGGAGGTGCGGGAGCGTCGTTGGTTTTCCCGCCGGATCTGAGGGAGCGTCGGAGCTTCGTTTCCCGGGAGCGACGCTCCAGCCCAGTTACTCGTGCGGGCAGGGAGGCAAAACCGCGGCAGGACACGGAGCACCTGACGGCTGAGCGGCTTCGGCGCCGTGTAACTGGGCAGGAGCGTCGCCCCCGGAGGCGGCGCCCAGCGTAGCCGTCCACGCAGGTCGCGCCCAATCCCGCCGGATTTGCGGGAGCGTCGCCTGATTCATGCCGGACGTGCGGGAGCGTCGCGCCCAAACCCGCAGGAGCTGCGGGTGAGTGGCCCGGGCTACCGCCCGGCGTCGACCTTGTCGATCGCCGTCAGCGCGCTCTCCATCGTCCCGGCCAGGTCGCTGGCCGGGGCCGGCTTGGCGAACAGGTAGCCCTGTAGGGAGTCGCAGCCGCGGTCCATCAGATACCGGGCCTGGGCGGGCGTCTCGATGCCCTCGGCCGTGACCTTCAGGCCCAGGCCGTGCGCGGCGTTGATCATGGTGCCGAAGAACGGCAGCTGCTCCTGGCCGGTCTTGATCATCGCCACAAAGGAGCGGTCGATCTTGACTTTGTCCAGCGGCAGCTCCTTGAGCCGGCCCAGCGACGCGTACCCGGTGCCGAAGTCGTCCATCGCGATCCGCACGCCGGCCTCCCGGAGCTGCCGCAGCTGGCGCAGCACGTCCGAGTCCGATTCGAAAAACACACTTTCGGTCAGTTCCAGCACGAGCTGGCGCGGGTCCACCCCGGTGGAGGCCACAATCGCCAGCACATCGGTGGCGAAGTCGCGGTTCTGGAACTGCAGGCCGGAGACGTTCACCGCGACGCTGTACGCGGCGTCGCCGGCGAGCCAGGGCCGGATTTCCGCGCAGGCCCGGCGCATGACCTCGTCGCCGATCTCACGGATCAGGCCGCTCTGTTCGGCCACAGGCAGGAACTGGTTGGGCGGGACCAGCCGGCCGTGCCGTTCCCAGCGGGCAAACGCCTCGAACTGCACCACGGCCCCGAGCCCGGGGGACACCACCGGCTGGTAGTGCACCGAGATCTGGCCCAGCTCCACCGCCTGCCGCAGCCCGGCCTGGCCGTCCGCCTTGGCGGCCACGGTGTTCAGCATCTCCGGCCGGAACCGCAGCCACGCGTTCTTGCCGCCGGTCTTCGCGGCCGTCATGGCCGCGTCCGCCTGCCGCAGCAGCTCCGCGCCGTCGAGCGTCCCGGGGGTCCTGGAGGCCAGGCCCATGCTCACGCCCGGCCGGACCAGGGAGCCGCCGACCCGCAGTGGCTCGTACAGCGACTCGGCGATCCGCTTGGCCACGGCATCGGCGTTGAGGCACTCGGTCAGGAGCACCACAAACTCGTCGCCGCCGAGCCGGGCCACGGTGTCGTGCGGCCGTACGCAGTTGCGGAGCCTGCTCGCGACCTCCATCAGCAGCTCGTCCGCGGAGGAGCGGCCCAGCATGTCGTTGAGGTTCTTGAAGTCATCCACGTTCAGCAGCAGCACATCCACCGGGTCCGGGCGGCGCAGCGCCGCGGCGAGCCGCTCGTTGAACAGCGTGCCGTTGGGCAGCGAGGTAAGCGGGTCCCGCAGCACGCCGGCCCGCATCTGGTCGTCGTGCCCGATGAAGGCGGCGGGAACGGCCGCGGACGCAGCAGCAGCAGTACGACGGCGGTGCGTTGCGGCGTCCGCCGCTGTGCCGGCACCCGCAACGGCACCGGCGTCCGTGTAGGTGCCGGCAAAAGTGAGGGCGGCCGCGGCAGTGCCGGCGTGGCGGTTCCCGGACTGCGCAGCCGGACGGTGCCCGGCCCCGCGGACGGACAGCGCGACGGACCGCGCGGCCGGACCAGCACCGGCGTCGGACGGCAACAGCGAACAGGTGATCTCGACGGGAAGTTCGGTGCCGTCGGCGCGCCGGCCTGAGCCGGCGAAGGGCTGGCCGGAGCGTGGCGCGGAGGCGCCCAGGCCGGCGAGGACGCCATGGAAGGGCTCGCGGGAGTCCTCGGCCAGGAGCAGGGACGAATCGGCGCCCAGCAGCTGGGCGCGGGAGTACCCGAAAAGCTCCTCAGCGGCCGCGTTCAGAAACGAGATGGACCCGTCCGGATCCAGCAGCAGCAGCGGGTCCGGGCTGTGCTCCAGCAGTAGGTGTGCGAGTCCAGATTCCATGTGTTTTGCCTGCCCCCCAAGCGACGGATGCGAAGTGGCAGCCGTCCTTGCGGAGAACAAGGCGGGCTGCGCTCACTGAATCATATGTGGTGCGGACCCCGCGCGTGATACGCATCATGTTGCGGCCAGAATTGTGTCGCCGTCGGCGGCCCCGGAGCCGACCCGCCGCGACCCCGCGGCGGCCCCGCGGCGGCCCCGCGGTAGCCCGGCGTCGGCCCGAGAGCCGACCCGAGAGCCGACCCGAGAGCCGACCCGAGAGCCGACCCGAGAGCCGACCCGCCGGCCCGGCTGCCAGCCGGCCTGGCGGCCCGACGCCGCCGGACGGCCAGCCCTTACGCGCGCAACTATGCCGGCAGCGGAACACCCTCCAGCGCCGCAATGGCCGCGAGGGAGTTGCGGATGCCGAGCTCACGCCGGGCCTCGGGCTCGGGGCGGGAGAAGAAGAAGCCCTGCAGGGCGTCGCAGCCGTGATCCATCAGGTAGCGGGCCTGTTCCGGGGTTTCGATGCCCTCGGCGGTGACCTTCAGCCCGAGGCTGAGGGCCATGTGGATCATGGAGGTCAGGATGGGCAGCTTCTCCGTCCCGGAGCGCAGCATCGAGACAAAGGACTTATCGATCTTCACGATGTCCACGGGGAGTTCCTGCAGCCGGCCGAGCGAGGAGTAGCCGGTGCCGAAGTCGTCCAGGGCCACCCGGATACCGGCCCCGCGCAGGGTCACGAGTTGGGTGATGACGTGGCAGTGGGCATCGAAGAAGACGCTCTCCGTCACCTCCAGGACCAGCTGGTGCGGGTCCACACCGCTCCACGCCGCGATGTCCAGGACGCGTTCGGCGAAGTCCGGGTGCTGCAGCTGCACGCCGGAGACGTTCACTGCCAGTGTCCGGCGCGGGTCTTCCGCGAGCCAGGGCTGGAGCTCGGTGCAGCTGCGCCGCAGCACTTCCGCGCCAATCTCCCGGATCAGGCCGCTGCGCTCCGCTGTCTGGATGAACGTGTCCGGGGGCATCAGCTTCCCGTCCCACTGCCAGCGGGCCAGCGCCTCGAACTGCACGACGTCCAGCTGCTCGGCGGACACCACCGGCTGGTAGTGCACGTTGATCTGGCCCAGTTCCACGGCCCGCCGCAGCCCGGAGGTCAGCTGGGTGCGCTCCAGCAGGGCGGCTAGCATCTCCGGCCGGAAATGCACGTAGCAGTTCTTGCCGGCTTCCTTGGCCGCGTACATGGCCAGGTCCGCCTGCCGCAGCAGCTCGGAGGACGTCATGGTCCCAGGGCCACGCGAGGCTACGCCCAGACTCAGGCCCGGCCGCATGAGGGTCCCCTCGATGGACACGGGCGCGTTCAGGGCGGCCACGACCCGCTGGGCCACGGCGTCCGAATCGTTGCAGTCCACCAGCAGCACCACGAATTCGTCCCCGCCGAGCCGCGCCACGGTGCCGTGCGGCCCCACGCACTTCTGCAGCCGCCGCGAGACCTCCACGAGCATCTCGTCCCCGGCATGGTGGCCCAGGACGTCGTTGACTTCCTTGAAGTCGTCCAGGTCCAGCAGCAGCACGTGCACAGGCCCGGGGGTCAGCAGCGCGGCGGCGGCGCCTTCGTTGAAGAGCATGCGGTTGGCCAGCCCCGTCAGCGGGTCCTGGAAGGCCAGTTCCTTGAGCTTGTCCGTCTGTTCGGCGAGTTCTTCCATGGCGCGGCGGGCCTGGTCCTGCGCGCGCTGCCGGGTGGTGATGTCGCGGAAGTTCCAGATCCGTCCCACGATCTGATCGGCTACCGTCTGCGGCCGGGAGTACAGCTCCACCGTGCGGCCGTCCTTGAACTCCAGCACGTTGTTGCTCTGCTTGGCCCTGTCGCCGTCCAGCTCCGTGACCTTCTGCAGGAAGTCGTCCGGATCGACCAGCTGCTGGGCGATGAAGGTGACCAGTGCCGTCGGGTCCTCCGCCGTGATCAGCGCCGGCGGCATGCCCCACAACTTGAGGTACTGGTCATTGATCCCGGTGATCAGCCCTTCGTTGGAGACCACCACAATTCCGTCGGCGGTGGTTTCCAGCGTGGCATCGAGCAGCGAGACCGCCAGGCGGCGGCCCGAGTCGGTGTCCTCCCGGTGGCTGCCGTCCCGGACAGCAACCGCCATGGCCGTGCCGCCGTCGACCGTTACCAGCGAGCAGGTGATCTCCAGCGACAGTTCGCTGCCATCCCGACGCCGGCCTGCCGCCGCGAAAGGGCGCCTGCCCGCGCCGCTGCCCCGGCCCAGCCGGCCGAAGACCCGCAGGAACCCGCCGCGCTCGTCCTCGGAGAGCAGGATGTTGTGCCCGACGCCGAGCAGCTGTTCGCGCGGATAGCCGAAGAGTCGCTCCGCGGCCGAGTTCACGAACGCGATGGTTCCGTCCGAGGTCAGCAGCAGATACGCATCGGGGCCCTGCTCGAGCAGGCTTTCTTCAATCCCAGTTTCCACGGCGATACCGGCCCCCAAAGCGACGGATGTTGACGGACGTGACTTAAAGTCCGACGGCGGCGCCGCGGACAAGCGTTTCCTGAATCATAGGGTCCGTTGCCCGCTTGTCCAGCACCTCGCCACCGGACTTTTGCGGATCACCCTTTTACGGGTCAGCGGAGCCCGGCGACCCGATCTCCGCGGAGGGCGGCGAATGCCCCGGCGGACCGGGCGATCGCGGACGCCAGGGCGGGCTCGGCTTCGGGGCCTGAAAACAGGAAGCCCTGCAGCAAATCGCAATCCAGGTTCATCAGGTACTCGGCCTGCGCCGGCGTCTCCACACCCTCGGCGGTGACGGTCAGTCCCAGGCCGTGGGCCATGCTGATCATGCAGCTGAGGATCGGCAGGTTCTCCTCGCCGGTGTTGATCATGGAGATAAAGGACTGGTCGATTTTGAGGGTGTCCACGGGCAGGTCCTGGAGCCGGCCCAGCGAGGAGTAGCCGGTGCCGAAGTCGTCCAGGGCCACCCGCACCCCGGCCTTGCGGAGCGCAATGAGCTGCTGGATGACGTGGCAGTCGTCGTCGAAGAACACACTCTCTGTGACTTCCAGGACCAGCTGCCGGGGATCCACCCCGCAGGATCCGGTGACGGCCAGGACCAGCTCGGCGAAGTCGCCGTGCTGCAGCTGGACCCCGGAGACGTTGACGGCGAGGGACCGGAAGGGGTCCTCCGCGAGCCAGGGCTTCAGCTCGGTGCAGCCCTTGAGCAGGACCTCGGTGCCGATCTCCACGATCAGGCCGCTGCGCTCCGCCGTCGGGATGAACTGCTGGGGCGGGACCGTTTCGCCGTCGCGTTCCCAGCGGGCCAGCGCCTCGACCTTGACCACAACGCCGAGCCGGGACGAGACGATCGGCTGGTAATGCACGGCGATCTGGCCGGCGTCCACGGCCACCCGCAGCCCCGCCTCCAGCTCGGTGCGCGCCACGAGCGACTTCATCATTTCCGGCCGGAACCGCAGGTACCGGTTCTTACCGGCCGTTTTGGCCGCGTACATTGCGACGTCGGCGCGGCGCAGCAGTTCGGAGGCGTCCACGGCGTCCTCGTGGAGGGACGCCAGCCCCAGGCTCAGGCTGGGGCGGAGCATGGTCCCGTCGATCCAGAGCGGCACACGCAGCGATTCGACGATCTTCCCGGCCACCGCCTCGGCGTCCGGCGAGCCGACCAGCAGCACCACGAATTCGTCACCGCCCAGTCGTGCTACAACGTCGTTGGAGCGGACACATTCGCGCAGCCGCCGGCCCACCTCGATCAGCATCTGGTCGCCGGCGTGGTGGCCCAGGATGTCGTTGACTTCCTTGAAGTCGTCCAAGTCCAGGAGCAGGACGTCGACGGCGGCACCGCGCGGGCCGAGCAGTGCGGAAGCGAGCCGGTCGCTGAAGAGCTGGCGGTTGGCCAGGCCGGTCAGCGGGTCCTGGAACGCGAGGGCCTTGAGCTGGGCGGCCTGCTCGGCGAGGTCGGCCATGGCCTTGGCGATCCGGTCCTGCGCGATCCGGGCCGGGGTCACGTCCCGGAAACTCCATACGCGCCCCACGACCTTGTCCGCGACCTTCTGCGGGCGGGAGTAGCGTTCGAAGGTCCTGCCGTCGCGGAAGTCCAGGATGTCGTTGCTTTCCGCGGAGGGAGCGGCGTAGAGCGCGGTGACCTTCTCGACGAACTGCGCCGGATCCACCAGCTGGTCCAGGACGAAGCCCATGACGGCCTCGTCGTCCTGGGTGGCCAGGAGCTCCCTCGGGATGCCCCACATGGAGATGAACTGGTTGTTGACGCCGGCGATCCGGCCGTCGCCGTCGACAACGAGGATGCCGTCGGCCGTGGATTCCAGCGTGGCGCTGAGCAGGGACATGGCTTCGCGGAGTCCGGCATCCGCGGCCAGCCTGTGGGAGGTGTCTCGGACGGCGACGGCCATGGTGGCGGGGGCGTCGTCACTGTCCTGGGCCAGCAGAGAGCACGCCACTTCGCCCTGGAACTCGGTGCCGTCGCGGCGCAGGCCGTAAGCCTCGACCGGGGGGAAACCGGGGGACATAGGGGACGTGGGGGCGTCAGCGGCCGGACCGGCGTCGGCGTCGGCGTCGGTGGTGAGGGGGCCGCCGTCGGCGTCCTTGCGCAAGGCGAAGAAGAGCCGCTGGAGGCCGCTGCGGAAGCCTTCGGCGAGGAGCATCCGGTGGTCCTGGCCCAGGAGTTCGTCCCGGGTGTAGCCGAACATGCGTTCCGTGGCGGCGTTGACGCGGAGGATTGTGCCGTCCTCGGTGACCACCAGGAGGGCGTCCGGGCTGGACTCCAGCACCGCTTCGATGCCGGGTGCCGGGTACGAGGAAGCCGTCACGCGGCCACCGCCGTGAGAATTTGAGACCACCGGTAATCCATTGAAAAGCCCTCCCCTCAGGAAATCATAGGGGGTCGCTGGTTCGGGAGGCGTCCAAGCGGGGGTGGCGCGGCGGCATTTTGGCGGACGTGGTGACGCGGGCGGGCAACAGCCGTGGGCGGCCAGGTCACCCGGGCCGGTGTCCGGCGGCGCTCAGGCGTGTGGGGCTGGGGGCGGTGGGCCTGGTTGGGCCGGGTATGGTTGCCGTGGTGCGGGCTGCGCTGAGGCTGGGAGCAGAGCCCCGGCCCAGTCCGCGGACCGTCCAGCCTTCCGTCTCCCAGACGGAGGCGTCGAGGACGTTCCGGGCGTCCAGGAGGGTCCGGCGTCGTACGCGGGCCCCGGCGTCGGCGGGCGAGAGCGCCGCGTACTCGTCCCACTCGGTCAGCAGCAGCACGAGTTCCGCCCCGTCCAGTGCCTGGGACGTGGACGGCTCGAAGCGGAGCTGCGGGTAGCGCAGCCACGCGTTGTTGATCGCGGCGGGGTCCGTCACCGTGACATGGGCGCCGGCGGACGCCAGCTGGAGGGCGACGTCCATGGCAGGGGAGTCGCGGATATCGTCCGTGTCCGGCTTGAAGGCCGCGCCGAGCACCGTGACGCGGCGGCCGCCGAGCTGGCCGCCGCACAGTTCCGCGGCCAGACCGACGGTGCGGGAACGCTGGTCCCGGTTGATGGAATCCACCACGTCCATCCACCGGTCCACCGACTCCACGCCCAGGGCCGCCGCCTGGACCCGGAGCGAGCGGATGTCCTTGGGCAGGCAGCCGCCGCCGAACCCCAGGCCGGCGTGGAGGTACCGGCCGCCGATGCGCGGATCCATGCCCATGGCCGCGCCCAGCTGCTTCACGTCGGCGCCCGTGGCATCGCACAGTTCGGCCATGGCGTTGATGAAACTGAGTTTCGTGGCGAGGTACGCGTTCGACGCCGACTTGATCAGTTCCGCCGTGGCGAAGTTACACACGAGCCGCGGAATCCCGGCTGCCAGCAGGGGCGCGTAGACGGCATCGAGGGCTGCGGTGATCGCTGCGCCGGGGTTGCCGGTTCCCGTGGTGGCGTCCTCCTGGGCGGAGTCCTCCGGGACTCCGTAGACCAGGCGGTCCGGGACCAGCGAATCCTTGACCGCGGTGCCCTGGCGCAGGAATTCGGGGTTCCAGCCCAGGGGCACGTCCGGCCGCGGGGACAGCACGCCGCGGAGCATGTCCACCGTCCCGACCGGGACTGTGGACTTGCCCACCAGCGCGGACCCGGCGGCAAGGTGGGGGAGCAGCGCCTGGGTGGCGGCGACGAGATAGCTGAGGTCGGCACCGTCGGAGGTTTTGGACTGCGGTGTGCCCACGCAGAGGAAGTGCAGCCGGGCATCGGCGGCGTCGGCGAATCCCGTGGAGAAGCTGAGCCGGCCGGTGGCGATACCGTCGCGCAGGAGTTCGTCCAGGCCCGGCTCGAAGAACGGCGCCGTGCCCCGGCCCAGCTGCCCCACCTTGGCGGCATCGACGTCGATCCCCACCACGGTGTGGCCCATCGACGCGAGGGTGGCCGCGTGCACGGCCCCGAGGTAACCGCAGCCGATCACGGAAATTTTCACAGGGTGACTCCTTGAGGGGTTGTGCTGGTGGTTCGGCTTGCGTGGGGGGTGTGGGCGGCGAGGACCGCGTTGTAGTGCTGGACCAGTTCGGCGCCGAGCGCGGACCACGTCCGGCCCTGGACCGAAGCGTGGGCCGCCGCGGCGAACGCGCGGCGCTTGGCGTCGTCGCCCATCAGGTCAGCCACCCGGGACCGCAGGGCGGCGAGGTCGCCGGGCTCATACAGCCAGCCGGTGCGGGAGTTCTCGACGAGGTCCAGCGGGCCGCCGCGGCCCGTCGCGACGACGGGCACGCCCGAGGCCATGGCCTCCTGAATGGTCTGGCAGAAGGTCTCGAACTCGCCGGGATGCACGAAGAGGTCGAAGGACGCCACCGCCCGGGCCAGCTGGTCGCCGCCGCGGAACCCGGTGAAGACCGCGTCCGGCAAGGCAGCCTGGAGGGCCTTCCGCTGGGGTCCGTCGCCGACAATCACCAGCCGGGTGCCGGGGATATCGGCCAGTACGGCGAGGTCCTGCACCTGCTTTTCGACGGCGAGGCGGCCCACGTAGCCGATGATGCGCTCGCCGGCCGGGGCGACGGTGCCCCGCCATCCGGCGTCGCGCTTGTCCGGGGAGAACCGCTGCGTGTCCACGCCGCGCCGCCACATCTGAACCCGCGGGATGCCGCGGCCGCGGAGCTGGTTGAGCGCGAAGCTGGAGGGGGCGAGGGTCCGGGAGGCCAGCAGGTGGATGTTCTCCACCCGGTTCCAGGCCCAGTTCTCCAGGAAGGGGACGCCGTACCGCCCGGCGTAGCCCGGGACCTCGGTCTGGTAGATGGCGATGGTGGGGATCCCCAGCTGGTGTGCGGCCTGCGCCGCGCGCCAGCCGAGCACGAACGGGGACGCCAGGTGGACCACGTCCGGTGCATAGTCGGCAAGGATTCGCTTGACCCGATAGACACCGCCCAGTGCCACCCGTACGTTCGCGTAGCCGGCCAGCGGGACCGAGGGCAGCCGGTGGACATGCGCCCCGTAGACCTCGCCGGGCGCTCCTGTGTCCTGCGTGGACGGCGCGATCACCAGCACATCGTCTCCGCGCTCCTGCAGATGCTCCAGCACCCGCAGGATTGAGTGGGTTACCCCGTTCATCAGCGGCAGGAATGACTCAGCGACAATTGCGATCCTCACCCCTCCACCCTGCGTGGGCCGGCTTTCGGCGCGGGGTGGGGCGGATGGCGGGCGGGGGAAGAGTGGGTTAACGGGGTGTGGTTCGGATGCTGGCGTTCGCGCCACCCCACCCACTGGGCCCGCGGTCCGGCGCCACTGGACATGCCCGCCGGCCGCGCCCAGGACTGGACATAGTGCCTTATGCCCTCTCGTGGTCGCGACGAATGGGCATGTTCACCGGGTCGCCGGTCCGCCGACTGGTTCCTGGCCGCCCATTCCACTGGGCATGCTCTCCGCCCAGGGCCAGGCGTGGACATGGTGCCTTATGCCCTTCCGTGGGTGCGAAGAATCAGCATGTCCACCCGCGGCGGACAACGCTCCGGGCGTGGCGTACTCGGCGTCGCGCTTCTAGCCTTGGCTGTCCTTCCGCAGGACGTCCGGCAGCTCGTCGACGTAGACAGTTTGCGGGGGCTCGTAGTAGATCACCAGGACCTCCTCGCCAACCGCGAAGACACTGGTCTTGTCGAACGGGTGGGCGTGGAAGGCGCTGGTTCCGCCACGGAACGGCAGCATGACTTCGCCGATGGTGCCCGGCGCGATGCGTCCGGTAACCCGCCCGATCCGGCCGGTGAGGCTCCGGTCAACGTCCCTGTGCATTACGCTTCCGGAGCTTTCGGGGGCCGCTTTGCATCCTCCCGACCATTCCTTAGCGAGGACCTGAGGGCGGGAAGGTAGTCGCCCACCTGGGACAGGATTCCGCCGATCATGCGGTTGATGCCGTCGCCGCCGTTGAGGACGGTGAACTGGCCAACGTGGGCGAAGGGCTCCGCTGCAGCCGCGATGATGGCCGGCATGTTTTCCGCCAGCTGCTGAGAAATAACGGCTTCCTGGTTCGTGCCCAAGGCCTCGGCGCGGGCCTTGATGCCGTCCGCTTCGGCCAGCGCCTTGGCCTTGACAGCCGAGGCGGCAGCATCGCCGCGGGCCTTTGTGGCCGCGGCCTCCGCCTCGCCGGTAACCCGGGTGGCTCCGGCCGCGGCGGCCGCAGCTGTGGCATTGGCGTTGGCCTGAAGTTCCGTGCGCCGGGCGTTGGCCTCCGCTTCGAGTTCAGTGCGGCGTGCCAGCGCCTCGGCGGCGCTGATATCGGCCGCCTTCTGGCCCTCGGCATCGGTACGTTTCGCGTAGGCCTTGGCATCGGCGGGCTTGCGGACCGAGGTCTGCAGTTTCTGTTCCTCCCGGTCGGCCTCGAGCTTGGCCACCTCGGTCTCCTGGACCACCACCTGTTGGCGGGCCGTCGCGTCGGCGAGGGGGCCGGCCTGGGCGGCATGGGCCTTGGCCCGTTCGGCGTTGGCCTGTGCCTCGGATTGCCGGATGGCCGAGATGCTTTGTGCGTCCGCGATCAGCGCCTCCGCTTCGGCTTCCTTTTCCGCGGCCTCACGGTTCCTGGTGGCCTCGGCGATGCGCGCCTCCATCTTGACCTGGGCGATATGCGGTTTGGCGATGTTCTCAATGTAGCTTGTGGGATCCTGCAGGTCCTTGATCTGGAGCGAATCGACCACCAGTCCGAGCTTTTCCATTTCAACGCCGCTGGCGCTGCGGACCTGTGAGCCGAGCTTGTCGCGCTCGCGGATGATTTCCTCCATGGTCATGCTGCCGATGATCGAGCGCAGGTGCCCCTCGAAAACGTTGTAGACCTGGCTTTCCATCTTCGCCTGCTGGCCGAGGAAGCGCCGCGCGGCGTTGGCGATGAACGGCGGGGCGTCCCCGATCTTGTAGATGACAACACCTTCGACGATTACCTGGATGCCCTGCGACGTCACGCACGAGACTTTGAGCTCGGTTTCATTGAGGGTCAGGGACAGTGTCCTGACGGTCTGCAGCCCGGGAAACACGAGCGCGCCCTTGCCGGTGACGATCTTGAAATCCATGCCTTCCCTGGTCTCCAGGGTTCCCCGCGTCAGCCCCGAGATGATGAGGGCTTCATTGGGTTCGGCCACTTTCCACATCAGTTTTGTGGTCAGCCAAATGACAGTGATGACAACGGCCGCCCCGATGAGCGTGGCAATCAGCGGGAGGAAAACTGAAAAATCCGGCATAACCAGGTCCTTTCACGATGCTGGAAAAGGTGGTGCGGCACGGCCCCCAACCGTGCCGCTGGTAGAACCCGGCCGGACGCGAAAACGGAGGTGAAGGGCCGCCAATCCAGCTGTTGTAGACAGTGTGATGCGGTCCCCGCCGCAAAGTCCAGCGATTGAATGCTGCGGGGACGAAAGCCCCTGTCACGGCGTCGGCTCAGGTGGAAGGGTGGATGTGGGCCACCCGGGCCGGCCCGGGAAGGGAATTCGCGATGCGTGGTGTCTCCGGAACGATGGTCGGGATCGCCTGGGACATCTGGCGCGCCGAGCGGGAAGGCCCGGAAGGGATCTCCCGCCGGCAGCGGGCCCGGCTCGCGGAACTCGTGGGCTTTGCCCGGTCCGCTTCACCCTATTACCGCCACTTGTATCGGGACGTGCCGGACGACGTCGCGGATGTGCGGCAGCTTCCGCGCGTCGGCAAGCGGGAGCTGATGGAAAACTTCGACGACTGGGTGACGGACCCGCACATCACCTTGGCCCGGCTGGCATCGGACGTGCTCTCTGACCTGTCCCATCTGGGGAGCTTCTACCGGGGCCAGTACCTGGTGGTCACGTCGTCCGGCACCTCCGGGGAGCCGGCCGTCCTGGTGCACGACCGTGCCTCGTTGACGGCGGCGGGCGTCGTCGCCGGGATCCGCGGGCGCCGGACCCTGATGACGACGGCGGATGTGCGGACTCTGCTGCGCCACGGCCCGCGGGCGGCGGCCCTCGTCGCGGACGGCGGCCACTTTTCCGGCGTCGTGATGACGGAATCCGCCCGACGGCGCAGCCCCGCCATAGCCCGGCGGGTGCGGGTCTTCTCGGTGCTCAGGCCGCTGCCGGAGCTCGTGGGGGAGCTCAACGACTTCAGGCCGACGATGCTCTACGGGTACCCGAGTGCCATGCTCCAGCTCGCCGAGGAACAGAAAGCCGGGCGGCTGCGGATCGGCCCGGCGCTGGCCGTCAGTTCGGGCGAGAAGCTGACCGCGGCGGGACAGGCGGAGATCGCAGCGTCGCTCGGCTGCCGGGTGACGGACCGCTATCTTTCGTCAGAAGTCCCAGCCCTGACCTACCTCTGCCGGAACGGCGCGTTCCACGTCAACACTGACTGGTACATCCTGGAACCGGTCGACGCGGACAACCAGCCCGTCCCCGCCGGCGTCACGTCCCACACGGTACTGGTCACCAACCTGGTCAACCGGGTGCAGCCCATCATCCGCTACGAACTCGGAGACCGGGTCACTTTCGCAGCATCTCCGTGCCCGTGCGGCAGTCCCTTCCCTGCTGTGAAAATCGAAGGCCGCGCTGGGGACCTGGTGTCCTTTGAGGCGCCGGACGGACACTCGGTCACAGTCCTCCCGCTGGCACTGGGCACCGTGATCGAGGAAACCGCCGGAGTACGCCGCTTCCAGGCGATCCGAACCGGGCCGCGGACTCTGCGCCTGCGGCTGGAGCCGGACGAGGGCGCCGACAGGGCGCAGGTGCGGGCCGCCGTCGAGGACCGGTTGGCCAGTTTCTTCGCGGCCCACGGGATTGGAACCATTGCCATCGAACATGCGGACGAGCCGCCCCGGGCCGACCGCAGTGGCAAGTTCCGGCAGGTCTGGTCCCTGTGAGGGCGCGCTGAACCGGGCCGACGTCGTAGTGGGCGCGGACGCCGACCGGCAATGCCAGGGTGAGCCTCCTTGGCCGGGTCCAGACGCCGACCGGTGGGCATACGATTCGCCGCATAGGGCCGCTCTGCAAGCGCGCGAAGCGGCCATATGTGGCGAACGGCTATGCCTACTGCGGTCCCAGGAGCTCCCGGGCGGCACGCTGTGCCTCCAGTTCCTCGGGGCTGACGGTTGCTCCGCGGAGGAATCCGGCGTCGCCGATGACGCGCCGGAGCTCGGCCACGGTCCGCGGGGTGCCCACGCCCTGGTGCGCCATGGCGTGGCAGTTGGCGCAGAGCGGGACGAGATCGGAAATGGGATCGAGCTCGTAGCCGCTGCCGAGTTGGGACACGGGGACGAGGTGGTGTACCGGGATGAAGTCCCTGCCGATCTCGCCGTACTTCTGTTCGAAGGAGAATCCGCAGGCCGCGCAGCTCGTGCCGTGGTGTGCGATGCAGGCCCGCCGCGCGTCGGGGTCCTGTTCGTAGCGGTTGACCTCGACCCGGGTGACCGCGTGCTGAGGGTAAGTGCCGGGGGCCGGCCGGGTGGGATCCGTGCCGGGCGGGGGTCCGACGTCGCGCCACAGGGCCCTGATCGCTGCTTCATCGGCCGGATCGTCGACCAGCGCCTCGGCATGATCGCCGGCCCACGGGATGCCGGGTGCGGCGTCTATGAGAACGCCGACGGCGATCTGCTCGCCGGGCGGCAAGAGCGAATCCAAGGCCACCTGCACATAGATCGTGGCCTGGTCCGGAGTCGCCCCGCGCGGATCGAGGGAGTGTGGCTCAGGAGTGCGTGGATCGGGAACGTTGGGCCCGGCGGCGGGCTGCACCGAAAGCACGACGCCGTGGCCGATCAATCCGCGGCCGCGGTCTCCCTGCAGGAGCAGCCAGGCGTCCGTGCCCGCGGCGATCTGGTCACCGCCCAGGCCCCACCGCTCAAGGTGCAGTCCCGTCGCGGCGACGCGTTCGACGGCGGCCGGGTAGTTCCAGCGGTTCCAGCGGTCCGGGTTCCAGCCCAGGATGATGGCGGTCATCTGGCCATTCTCGCAGGGGCGGACCGCAGTAAAATTGATAGCAGAGGTGTTGGACATGACCGGGTCCTTTGTGGTTCTGCTGATCATCCTGGCAGCGGTTTCCCTGGTCGCCATCGTTGGCACGGTGGTGCTGGTGATCCGCGACGGCCGCGGCAAGGTTCCGGTGGAAAAGTCGGACCGCCCCTGGACCGCGGGGAACCTGCCGAGCGTTCCGTACTCGCTGATCCGGTTCTAGGTTGCGCCCCTGCGTGTAGGCCCGGACGTACTCGGCCCCCACCGATTCGCCACGTATGGTCGCTATCCGGGTACTCGTAGCGGCCATTCGTGGCGAAGGGTGGAGCCAGGGACGGCGTGGCAGCCCACCCAAAACCCCGCAAACACAAAGAAAGCTGGTGCAGTCGCTGCGTTTCCGCGAGGCGACTGCACCAGCAGGTAGTACGAATTTTCAGATTGCTATGAAACGTTACTCATTCGCGGCTCCCTTTATCCCGGTTGTTCGCTTACCGGGTTTTTGCGTCCTCGGCCAGATGCCTGGACATCAGCCAACCGGCGCCTACCATTGCTAGGCCCAAGATCATAAAGCCCCACGCACCCATGACATTCATCGACAGGAAGTTGGCCATCGACGACACACCGACAATGAGCGAGTAGGCGCTCAGGACGATGTAAAGCAGGCCAAAGCCCATCAGGAAGTTCCGGGC
Source organism: Arthrobacter sp. YAF17 (assembly GCF_052113365.1). NCBI lineage: Bacteria > Bacillati > Actinomycetota > Actinomycetes > Micrococcales > Micrococcaceae > Arthrobacter > Arthrobacter sp. YAF17. Next base: position 5,263 of record NZ_JBFRDB010000034.1, on the reverse strand, counting down.
GCCCATGGGGTTGTTCCGGGACATCACTACGCCGACGGTGCCGATGAGGGCCTGGATGATGTTCAGCAGTATCGATACCTGGAACAGGCCCAGGAACAGGGCTGTGGAATTCGGTCCAACGATGGCCAATGAGTTGTACTGCGTGGTGATGCCGGGGATGAATCCGAGGATGCCCACGACTATAAGGACGATACCTACACCCATGCCGACGTTCTGGACATCTGTCCGTCCAAAGTGAACGCCATGTGCATGTGGAGATGCGGTAGTCATTTTCTGCCTCCAACCAATGATTGCGGACAGTACAATTTTACGGCCGGGTAGGGGAAAAAGCGCTGGAGAGCTGACCAGTTGAAGTGAGGGCGCACTCCCTGGAACGGGGCAAAATCACGGCGAAATCGGCCCGTTGAGCCTGTCGCACCGGGCAGGATCCCCGGCTCGTGGCACGATGGATCACGATGAAACTGCGCGCTGATCAGACCGGGGAACGTGGGCTTCCGATGCCGTTGTGGCTGCAGGGAGCCCTCGAGTCCGCGCAGGCAGCCATCATCTCGGCCCTGGTGGTGGCCGCTCCGATCGTCGCCGTGTGGGCCACCGCCGGTTTCCAGAACGGCGCCGCCGACGTCCTGGCCCGCCTCGCCGGGCAGGCCTGGCTGCTGATCCACGGGGTTCCGCTGCTGCTCGAAACGGTCGGCGCGGGCTCCGCGGCCCAGCCGGAATCCGGCGTCCTGTCGCTCACGCCGCTCGGGCTCACCCTCATCCCGTTCCTGCTCGCCTGGCGCGCGGGCCGGCGGCTCGCCCGGGCGTCGTACACGGACCAGCTCTGGCAGGCGCTGCTCGGCTCCTGGCTGATGTACGCCGGGTTCGGCCTGGCCACGGGCTTCGTCTGCCGCACGCACGACGTCGGCGTGGGCCTCTGGTCCGCCGCCCTCATCCCGCTGATCCCGTTCGGGCTCGGCATGGTGATCGGTGCCCGCCGCGAGGCAGGCTCCTGGAGCCGGCTGATCGGCGTCGACGCCGTCGCCTGGCTCTCCCGCACCAGCCAGCATTCGCGCTGGGCCGGGTCCTACCTCGTGTCCGCGATCAAAGCCGGCTTCGTGGCGCTCCTGGCCAGCCTGGCGATGTCCTGCACACTTCTCGCCGCCACGCTGATCGTCCATTGGAACCTCGTGATCGCGGTCTATGAAGCGCTCGACGCCGGCGCCCTGGGCGGTGCTGTGCTCACCATCGCGCAGCTCGGCTTCCTGCCCAACCTGGCGGTGTTTGCGCTCGCCTGGACCTCCGGTGCGGGTGTGGCCCTCGGCGTCGGCTCCCAGGCCGGCGCCCTGGGCACCGCCGTCGGGCCGCTGCCGTCCATCCCGGTGTTCGCGGCGCTGCCGGCCGGGTCGCTGGACTACGGGGTTGCGGCGCTGGTGGTGCCGGTCCTCGCCGGGACCCTGGCCGGCTGGTGGTTCCTCCGGGAGGGCGAAAACCACTTTGACGAATGGCTCTCGATCAAGATCCGCGCGCGTTGGTTCACCGCCGCCGTCTCCACGCTGTGGCTTGGCGTCCTGGTCGGCTGCGTTGCCGGGCTGTTCGCCGCAGGCCTGGCGTGGCTGGCCCGTGGTTCGGCCGGCATCGGACGCCTCACGGAGATCGGCCCCGACCCGCTCACGGCGGCACTGTTCGTGGCCGCGGAGGTGGGGATCGGCGTCGTGATCGGTTACGCTGCCGGGCCGTGGCTGGAACGCCAGCAGAAGCTGCGCGAAGCGGACCTGGAGACGGCGTCGCTGTGACGCGGCGCGCTGCCTGGCGGAACTCTTAGCGGAACTGCGGCAGTGATTTTTCCAGCTGGGTCTGGCACATGGAGGCGGCCTGCTGGGTGAGGGCCGCGCGGCTGCACTGCTGGTAGTCCCGGACCTGGTTGAAGAACAGCGCCGAGGACAGGAGCAGCAGCATCTGGATGGCGAGGACCACCAGCCCGGAAATCGTCCCGAACAGCACGAACTTGGATTCCTTGAAACTGGCGTACCGGACCAGCACCATGATGCCCAGCACGATCGCGGCCACCGTCAGGAGCGCGCTCAGCCAGAGGTAATTGATGTCCAGCTGGTAGACGAAGAACGATCCCAGCACCGCCACGATGAAGCTGCGGAACAGAAGGTGGGTCTTCGCCTGCGAGGCCTTGGCCGCGTCACTGAGCGGGTGCTGGCCCTGCGGCTGGCCGCCCTGGCTGCCGGCGGGGTCGTTCGGGGGATTCATGTTTTCCAGCCTACGCGAGCGGCCCCATAAGCTAGGACAATGCGCATCGTAGTCCTCGTCTCCGGCACCGGCTCCAACCTCCAGGCCGTCATCGACGCCGTAAAAGAGGGACAGCTCGACGTCGAGATCGCCGCCGTTGGTGCCGACCGGCCCGGGACTTTCGGGGTGGAGCGCTCCGCCGCGGCGGGAATCCCGACCTTCGTGGTGGACTTCAAGGCCTACCCGGACCGGGCCGCCTGGAACACGGCGCTCACCGACGCCGTGGCCGGGTTCGCCCCGGATGTCGTGGTGTCGTCCGGGTTCATGCGGATCGTGAGCGCGGACTTCATCGACGCGTTCGGCGGCAAGTACCTCAACACCCACCCGGCCCTGCTGCCGTCCTTCCCCGGCGCGCACGGGGTCCGCGACGCGCTGGCCTACGGCGTGAAGGTCACCGGCTGCACGGTGCACTGGGCCGACGCCGGGGTGGACACGGGCCCGATCATCGCGCAGGAAGCCGTGGCGGTCGGGGACGGCGAGACCGAAGACTCCCTGCACGAACGGATCAAGGTGGTGGAGCGCCGGCTGTTGGTCGCTACCCTGGCCTCGCTCGCCGCGGAGAAGGCCGCCGAAACACCCCGTTGAGCTATCACTTTTGGTGCTTCACAGCGGTTCAGAAGCACCAAAAGTGATAGCTCATCCGGGGTCCTGGACGCGCTAGGAGAGGTGGCGCTGCTTGGTCTCCGGGGCGAAGAACGCCATCCACAGCACGCTCAGCAGCACCAACACGCCGGCGATCGCGAACGACGTCGCCAGGCCCAGCTCCGGCCAGAGGAACGCCGCGAAGATCAGCGGGCCGAAGCCGGCCCCGAGCCGGGAGAACGTGGAGGCCCAGCCGAAGCCGGAACCGCGCAGCTCCGTCGGATACAGCTCGGAGACGTAGGCGTAGAGCACCGGGATGGCCACCTGCACCACAAAGCCGAACACCAGCAGCCAGAACACGGCCGCCGTCGGGATGTCCACCACGATCGCGACGATCACCAGGGTCAGTGCGGACAGCGGGCCGGTGATCGCCAGGATCCATTTGCGCCCCACCCGCTCCACCAGCAGCGCGGCCACCACCACGCCCAGGAGCCCGACGGCGGCCATGGAGGCGGTGGTGAGGAACGCCTTGTACTCCTCGAAGCCGGCGCCGATCAGGATCCGCGGCATCCAGGTCAGGGACAGGTAGTACACCAGCAGGATGCTGAAGAACAGCGACCAGGCCGCCGTCGTGATTTTCCAGTCGTACTGCCAGAGCAGGCGCAGCTGGGTCCAGGCGCTGCCGGCGGAGAGCTTCGGGGCGTCCTTCGCCTCCGGCAGGCTGTAGACGCGCGGTTCGGCCCCGGTGGCCGCGACGAGGTCGTCGATCACCTTGGCGGCCTCGTCCCGGCGGCCCTTGCGGATCAGGAACAGCGGTGATTCGGGGACGCTGCGGCGGACCCAGAACACGAGCAGCGCCGGCAGGACCATCACCAGCATGGTCAGCCGCCAGTCGCCGTACAGGGCCACCAGACCGGCCGAGATGAAGCCGCAGAGGGCGGCGCCGATGGGCCACCAGCCGTCCATCGCGGTGAGGACCTTGCCGCGCTGCTTGCGGGGCGTGAATTCGCCCACCAGGGCGTAGTCCACCGGGATGCAGCCCCCCAGGCCGAAGCCGGCCATAAAGCGGAACGCGACGAACCAGAGGAAGTCGGGGGAGAACGCGCCCAGCACAGTGAAGACCGAGAAGATCAGCAGTGTGGCGGTGAAGGCCTTTTTGCGGCCGATGGTGTCCGCGATGGTGCCCCAGATGAAGGCGCCAAGGGCCATGCCGATCAGGTTCGAGGCGCCGATCCAGGCGGCCTCGCCCGGGCTGAGGGACCAGTGCTTGGACAGCAGCGGAATCAGGATGCCGTTGAGCGTGACGTCCCAGGCGTCGAACATAAAGCCCAACCCGCCGATCAGGAAGATCCGGCCCTGCACCTTCCAGCGCCATGGCAGTTCCTGGACCACCTGTTCGCCGCTGGGCACAGTGGTGTACGTATTCATCTCAGCCTCCTGGGAAAACTCTACGTGGCCCGGCCGCGGCCTGCGTGTGCTTCATACTCCGGCGCGCGGGAAGGCCCGCCGCGCCGACGCGATAAACTGGCCGCATCCCCACCACCCGCGGCCCCGCCGCGATATAAGACGGAGACTTTTGTGAGCTTCACGCAGCTTGACCGTGTATCCATCGACCGTGTTCCCATTCGCCGGGCCCTGATCTCGGTCTACGACAAGACCGGTCTGGAGGAGCTCGCGAGGGGCCTGCACGACGCCGGCGTCAAGATCGTCTCTACCGGCTCCACCGCCAAGAAGATCGCCGCCGCCGGCATCCCTGTGCAGGAAGTCGAAGAGGTCACCGGCTCTCCGGAAATGCTGGACGGCCGCGTCAAGACCCTACACCCGCGCGTGCACGGCGGCATCCTCGCCGACCGCCGGGTCCCGGCCCACATGGACACGCTCGCGTCGATGGACATCGAGCCGTTCGACCTCGTCGTCGTGAACCTCTACCCGTTCGTGGAGACCGTCAAGTCCGGCGCCGCGCAGGACGACGTCGTCGAGCAGATCGACATCGGGGGCCCGGCGATGGTGCGCTCCGCCGCGAAGAACCACGCCGCCGTCGCGATTGTGGTGGACCCGTCCTCATACAGTTCCGTGGTGGCTGCCGCTGCCTCCGGCGGTTTTGACCTGAAGACCCGGCGCCGGCTCGCCGCCAAGGCCTTCGCGCACACCGCGACCTACGACACCGCCGTCGCCAGCTGGACCGCGAGCCAGTTCCTCGACGAGGACGGCGACGGCGTCATCGACTGGCCCGCGTACGCCGGCCTGGCCCTGGAACGCTCCGAGGTGCTCCGCTACGGCGAAAACCCGCACCAGCAGGCCGCCCTCTACGTGGACAAGGCCGCGCCGGCCGGCATCGCGCAGGCCGACCAGCTGCACGGCAAGGCCATGAGCTACAACAACTTCGTCGACGCGGACGCCGCCC
>NZ_JBFRDB010000033.1:0-22596 GCF_052113365.1 Arthrobacter sp. YAF17 | reverse complement strand
GTCCGGGCCCTTCCAGTCGGTGCCCTCGAGCACCTTGGTCAGCAGCGACCTCTGCTTGTCGATCTCGGACGAACCGGCCTGCAGCTTGGTCCCAAGAGTCTTGAGCTGAGCAATGTCTGCGCCCCAAATAGCCATGCGTTATCTCTCCTAAAGTTCAATGAAACGGACCCGAATTCTGTCGGCGTCCCCCAAAGGCCCCCGGCTGTTCCGGAAGTCCATTGCCTAAAAGCTACCCTGCCCGCCGAAAACGTGTCGATGGGCAGCCCTCCCCATCCCCCGATGCCCTGTCAGTTGTTGTCCCTATCCGGGCCCGGAAGCAACCACAACTGACAGCGCAACGGGTCTAGTTCCGGTTCTCGGGCGGCAGCGCGACCTGGAGCTTGCGGACCTTGCCGCGGCCCACGATGTAGCCGCGGCCCGGGATGAAGTCCGTGCTGATCCGGCCCAGCGAGGTGCTGAGGAGGCTGTCGCCGTCGATGTCGCCGGGGTTGAGGAGCAGGCCGCGGCGGCCGGACTTGAAGGGCTGAGCCAGCGACCAGGCCGAGGACCAGGTGGAGGTTTCGGATTCGCCCACCACCCACTGTTCGGCCTTGACCGAGGCCGTCACGAGCCGTTCGATCCCGGATTCCGCGCCCGTGTCGGTGAAGTCGGTCAGCCCCTCGATGAAGATCGCCAGCTTGCCCGGCGTGCCGGTGGAGTAGTCCACCAGCTCGTCGAGGGCCTCCTCGACGTCGTCGGCGCCCACCACGGAGCGGTCCCAGAGCTTCAGGGACGCGGCGGCGGAGCGCCGGGAGCCGACGTAGATCAGTTCGACGCCGGGGTTGGAGCGGCGCAGCGCGTAGGCCAGGGTCACCATGGCCACGGTGCGGCCGGAGCCGGGAGGGCCGGCCAGCAGCAGCGGTCCCTTGGCCAGGATCTCGGCCGGCTGGAGCGTCTCGTCGTCGACGCCGATCACCGGCAGGTCCGGGCTTCCGGCGGGCAGGATCTCGAGGTCCACCTGGTCCGGCAGGCGTTCGATCTGCGGGGCGCGTTCCACGCCCTGGCGCAGCATCGCTTCGCTGAGCTTGTGCACCTCGCGGGCCTGCACGGCCAGGTTGGAGTTGCCGCCGAGCACCGCGAGCTGCACTTCGAGGTTGCCCAGGAGTCCGCGGCCCGGAGGCGAGGCCCGGCCCAGGACATCCTTGGGTACGTCCATGGACAGGTAGTCGTCCTCCGAAGAGAGGCGCAGCACCAGCCGGCGCTGGATCGAGGCCAGCAGCGACGCCGGCACCGAGTTGGGCCGGTCCCCGCTGACCACGAGGTGGATGCCCAGCGGGCGGCCGTCCGTGGCGAGCTGCAGGAAGATGTCCCACAGCGCCGAGAGTTTGCTGTATTCGTAGGCCTCGCGGAAGGAGGACATGCCGTCCACGAGCACGAAGATCCGCTTCTCGTCCGGCTGGTTCGCCAGCTTCCGGTATTCCACGATGGTGGACGCGCGGACCTCCGAATAGCGGGCCGCGCGGTCGTCCGCGAGGTCCCGGAGCCAGCGCAGCAGCCGGCCGACGCGTTCGACGTCGTCGCCGTTGATGATCTCGCCGACGTGCGGCAGCTCGTCGAGCATCTTGAGCCCCGAGGAGCCGCAGTCGATGCCGTAGACGTTGACCGGCCCGCCGCGCGGGGTGACCGCGGCAGCGATGGCGATGCTGCGCAGGGCCGCGGACTTGCCGGAGCCGCCGGTGCCGTAGATGGCCATGTTGCCGTCCTGGTCCGGCTCGTAGAAGACGGTGGGCTGGTCCTGGTGCGCGGGGTCGTCCGCCACGCCAAGGAGCAGCCGTTCGTCGGTGCGGGGGTTCGGCAGCTTGGAGAAGTCGTAGGTGGTGGCGAGTTCGTCCAGCCAGGGTTTGCGCGGCGGGTCGATGGAGAGCACGTCGGCGGCCTTGATGATGTTGGCGGTCATCCGGGCGATGTCGTTCGGGCCGGCAGCTTCTTCCTTGACCGGGCTCTCGGGCGCCGGGGCGGCCCAGGCCGGTCCGGAGCCGAAGGCCATCTCGACGATCTCGATCTGCGGCCGCTGCGGCTTCTCCGTGGTCCAGCCGCCGACGTAGCCGGTCTGGAAGCCCTGGATCCGGCCGGGGCCGGTTTTGGCGGCGCCGCGGCCGGGAATGGACGGGTCGAAGTACGCCGCGGTGGGCACGCCGAGGATGTCGACGGCGTCGTCCTCGTCGGCCATCCGCAGCGCCACCCGCAGGTTGGTGTTGGCGCGCAGGCTTTCCTTGATGACGCCGGCCGGGCGCTGGGTGGCCAGGATCAGGTGCAGGCCCAGGGACCGGCCGCGGGCGGCGACGTCCACCACACCGTCGACGAATTCCGGCACCTCGGTGGCCAGGGCCGCGAACTCGTCCACGATGATGATCAGGTACGGCGGCGCGTCCGGGTCCGCTTCGCGCTGGAGTTCCAGCAGGTCCTTGGCCTTCTTCCGGTTCAGCAGCCGTTCCCGGTGGTGCAGCTCGGCCCGCAGCGAGGTCAGCGCGCGGCGCACCAGGTGCGGGGAGAGGTCGGTGACCAGGCCCACGGTGTGCGGCAGGTGCAGGCAGTCCGCGAACGCGGCGCCGCCCTTGTAGTCCACGAACAGGAAACTCACCCGGTCCGGGCTGTAGGCCGCGGCCATGCCCATCACCCAGGACTGCAGGAACTCGGACTTGCCGGCGCCGGTGGTGCCACCGACGAGGGCGTGCGGGCCCTCGTTCTTGAGGTCGAGGTAGAGCGGTTCGATGCCCTTGGAGCCCACCAGGGCCCGGAGCGTGCCGTTGTCCTTGCGGTTGGGCACGGCGGAGGCCCGGACCGAGTTGTTTTCGGTCCAGCGTTCGGCCACGGCCGCCGGGTTGTCGAGGAAATCCTTGCCGATCAGGGTCGCGTAAGAGACGGCGCGCGGCAGGTCGGAATCATCCTCCAGTGGCTTTCCGACGTCGACTACCGGCGTGAGCATCCGGGCCAGCTGGGCGGCGAGGCCGGCGTCGAGGCTTTCGCAGCTCACCGGGAAGGTGTGCCGGCCGAGCCGGACCTGGCCGGTGGTGGTGCCGTGGTCGCCGTCGACCGCCATGAAGTCCCGGCACGCGGCCGGAAGCTGCTGCACCGAGGACGCCACCCACATCACGTGCACCCCGGAGTCGGGGCCGCGCTCGAGGACCCGGGTGAGCCGGCCGCGGTCCACCGGTGCGTCGTCCTCGACGACCACCAGCACGGTGGGCACCAGCGGTTCCGCCAGGTCCGTAACGAGCGGGTCGACGCCGGGCCGCGGGGCCGGGCGCGGAGTCTGCGACGCGGCCTCGCGCTGGTCGATCAGGTCTTCCAGCCGGGAGAGCAGGGCTGAGCCGCCCGCGGGGCCGGCGGCGAGGTGGTCGCCGCTGAGCGGGCTGTGGCCGGAGCCGACGTGCGGGAGCCACTGCAGCCATTCCCAGCGTTCCTTCGACTGCGCCGAGGTGATGGCGGCCAGGACCACTTCGGCCGGCGAGTGCAGGCCGACGAGCTGCAGGACCATGCCGCGGGCCACATCGTCGACGAGGCCGCGGGATCCCGCCAGGCCGAAGGAGCCGGCGGAGCGCAGTTGCGAGACGACCGGCACGCCTTCGATGTCCCGGAACTGCGCCATGCACTCCTGGATTTCGGCCATGTACTCGGCTTCGGTGTCGTTGCTGTTGGGTTCCTCGAACTGGATCCGCGACGGCGCGGTGCCCAGGCCGAAGCGCAGGCCCAGAAATCCGGTGTGCTCGGGCCGGTGGGTCCAGAGCAGCGGGCCGAGTTTGTAGATCGAGTCCACGGTGTCGCTGACGGAGGGTGCTTCCTGCAGCCGGACCGAGCGTTCCACGTTCTGCAGCCGGGTGATGTCCGCCCGGAAGGCGGCCATGGACTCGCGGAACTGCTTGAGCTGTTCCTTGCGCTCCCGCTTGGCCTGCAGCTTCTGGTCCACGTAATGGCCCACGATGAACAGCGGCATCATCAGCATAAAGACGACCGAGAGCACGTTCTGCGTGACGGCGAACAGGATGCCGCCCATCATCAGCGGGGCGAGCAGCATGATGTACGGGAAGGCGTGGTGCTCCTGGCGCTTGGGCCCGGCGGGGAGCATCCGTTTCTGCTGCTCGAAGCGCGGCACCACACGCGGCGAGCGGTTGAAGTCGATCAGCGGGGAGGTCGGGGCGGAACTGTGCCCGGTTCCCAGCGACACCACCGAAACGGTCGTGTCGCCCAGGGCCACGGTGTCCGAGGAGTTCAGCGTGGCGCGGGTGACCGGCAGCCCGTCCATCAGCAGCCCGTTGGCCGAGTTCGTATCCACGATCTCGACCGTCTCGCCGACCGTGATGCGGGCGTGCCGCTTGGACGTGAGCGGGTCCGTGAGCCGGATGTCGGCGTCGCGGCCCCGGCCGATGTAGCTGGTGCCCGACGGCAGCGAGAATTCGCGTCCGACGTCGGGCCCGGACAGCACCCGCAGCGTCGCCGCCGCCGGCCCCCGGTTCGCACCGGGCGTCCCGAACTGCTCACTGAGCTGGGTCAGCGAGACGATGGAGCCCGGCCGGAGCCCGGATTCGAGCAGGTTGTCCTTGCGGTCCAGGACGCTGCCCTTCATGCCGCCGGCGGCGAAGGCCTCCTCGATGCTGAGGGAGAGGTTCGACGGCGGCGGGGTCCCCCGCCGCGCCGGGTCGGCGGCCCAGAGCTGGGTGGCGATGTCCGCCACTGTGGCGAGACCGTCCACGGTGACGGCAAGGTCTTTGGCCTCGGCCGGGTCGCGGCGCAGTGTCAGTCGGATTCTCATGCTTCGTTGGTCTTTCCCGTGCCGGGTTCCTGGGGCGGTTGCTTGTCTCTGTTGTGCTCTTCGAGCAGGTACAGGTCAGCCGGCGTCACCAGGTGTGAGGTGACGGCATGCTCCACGAGCCGCGCGCGGCGGTTGGTGGCGAGTTTTCCGCCGCCGCCACGCAGGCCGGCGACACCCACCCTGTCCAGTTTGTCGCACACGTTGTCGAGCTTTCGGTTGAACCGGGTCAGTGCCCAGCCCAGGGTCTTGGCGGCGTCGGCGGAGGACGGAATGGCGCTGAAGCCGGTCCCCTCGCGGCGCAGCACGGGCTCGGCGAGGGCCACGATCAGGGCCTTCTGCGAGTCCGTGAAGATCACCGGGCCGATCGTGGTGTCACCGCCGCTGTCCTCCTCGCGCGATTCCTGCCGGAACGCCGGGGTGCGGAGGTGCACGGCGAACTCGTAGGTGGTGGGGCCGGCGGTGAAGATGACGTTCGTGTGGCTGAAGACCAGCGGAATCCGTGCCCCGGGCGAGAGCCACGCCTGCATCCCGCCGGAGGCGTCGGCGATGGTCGCGGAGAGCATGCTGCCGACGTTGCTGAGCCACCAGATGCCGTCGTAGCGGGCGATCTGCAGGAACTGCCGGTGCAGGTACGGGTTGTCGTCCACCTCGAGGTCGCCTTCGCGGCCGATGCTGAAGATGTCCTCGTCCGAGGGCTCATGCCACTCGCCGCAGAAATCTATTGCCAGATCCCCCATGTGCCGTGCCTTTCTGGAAACTCGTTGGTGGTGCTACTTAGGAACGCAGGCGATGGAATCCGGGCCAAGCGGCGAGGAGGCACCGTCACTGCGGACGATCATCACCTGGATGCAGCTGGGTTCGGCCGGGTTCGCCGCCATTTCGGCGGCCGGCCCGGCACTGGCCTGGTACTGCCCGTCACCCTTGAGCGTGTGGACCCGCCATTTGTAGCTGTCCCCCGGTTTCGGCTGCGGGTTGGTCCAGCTGAAACTGACTTTCCCGGCCGGCCCGGCCGCACCGGCCAGCCCGGTGACGTCCGGCACGGTGCCGTTGTCCAGCGCGTCCGCGGGCGGTTTGCTGACCTGGTCTGTCGCTTTCGGCGCCGGTTCCGGCCGGTTGGTGCCCGCCACGATCCCCAGGACGACGGCGGCCACCAGGACGGTGCCGCCGACGATCGAGAGCAGCAGGTTCCTGCGGCCGTGGCCGGCCGGGGGCTCCCCCGCGCCGTCGGACCCGCCGATGTCCCCCGTGTGCGAGGACGCGACAGCGGTGCTGGAGCGGTTGACCGTGGCGGCGACGTCGTCGTCGTCGGCACCGGCGGCAGCCCCGGGTCCGGTTCCGGGCCTGTCAAAGCCAGGCATCGCCGGCGGCCGCGGGACTGTCCCCTGAGTGAAGCCCGCAGTGTTGAAGGCGGCGTTGTTGAAGCCCGCTTTGTTGAACGTCGTGGCGTTGTCGGCCGTGGGGCCGGTGTCCCCGGCGGGGAACCTTGCCGGGAAGGTGGGCGAGCTGCCGGTGGCGTCGGGATCAATCGAGGCGACGCTGCGGACGCGGGTTTCCTCGAAGCCTTCGTCGGGGTGGGTTTCCTCGGCACGCGGCTCCTCCAAGACCTCAAAGGGGGTCACGGAGAGGTTCAGTTCGGCCTGGATCCGCTGCAGGGCCAGGGCGAAGGCGTGGGCCGAGGAGTAGCGGGAGGACGCGGACTTGGCCATCGCCGTCGAGAGCGCCAGTTCCAGGGATTCCGGCACGTCGGCGCGGCCCAGCTTCGGCACGGGCAGGTTGGTGATGCGGGAGATCAGCTCGCGCTGGGAGTTGTCCGCCCCCGGCAGCACAAACGGGGACCGGCCGGCCAGCAGGGTGTAGAGCGTGGCGCCGAGGGCCCACACGTCCACCAGGACGCCGTCCACCTGGTGGCCGGTGAACTGCTCCGGCGGGGACCACGGGATGGACATGCCCGCGTCCTCGTCGGCGTCACCGGCGAGGGTGCCGGAGATGCCGAAGTCTGTCAGGGCGGGCCGGTTGTAGTCAGTGACCAGGATGTTGGCGGGCTTGATATCGCGGTGCGCGATTCCGGCCCGGTGGGCAGTCTCGACGGCGGATGCCACCTGGATGCCGACGGCGAGGACCTCGTCCACGCTGAAGCGCTGCCGCCGGTACCGGACGTCGAGGCTGGGCCGGGAGCAGTACTCCATGGCCAGGTAGGAATGCCCGGAGTCGGTGATCTCGGCTTCGAAGATGGTCACGATGTACGGGTGCGAGGACAGCTGCGCCATCAGGTTCGCTTCGGATTCGAAGCGGCGGCGGGCGCCCTCGGTCTTGAGGTCGGAAAGCAGCACCTTGACGGCCACCTTGCGGAGCGGCCTGTCCTGCTCGTAGAGGTACACGTCGGAGAACCCGCCGGAGCCGAGCAGGCTGATGTAGGTGAAGCCCGGAATGATCGGCGGCGGGGCTACAGGCCGTTTTGAGCTCATGGGATCTCCTCAAAGCGCAGCGAGATGCCGTCGCCGACTTCGGCGATGTCGCCGTCGAGCAGGATGGCCATCTCGCCCTGGGCCAGCCGGCGGGGAGGCTGTCCCTCACGGACCAGGACGGTGCCGTTGGTCGCCTTGAGATCGCACAGCATAACGTGCCACCCTTCGAGCCGGACCTCCACGTGCGAGCGGGAGATATCGCCGCTGGGGCTCGCCACCTGGATCAGTTTCGGCATCACGGCGCCCTGGACGCGCGACACCGAGGGCTGGCGTCCCACGACGAGTGACTGGTCGAGGTCGATCAGCTCGCCGGTGGACAGGCGCATCCGGCCCAGCCGCGGGCGCCGGACCTGGACGCCGTCGCCGGGGAGCGGGTCTCCGCAACGGCCGCAGTGGGAATATGTGGAGGGGTTCGCGTGTCCCTGCGGGCAGACCCGTGCCAGCACCAGGGGCCCGGTGGACGGTCCTGTGTCCTGTCCTGTGGACGAGCGCTGGGCAGCGGGCCGTTGCCCGGCCCCGGCGAGGCCGCCCTTCATGATCGTCTGGCCGTCGTGGTCCGCATCGGCGCCGGGCTGCGCGGCTGGCCATTGCTGGCTCGCGGCTGCGTGCTGGTCGGGTGCGTGGGGGGCGTGGGGGGCGGGTGCTTGCGGGGCCGTGGGCGGCAGCGGTGCGGACGGCACAGGTGACGGCGCCGGCGGCTGGGACGCCGACGACGCCGACGACGGCCGGTCGCCGCCGGTGTTCCAGGGCACCGAATCGATCAGCCCGGCGGGGACCGCCGGCCGCGGTGCCGCGGGCGGTTCCGGCGCGGCGGCCGGAGCGGCTTGGGTTGCTGCATCGTCGGGCGCTCCCCCGTTAGACGCAGCGGGCTCGGGCGCGGGCCCGGCATTGGCGGACTCGACGGCGGTGGACTCGTCTTGGGCGGTATCGTCTTTGGCCGGCCCGCCTTGGGCGGACTCGACAGCTGGTTCGGAATCGGCGTCGGGGTCCTCGCGGACGGCGGCGTCTTCGATGCTTCGCATCACCGTCTGTTCCCAGAGGTGGTCGTAGCTGCTGGTCAGCTCTTGCTCGGCCGGTTCGGGTACGGGCACCGGTTCCGGTTCCGGTTCAAGTGCCGGTTCCAGTTCCGGCTCCTGTTCAAGTGCCGGTTCCGGTTCCGGTTCTCCGTGCAGGGTTCCGTCGCGCTCGGAGTCCTCGCCCGGGAACTCCAGCACGGTCTCCGCGGAGGCACCGTGCTCGCTCAGCCCGGCGGCAATGTCGGCCTCGGCCGCTGCCAGGACTTCGTCCTCCACCGCCGCTTCGGCGGCCGTTGCCGGATTCACTGCAGAGAGATCCACGGCTGCCAGATCGGCCGCCACGGCTGCAGTTGTGGCCGCGGCAGGGACCGCCGGGGCCTCCTCACGCCTGGCAGCACCGTTGAAGTTCACTCGCAGGCCCTGCAGCAGGACCACACCGTCCGCCACAGGCAGGTCCAAAGCGAGGTCGGCTGCCCCGGCGGCCGCGGCACCGGGAACCGTCAGGCTGAATCCGGCGGCTTGTGAGAAGCGCCGCTCCGTCCACGTGGTGACATCGCGGCCGCTGAGTTCCACCTGCCCGGCCGGCAGGTCCACGGTGAGGTCGATCTCGCCGCGGAGGAACACCTGGATGGACCCGTTGCTGGCCACGATCGCGAACCAGGGCAGCCGGGCGAGCGAACCCCCCGAGGCCGACGTCACGGCGTCGAGCACCTCGTGCACTTCGGGGCCTGCGGCGAGGAGGTCCCACAGTGATTCAACCAGGGCGGGCGCGCTGTCCGGGCGCAGCAGGACCACGGTTCCGGAGCGCACCACACCGAGCCAGCTGCCGGGCGTGTAGCGCGCGGCAGCGGCGGGGTTACTGCTTGCCATCGTTCGGGTCCTTGCCGTGTCCTTCAGAAGCGTGTTCTTCAGCTGCCGGCGCTTCAGCCGCTGAGCCGCCTCCAACCCCGGATGCCACTTCCCCGTTGGGGGCGAGGTCCAGGGCGTCGGTCCGGGGCAGGGTGTCCTCGTCCTCCGCCGCGGCGGCGCTGCGCGGCGCGGTCTGGGCGGCGCCGTCGTAGTCGCTGGTGACGTTGGTGGCGTCCAGCACGATGCAGGTGACGTTGTCCCGGCCGCCGCTGCGCAGGGCCGCCTGGATGAGTTCATCGACGGCCGCCTGCGGGTCCGCGTGGGAGCGCAGGATGTTGGAGATGTGCTGGTCGTCGAGTTCGCCGTTGAGGCCGTCGGAACAGACCAGGATCCGGTCGCCTTCCTCCATGGGCAGCAACCAGTAGTCGGCCTCCGTCTCGTCCCCCGTACCGAGGGCGCGGGTGACGACGTGCCGGCGGGGGTGAACGGCGGCCTGGGCCAGGGTGATCTGCCCGGCATCCACCAGTTCCTGGACCTCGGAGTGGTCCACGCTGACCTGGCTGAGCTTGCCCTGGCTGAGCCGGTAGGTCCGGGAGTCGCCGATGTTGAGGACCAGCCAGTACGGCGCGCCCATCTGCTCCACCACCACGACGCCTGAGAGCGTGGTCCCGGCGCGGGAGCCCGTGGCCTCGCGGATGCCCTCGTCCGCCATCAGCAGATACTCCTGCACGACGCCGGCCGTGGCGTTCCGCTCTCCACTCGCCAACTGCGGTATCCGGGAGAGTGTGCGCACGCAGATGCCGCTGGCGATCTCGCCGGCCTCATGCCCGCCCATGCCGTCGGCGACGGCAAAGACGGGATCGGAGGCAATGAAGGAGTCCTCGTTCATTTCGCGGCGGAGGCCACGGTCGGTGCCGTAGCCGCAGTTGAGCCGGAGGCTGGAGGAACTGCTGGAACTGCTTCCGGTACTGGAGGAACTGCCTGAAGGACTGTCCAGGGACGGCACGGGGGCCGTGTCGGAGTTGGCTGGGGAGGGCTCGGCGGCCGGCTGGGAGTTCATGCCTGTCCTAGGTAGAAGGAGCGGTCACCGAAGTGCACGGTGGAACCTGGGCGGACGTGGGTGGGCTCCCCCGCCGCGAGGGCGGTACGGATACCGTCCGGGGTGGTCACGGCGCTGCCGTTGGTGGAGTTGCGGTCCGTCACCCAGATTCCCCCGTTTCCGGCAAGCAGATGGAGATGGGTCTTGGAAATCGAGCGGCCCGGGTCGGCAACCGGGATCAGCTGCACGGAGTCCTCGCCCTGGTGTCCGGCAGGGTTCCGGCCGATCAGCACGGTACGGTCCAGCTCGATGTCGCGGCCGTCGTCGAGCCGGATCCGGAGCATCGCCACTGTGACCGGGGCGTCTGTGTCGCCGCGGACCTGGGTGCGGTCGTGGTCGTCATCGGGATGCGCGCCCGGCTGGGGCATCGCGGACCCTGCGGGAGGCGCGAACGACGCCGCGTACGGAACCGGCTGCTGGACTGCCGGCTCCTGGACTGGCGGCTGCTGGACTGGCGGCTTTTGCGCAACACCGGACGGCCGCACGGAGTCGGTCTGCTGAAGAACGGCAGACTGCCGGCCGGAGGCAGGGGCGGAAAGGACGGCGGCGGGAGGCTGCCATTCGTTGGGGTTGAGCGCTGCCGGGACTCCCAATGCGGCAGCGGCCAGCGGCGAGGCGACTTGCTGGACCGGAGGGAGGTCCAGCGGCGCGAAGCTGTAGGGGCCCGCGATGCCGCCGGTCGCGATGGGATTGCGTCCGGACTTCACGTCGAACATGAGGGTCTTGGCGGCCGTATCGTGCCAGCCGCGGAGCTGTCCGTTGCGGTCCCAGGTACTGGACAGCACCACGAGGACAGCCCAGGCCGCCCCTAGGAACTGCAGCGGTCCCAGCACCAGCAGGGCCACGCCGAACCATTGGAATATCACCACGGCCGCGGCGGCCAGCACGGCCAGCAGCATTCCAGCGCCGGTGATGAGGCCGCGGAGGAACACCGCACCCCCGCCCGGAGCGAAGCCGTCGGCATCCGTGCTGCGGATGCCCATCAGGCGGTTGCCGAGGGTCGCGCCGGTTCGGCCTTCGAGCACGGCCAGGACCATCACGTAGACCAGCGTGAGGCCCGCACCAATCCCGCCGAACAGCACCAGGGATGAGGTGTCGTACACGATGAAGCCGCCGCTTTGGCTCCGGGTGATGCCGGCGAATCCTACCGCCAGCAGGATGGTCAGGACGGTGACGGGCGGGAGCCAGTCGAGCACGGCAGCTCCCAGCCGCTTCCCGGCAGTTGCCGGAACCACCTCGAGCTTGCTCGGCATGGAAGGACCTCCCCCTTGTCCGCGGCCCGGAGCCGGGCCCAGTGTTACGGGGATACTACCGGGGATCGGCTGGGGCTGGAGAACGTCCCGCACGTTGCGGGCGTTCCGCGCGGAGCGGTTGCTCAGCGGCGTGCCGCAGGAGGTGCAGAAGGCAGCCCCAGGGCGGAGCGGCTGCTGGCAGCGCGGGCAGTGCTCGGCGTCGTCGGTCATGGCTCGTTGCGGTTCTTCCTGGCGGTCTGGCTGGACTCGGTGGCGGCATCGGCAGCACCGTCACGGTGGGCTGCGGCGGCCGGATCGGATTCCACTGTACCCGCGGGCCATTCTGATCCCGCACGTGCGCCGCGCTTGCCGCCCGGCAGACGGGGCTTCAGGCCCCGAAGTGTGAGCGCGGCCCGGCCGTCGGCCAGCAGGGAGCGCGGCGAGAACCGGGCCCTCTGCCGCCCCCAGAACCCGAGGGTCCCGGTCAGCTCCTTCAGCGAGCCGTCCACGATGTCCCAGTACTCGCGGACCTGGTCCTCGCTCGGCTGTCCGGCACCGAAGATCGCGGCGTCGGCCCGGTTCGCGAGCAGCGTGGTGGTTCCGCCGGCGGCCGGGAAGGCATCGGCGAGGACGACGGCGGACTCGCGCCGGGTGGCACGGGCGTCCACACCGGCGCCCAGGTCTGTCGCGAAGCTGACAATTTCGTTCCAGCCGCCGCCGACGCGTTGCGCCGGGGGTCCGTCACTGAACCGGAACTTCCGCCGTCGGGACTTGAGCAGGGCAATCAGCAACAGCGGCAGCGCCAGGATCCCGACCGGGATGAGCGCGATGCCGATCGCCGTGAGCAGGGGGCCCCAGAAGAGCCAGGGGTTGTTCTTCTTCTCGTCGGCGTCCAGCGCATCCGGCGAAGAGTCCGGCGGAAGGTCCGCAGGCTCCTGCGGCGGGGGCGGCGGCTGCAGCACCTGCGGCTTGGGCTTGGACTTGTTTTCCGGATCCGGCGGGATCGGCACATTGTCCTTCGGCGGCGTGGGATCGAAGGACACCCAGCCCACCCGGTCGAAGGCGACTTCCACCCAGGCGTGGACGTCCTTGCCGGTGATCTTCACTTCGCCCGCGCCGTTTTCCGGGCTCTTGGGATCCGGGTAGAACCCCATCACCACGCGGGAGGGGATGCCTAGGTGGCGCAGCATGAGTGACATCGCGACGGCGTACTGTTCGTCGTCGCCGAGCATCTGTTTGGCGGTGAGCAGGCTCCGGACGCGGTTGGCCCCGTGCCCGGAGACGCTGGGCAGCTGGCCGTCGGCGATCAGGCCGTTGCTGAAGGCACCCTTCTTCTGGAAGTGCGCCTCGATCTGGCGGACCCGGTCGATGGCAGTGGGCGCATCGGCGGCGAGGTCGTTCGCCTGGGAGCCGACCACCGGAGGCACCTCGGCGGGGGCCGGCAGGGACAGCTTGGCGAAGTCGTACTGGGTCAGCTGCCCGTGCTCCAGGGTGGCGGGATCGGCAACCTGGACCTGGTAGGCATCGCCCTTGGCGAGGCCCCTGGTGGTCACGGCCGTGTCGGTCCCGGCGTTGAAGTACAGTCCCGAAGCGGCACCCGAGCCGTCCCGGGCAAAGCTGATCCCCGTGGTTTTACGGCCGCCGGGCAGGAAGTAGCCCTGGTAGTCCTCGATGGTGATGTCCAGCGTGTAGTTGTTGCTGGGCACAATCCCGGTGGAGTCGGCCAGGGTGTTGAGGGACTTGGCGTCGCCCACCTTGCTGAAGCTGCCGGAGCCGTTCGGGTCCATGTTGTAGTTGGTGCCGTTGTAGGAATCCAGTGCGGCGAGCCGCACCCGGGCGTCCTTGGGGAGGCCCTTGACGACGAAGAGGTCGTCGTCCTTCTTGTCCTTCACGAAGTTCCGGAAGCTCGCCAGCGGCGTCACGTAGTCCTTGGGGTCGAACGGCGGGACGATCGTGTTGCGCAGCACGCGGCGGTCGTCACTGGCGGTGACCAGCGGGGACGCGATGGCGGTGATCCCGACGGCGGCGGCGATCACCGCGGCGGCGGTTCCCAGCCGGCGCAGCGTGGCCGCGCGGGCGGTGGCCTCGTCCGTCTCCAGCCGGTTGACGGAGACCTTCCGGGTGTTGCTGCGGCGGAGCGCATCGCGGCGGAAGGTGGCCCACGCGATGGCGACCACGGTGAGGGAGATGCCGCGTTCCACCGTGAGGAACCCTGCGTTCGTGCTGAAGGCGATGCCGGTGACGAACAGCACCAGCACCGGCAGCAGCGGCCAGTACGGGCTCTTGAGCCGCCAGATCAGCAGCCCGGCAGCCAGTGCGGTGAGGAGCGAGCTCAGGAACGGCACAATCAGGGTGCCGCCGGCGGTGCCCACCGGCACACCGACAGTGAGCATGTCCTTCCAGGCGAACACGACGCCGAGCAGCAGGGTGCGCAGCGAATCGAGGGTGGGCAGCACCCCGGCGAAGGAGGCCTCCGGAACTGCCAGGGCCGTGCCGAAGACGAGGTAAGCGCCGAGCGTCAGCGCCGCGGTGATCAGAAGCCCCAGCCGGAAGTGCACCGTGGCCGCCGCGAGGGCCAGGCCCAGCACGATGCCGCCAAAGCCCGCGATGAGGTAGTACGGGTCGCCGCCGAAACTGAGGCTGAAGCCGAGGACGCCGAGGCCGAGCAGGACGGTGAGCGCGCCGGCGTCGAGCGCGAGGTGCCAGGCTGGCTGGCCGTCGGCAAAGCCGGAACGCTTGGCCGCGTTGTTGCGGGGGCGGAGCGGGGGTGCGGTGCTCATGCTGCCGCCTTCCTCAGCACGATGGCCAGGTCAGAGAGGTCGCCGAGGGTCAGGACGGTCAGGTCGCCGATGTTGGCCCGGGCCGGCGCGGCGCCGAGCTGGAGCCGGACGGCGAGGCTGCGGACGCCCATCGGCACCGAAGCCGAGGCGGAGCGCAGCTGGGTGGGGGTGACGTTGCTGCCCACAACCAGGAACACCACGGAGGCGTTGGGGACGGTGTCCGCCAGGCTCCGGGCAAGGTCGACGGCGGTTTTGCGCTGGGGTGCGCCGACAATCCGCGTCATGTCATCGAGCATGTTGCGGCCGGTTTCGCAGCGCAGCGGACCTTTTTGGGTGAGCACATCGAGGTCGCGCTGTTCGCGGATGGCCTGCCGTCCGATCGAGGCGGCGGCGGAGATGGCCAGCTCGAACTCCTCGTCGGAGGCGTACTCGTCCGTGTTGATGGACAGCGAGATGGCGAGGTGCGCGCGGCGGGTTTCCTCGAACTGGCGGACCATGAGCTTGTTGGTGCGGGCCGTGGTCTTCCAGTGGATGTGCCTGCGGTCATCGCCCGGCACGTAGTCGCGCAGCGCGTGGAAGGAGACGTCGGCGCTGGACAGGTCCGTGGTGGGCATGCCCTCGAGGTCGCGGATGAAGCCGGCGGCCGAGCCGGCCAGCGCCGCGGTTTTCGGGTGCACGAAGAGGTCCTCGGGTTCGGTCCAGAGCACCTTGCGGCGCAGCAGGTGCAGCGGGTCGGCGCGGACTGAACGCACCGGGCCTACCACGATCACGGCGCGGCGCGCGGTGGGGATCGTAAAGAGGTCCTCATGGACCTGCCCGGGTTTCATCCGGGGCAGGTGGAACACGGCGGTGGCGGCTCCGACCGGGAGTTCCAGGTCAGCGGGCAGCAGCGGCCGGGGTGCGGTGTTGGAGACCGCAATGCTGCCGACGGCGCTGTCCCCCACCGCGACCCGGGTGCGGGCCAGGTCCAGGACGACGCCGTAGGACGAGCGGCCCAGGATGAAGCCGACGGCGAGCACGAACAGGACAAACGCTGCGATTGCTGCCGCTTTGGCTTCCTGCCAGCCAAACGCCTGGCCGACGGTCCACAGCAGGATCGAGGCTGCCAGCACCGACCAGCCCAGCACGCTCACCACGGACAGGACCGGCCACACGAACCGAAGCCAGAGTGCCCGGACGGCGCGCCAGGCCGGGGCGAGGGCCAGGCCCGCGGTGCTTCCGGCCTCGGTCCAGAGGGAGGCCGGATGCAGGCGCGTGGGCCTGCCGTCCCGGTGGAAGGGCCGTTGCAGGCGTTCAGCAAGCCGGGTCAGCGGAGTGCTGGAGGACATATGGGTGCCTTTGTTCGTGCTGGGTGGGTGCCGGTGGTGGCGGCGATGCCGCCGGGCGGTACAGCCTGCCGGTGCTGTTGGGCTGTGTTCCTAGGACACGGAGGCGCGCTGCTGCGGTGCGGCAACCTCGGCCAGCACCCGCTTCAGCACGGCTTCTGCGGTGGCACCGGAGAATTCGGCTTCCGGGTCCATCACCAGGCGGTGGGTCCAGACGACGGCGGCCAGGTCCTTGACGTCGTCCGGGAGCACGAAGTTGCGGCCCTGGCTGGCGGCCCAGACCTTGGCGGCCCGAACCATGGCGAGGGCGCCGCGGACGGAGACGCCAAGGCGGGTCTCCGGCGCGGTGCGGGTCTCCTCGCAGAGCCGGGAGATGTATTCCAGCACGGCGGTGTCCACGTGGGTGGTGGCGGCCAGGTCGGCCATGTCGGCGACCGCCTGGGTGGTGATGACAGCGGTGATGTCCTTGGAGCGGTCCTTGAGGTTGGCGCCGCCGAGCAGCTGGACCGTGGAGGCGTGGTCCGGGTAGCCGATGGAGGTCTTGATCAGGAAGCGGTCCAGCTGGGCCTCGGGCAGCCGGTAGGTGCCGGCCTGCTCGATCGGGTTCTGGGTGGCCATCACCATGAACGGGCGGCCGGCCTCGTAGGTGGTGCCGTCCACCGTGACGCGGGATTCTTCCATGACTTCGAGCAGTGCCGACTGGGTCTTGGGCGAGGCGCGGTTGATTTCATCGGCGAGGACGATGTTGTTGAAGATGGGGCCCTTGTGGAACTCGAACTTCTGCGTCTTCTGGTCATAGATGGTCACGCCGGTGACGTCCGAGGGCAGCAGGTCCGGGGTGAACTGGATGCGGTTGTTGGAGCCCTGGACGGTGGCCGCGAGGGCGCGGGCCAGGGAGGTCTTTCCGGTGCCCGGCGCGTCCTCGAAGAGGACATGTCCCTCGGCCAGCATCGCGGTGAAGGTCAGGCGGATGACGTGGGACTTGCCCAGCACGGCCTGGCCGACGTTGGCTACGAGCTTCTCGAAAGTGCCGGCAAACCATTCGGCCTGTTCGGTGGTCATGGTCATGGGTTGGTCCTCTTCTGTTCTTGGTGAAAATGCTTGGTGTCCCGCCGGCGGGGATTTCCGCTGAGTCCGGCGGCCAGTTTAGTGGGCGGCATCAGCAGCCGCCCGGCTTGGGTCCGAAGAGATCCACGGTGGTTGACTTCACGTACCAGTTGGGGTGGCTGCCTTCGGTCACGCGGTACCACGGCGTCCCGTTGCCGTAGATGTCCTTCGTGCAGTTGATGTTGAGCTTCCCTTCGGACCGTTGCACCCAGCCGGCGCCGCACGTTGGCCCGTTCGGACTGTAGGTGTCCGGTGTGTTGGGCTTGCCCGGGCAGGTGCTGTTGTGCGCCTGGATCTGGGACAGCGGCGGCGTGGGGTCCGCCCCGGATGTGGACGTGGCTGCATCGTCAAGACCGCAGTCGTTGCTCCCGTCCGTGCCGTTGCAGGCCCGGACTTTCAGATTGCGGCTTGCGCTCCAGCCCCCGGCGTTGTGGTCGTAGCTGCGGTTCATGCCGACGCTCTTCCAGCCGGTGCCCTCGTAGTTCACTTCGTAGCGGTTGATCGCCCGGCCGTTGTCGTTCGGCGCCGTCCACGTCCAGTGCACCTGCCCGTCGCCCTTGTTGGAGGTGCCGCCGGCGAGGCTGGGCCTTCCCGGCTGGCCATAGGGAACAGCCGAACCGATGGCCTGGGCATCCCCGGAGACGTTGTTCTTCGTGGAGACGGCGACGATGTTGACAGTGACGTTCCTGCCGTTGGGCTGGCCGCCGATGGTGCCTCCCGGGGCGCTGATCGGGCCTGAGCCGTACGCCGTGGTCCAGCGGTAGCTGATTTCGGAGGCCTGCGAGCCGTTGCGCTGGGCCTGGTTCAGTGGCGTGAATGTCACCTTCAGCTGTCCGCTGTTTCCGGGCGCGGCAACTGTGCCGCTCGTGACCCTGCCGGGCTTGCCGGCTGCCCGCACCGGGGCAGACCCCGGGCTTGTTGCGGACGTTCCGGCCTTGTTGGTGGCGGCCACCGTGAAGGTGTAGTCCGCCTCCGAATTGTCCACCGTGACGTTTTGCGAGGTACCGGAGACCTGCTGGCTCCCCACGGCGGCTCCCCCGCGCCGCGTGGTCAGCGTGTAGGACGAGACGGCGTCGCCGTYGTTGTTCGGCGCCGCCCAGGTCACCTTGAGCTGGCTCTGCGTGCCCACGGAACCTGCCTGGCTTGCGCTTGGAGCCGCCGGGGTGACGGGCACCCCGGCTGGCGTCTCGGCGGCGGAGTAGGCGCTCCATTCGGAGGGCTCCTTGGCGTCGTTGCGGGCCAGGACCCGGACTTTATAGGCCACGCCGTTCTTGAGGCCCTTCCACACGTAGCTCGTAGAGGTGAGGTTCTGGATCTGGGCGTTCTGCCCGGCGGGAGCCGGGGAAATCTCCAGGTCGTAGCTCTTAACCGGGGAGCCCTTGGACGCCGGGGCCGCCCATGTCACCGTGAGCTGCTTGTCGCCGAACTTCAAGGCGGGCGCGGCCGGGGTGTCAGGCTTG
Organism: Arthrobacter sp. YAF17; assembly: GCF_052113365.1. Lineage (NCBI taxonomy): Bacteria > Bacillati > Actinomycetota > Actinomycetes > Micrococcales > Micrococcaceae > Arthrobacter > Arthrobacter sp. YAF17. Next base: position 4,474 of record NZ_JBFRDB010000033.1, on the reverse strand, counting down.
ACGTCCGGGCGCACCTCGGCCGACGCCGGGGACCGCTCGGATTCGCCGAGGGTGTTGCTGGCGGTGACCTGGAAGTGGTACTTGGTGTTGTTGGCCAGCCCGGTGAGGGTGCAGGAGTTGGCCGGGCAGTCCTGCCGGTAGCCGCCCTCGCCGTAGACCGTGTACTTGGTGATCGCCGAGCCGCGGTCCGCCGGTGCCGTCCAGTTCAGCAGGGCAGTGCGGTCCCCCACGCTCGCGGCCTGCGGAGTGGTGGGCGCCAGGGGCTTGTCCTTGACGGTCAGCCGGATCCGGGCCGTCGCGTAGCGTGACACGTCACCGGTCTTGTCGGCCACCGTATAGGACACGATCATGGTTCCCGAGAACCCCGCCGCCGGGGTCACCGTCACGGCGTCCCCGGTGACTGCAGCGGAGCCTTGGCCGGTCTCGGTCACGGCGGATACGATCTTCAGCGCCGTTTCCGGGAACGGGTTGGCGTCGTTGTCCAGCACCCGCACGGTGACGGGCTTGCCGGCCGCGGAGTTGGGCTCCAAGTCGTCGTTGGCCACGGGCTTGGGCCGGTTGGAGGCCGTAACGGTCAGCTGGTACGTGGCGGTGGCTTCGAGCCCGCGGGGGTCCCTGGCCTTGACCTGGACCGCCCCGCCCGCTCCGGCGTCGGTGCCGTCCTTAGCCGAGGCCTTCAGGGTTTTCCCGTCGATGCTGGCGTCGAAACCGGCCGGGACGGCGCCCACCAGTTCGTACTTCATTTGGTCCACGTCGCCCTCGTCCGGGTCTGTGGTCAGCCTGGACAGGTCGGTGGTGGTGGAGTCCGCCTTGGGTACCTCAACCTGGCTGCCCAGCAGCACGGGCGGGTTGTTCCGGTTGGGGTCCGGAAGCACCTTGGTGCGGATACTCAGGGTCGCTTTCAGCCCCGCGGGGTCGTCCGGTCCGGAGCCGTCGGTGACCTCGAAGCTGAGCGAGCCGGGGCCCACGTAGTCCTGGCCGGCCGTGTACTTCAGGGCGGTGCCGTTGTTGGCCACGGGGTCGGAGCCGTCGGCGCCGATCAGCTTGATCCGGTCCGTCTGGGTCAGCCGCGGCGAGCGTCCCTCGCGGACCTTGACCCATTCCTTGAGGTCCACGGTGACGGACTGCCCTGCGACTAGTTCAATCACCTCGTCCTTGGCCAGGGTGGGGACCTGCTGGCCTACTCCGGGCACCCAGATGATGGCGGTGGACTTCTGGCCGTCCACGTCTTCCACGGTGTACGGGATGAGCTGGGGCTGCTCGGTCAGTTCCACCACCATGTTGCCCTCGGTGCCGGGCCGGGCGGTGGTGGCGTCGGTGGCGATCTTGAGGTTTTCGCCGACGCCGTCGGGGTCCTCGTCGTTCTTGAGGACGGGGACGTCGACGGCGGTTTTACCGAGCGTCTGGGCGGAGGTCACCCTGTCGTCCCGGGCGATTGGGGCCTGCAGCGGCACGTCTTTTTGCACCTTGACGGCGATGGCGGCCTGCGCCGTGGCGCCGCGGTCGTCCGCGACGGTGTAGCGCACGTTGACGGTGCCCTCCTCGCCGGGGGCCAGCAGGAGAATGCGGGAGCTCTGCTTGCTGACGGTGGCCTGCAGTTCCGGGGCGGCTTCGATGCCGTCGCTGACAATCCGGATCGGGTCGCCGTCGGGGTCGGTGTCGTTGCCGGCGGCGTCGACGGCGATCTGGCGGCCCGGGCGGACCTTGACCTCGTCGTCCACCGGGGTGGGCTTCTGGTTCGTGTCCCCGCGCGGGGCGATGCCGACGGTGACGGTTCCGGTGTTGACGGCGCCCTGCCGGTCCACCACTTTGTAGCGGAAGGTGTCCGTGCCGGCGCCGTCGCCGGCTGCCGTGAAGTCGATGAAGTTGCTGCCCACGGTGGCGGTGCCCATCGCCGGAGTGCTGTCGATCCCGGTCAGCTGGACGGAGTCGCCGTCGGGGTCGATCCCGTCAAGCTCCACCGGAATCCGCACCGACCCGGCCGCCACCACGCGGGCGGTGAGGTTCTTGGGCTGCGGGCGGGAGTTTTCTGCGCCTTCCAGGGGCAGAATGTGGATGGTGACGGCCGCGGCGCTCTTCTGGCCCTGCGGGTCCACGGCGTTGTAGATGGCGCGGACTGTTTTGGGCTCCGCGCCGGCGATAAAGCGGAGGGTGTTTTCGGAGACGAAGCTTTTCCCGTCCGTATCGGGGACGGGTTGCGGCAGGACGGGGTCCAGGGTGAGCTTCTCGCCCTGCGGGTGGGTGTCGTTGGCCAGCACCGGGATGGTGACGACGTCGTTGACCCGCACGTTCACTTCGTCAGGTTTGGGCTGCGGGGCCTCGACGACGGCGGGTGCCGGAACGGGGACCACGGAGACGCTGCCGGTGGCTGACTGGGTGCCGTTGGACATGGTGTAGCGGAAGGTGAACGGGTCCTTGGTGCCGACGACGTCGGTGATCCGCAGGACGCTGTGGTCGATGACGCTGACCGATGCTGTGGCGTTCTCCGGCAGCTGGACGGACTGCAGCACCAGCACGCCTCCGGACGGGTCCGAGTCGTTGGCCAGTGGATCCAGGAGCACGCTTCCGCCGACGGGCATCAGGGCGACGTCGTGCACGGCGACGGGGTTGCCGGCGTCCTTGCCGGATTCGACGTCCACACGGATCAGGCCCTGGCTGCTTTGCGGGCCGTTGCTGGCAATGTACGTCAGGTAGATGGGGCCCGGGGTGCTGCTGCGGAAGGTGAAGGTTCCGCCGTCGGTCACGGGACCAAGTTCTGCGGTGCCGGCCGCTTCCACCTGGGCGAGGCGCAGCGCGCCGCCGTTGGGGTCGACGTCGTTCTTGAGCGGGGCGATCACGAGGTCCTGGCCAACGACGGCGGTGACGTGGTCGGCGTTGACCACCGGCTGCAGTGCGCCCGGGGGCTGGACGTTGACCACCACCTTGCCGGTGGTGGTGGCGCGGCCGTCCCAGACAGTCACGGTGACGGATTTCTTGCCGGGGGCGGCGCCGGAGTCCTGGTACGTGAGCAGGCCGTCACGGCGGACCTTGACCTGGTCCTGCTCGTTGTCGGCCTTGGCGTCCATCAGGACGAGGTCGTCGCCGTCGGGGTCGGTCCAGTCGGTGAGGATGTTCTGGCTGACGGTTTTGCCCTGCTCCACAAGCATGGTGGTGGGGTCGCCGCGCTTGAACAGCGGCGGTTTGTTCTCGTCCGGGCCGACGACGTTCAGCGTGATGCTGCCCGCGGCGGACAGGCCCCGCCCGTCGGCGGCGTTGTAGGCAAAGGTTTCGGCCCCGGGCTTCGCGTCCGGGGGGACGGTGATCTGGAAGGCGGTCCCGCCGTAGATGTTCTCGAGGCTGCCGGCTGCGGGGCCGTTGTCGCCGACGGAGGCCGTGAGGACGTCGCCGTCGGGGTCCGAGTCGTTGTCGAGCACGGACAGGATGGTGGTGCGGCCGGGGCGGACGCCGACGGCGTCGGGCTTGGTTTCCGGGGGGCGGTTGGGCTTGGTGCGGTCCGGCAGGATGTTGACGGTGTTGTTGTCCGCCGATTCCTGGTCCTGGTCATTGGACTGGTTCTTGGGCGGGACCACGTCGTCCCAGTTGTTGACCAGCTGCATGTTCTGGTTCACCAGCCACACATTCCCGGAATTCACATCATTCAGGACCACCAGGTCCCGGTTCACCCGGAACACGTAACTTGGCGACGCGCTGGCCTTCGGCACATCCACCGTCTTGTCACTGGCATCATCCGCGCAGTCCCGGACATACTTATTCGCCCCCGACCACGCCGCATGCACACACCCGCCCAGCTGCACCGGAGCCGCCGGCACCCCCTGCCCGCCAAACGTCACCGTCTTCGCCGTCGAACCATCCAACGGCTGCAACAACAACGCCCTCGGCGTCGCGACCGCCACCGCATCCGCACCCGGACCCGAAAGCTGCAGCTTCGCGTCCTTTGCGTTCTCCAGCGCTAGTTCACGGCCGCCCGGCAGGAACAACTTCCCCCGGCCCGCATCCAACACCACCGGCGCATCCCCCACCACCGCCAGCTGCAGATCCCCCGCACCCTTCAACCCATCCCAGGTACTGGACTGCACGTCCGTCGCCGCGCCCTCGGCATCCACCGCCGTGACCGTGACCTGCCCCGACTTCGGATCCGCACTGTAAATCCGGTCATCAGCACCCACCGCCGACACCGTCCCCGCCGACCCCGCCAGCACCGGCTCGGAACTCTCGGCATCAAAACCGCCCACCGTCGACGGCGACAACGCCCACACTGAGCCCTTCGCCGCATCCGTCACCGAAATGACCTTCGACCCGAAACTCACCTCCGCCGACCCCGGCAACTTCTTATCCCCGCCCAACCGCATCTGCGCCGCCGACACCTGATTCAACGTCGACCCCGCAGCATCATCGACCAACACCGTCCCGGCATCCTGCAACACATCAAACGTCGTCGACGCCGGCGTCACCGCACCGGCGTCACCGCACCATC
>NZ_JBFRDB010000032.1:0-46378 GCF_052113365.1 Arthrobacter sp. YAF17 | reverse complement strand
CCGGGCAGAGGCTTCCTTGACCGACACCCCCTGCCGCAGAAGCGAAAAGAACTCATCCTTCAGCGCATCCGGCGCCCGAAAACCACTCGGCATGGCAACCTCCAAAAAATCAGATGTTGCAACGACCGTATGATTCTGCGGCCTCGGGACGGGCGCTAAGTGACCCCGCGTTGCTGTTTAAGGCCCGACGGCGGCTCACGTTAGTGGGTTGGCGATTGTCAGTGGCGGGTCAGGAATGTGTGAAATCGTTGGCTCATGAACGCCGAGCCTTCCTTTAATCCCCCCTGCGGTCCGGTCGCCGGATGGCAGGACGGCGACGTGGTCCGCGCCACCGGAATCCCCTACGCCACTGCGGGACGGTTCCAGCCCCCGGTGGCTGCACCCGACTGGGCCGGGGTACTCGCGGCCACCTCCCTTTCCCCGGCGTGCCCGCAGGGTCCGGTGCCGTTCCTGGATGACATCCTCGGTACCCGCTACGGCGAGCTTCCCGGCAGTGAGGACTGCCAGCGGCTCTCGATCACCATGCCGGCGGGCCTCGCCGCGGACGAGCGGGTCCCGGTGATGGTGTGGCTCCACGGCGGGTCCTACACGTCCGGCTCCGGCGACCTTGCCATCTTCGATCCCAAGGCCCTCGTCGCGGAAAACCGGGTCATTGTTGTATCCGTGACGTACCGCCTGGGCCTCTTCGGTTACCTGGCAACCGGCACGGGCCGCCCCGCGAACCTCGGCCTGCTGGACCAGCTCGAGGCGTTCCGCTGGGTCCAGCGCAATATCGGCGCCTTCGGCGGCGATCCGGGACGCGTCACGGCCTTCGGGCAGTCCGCCGGGGGCGACGCCGTCGCCCACCTCATGGCGACGCCGGAGGCCCCCGCTCTCTTCCAGCGCGCCATCATCCAGAGCGCACCGCTTGGCATCACCCGGGGCCGGGAAAAGATGAGCACCGCCATGGGCATCGCTGCCGAAACCGTCACCGAAGACACCCCGGCGATGGACGTCGTGGAGATCGAAGGGCACGTGTCGCAGGTGGCCCGGAAATTCGGGCTGGTCGCGGCCATGCCGTTCGGCACCCAGTACGGGCACGCTCCCCTGCCGCCGGAATCCGGCATTGAGGACGCTTGGAATGCCACGGCCCCCGGGATCGAGGTCCTGATCGGCCACACCTCCGATGAGGCCCGGCTGTTCCTGCCGCGCAACCGGGTTGTCAGCCGCCTGGCCAGGGTCCCATTCCTCGGAACCGCTGTGGTCCAAGCAATCAACTGGGCCGTGACCGAGGCGGTCTACGGCAGGGGCGCCCGGAAGTTTGCCCGCCGGCACGCGCAGGCGGGCGGCACGGCGTACAGCTACGTGCTGAGCTGGGCGGCGCCGGGAAACGTCTACGGTGCCGCGCACACCGTTGACCTGCCGCTGCTGTTCGGCGACAGGCAGACCTGGGCGGGAGCGGGCCTGCTCGCGGGTGCTTCGTGGGAGGAAATCAACGCCCAGGGCCGGGCACTCCGCGCCGTCTGGGCCCGCTTTGCCGCCGGGGACGGCCTGGACAGCCGCGGCGGACTGCCCGGAGCCCTGCGGTACCACGAGGTCTGAGCCGGATGACGGTCGGTTCCACGCCCACGTCCCTGCGCCCCTCGGGCCCGCGGGTGTTGACCCTCGGCGTCGACCTCGCCGCGGCCGCGCGGAAAACCGCCGCCGCCGTCCTCGAATGGGGCGACGGCGGTGCCCGTCTGGTGCACCTGGCCCTCGACGTCAGCGATGAGGAGATTGTCCGGCTCTTCGGCTCCGCCGACATGACCGGGATCGACTGCCCTGTGGGCTGGCCCGATGCCTTCCTGCCCTTCCTGGCCGGGCATCTGGCGGCCGAGCCGCATCCCGTGCTGGACCATGACGGAATCGAGGGCCGCCGGCTGCTGGCCTACCGGGACACCGACCGCTTCATCACCGCCCGGACCGGGCTGATCCCGCTCAGCGTCTCCGCCGACCGGCTGGCCCATCCCGCGATGCGCTGCGCCGTCATCCAGGCCAAAATCGCGTTGGAACACGGACCACAGGCCAGGGACGGCAGCGGCCGGCTGGCCGAGGTCTATCCGGCGGCGTCACTGAAGTCCTGGGGCCTGTTGGCCCGCGGCTACAAGGGCCGCGGCAGCGCGGAAACCCAGCGGCTGGCCGGGATCCTGGACGGGCTGCAGCAGGCAGCACCCTGGCTGGACCTGGCCGGATTCGAGGACCGGCTGGCCGGCTCCGATGACATGTTCGACGCGCTCATCGCCTCCCTCACCGCGCGGGCAGTGGGCCTCGGCACGACCATCCGCCCGGATGCCGGGCATGCCCGGGCGGCCCGGACCGAGGGCTGGATCCACCTGCCCGCCGCCGGGCTGGGCGTGCTGGCCGGAATCCCGTAGCGGTCCGGCTGCCGGGCTACCCCAGGCCGAGGGTCCAGCCGCTGATTTCCTTCGAGTCCTCGCCGTGGTCCCGGGTGTGGTTGTGCGCCCGGATGCGGTTGTCCTGCAACGCCTGCCGCAGCAGCGAGTGCTTCTCCGCCAGGCCCGGCACCCGGTCGATCGCGTCGATGGCGAGCTGGAAGCGGTCGATCCCGTTGAGCATGGCCATGTCGAACGCCGTCGTGGTGGTGCCTTCCTCCTGGTAGCCGCGGACGTGCAGCCCCTCCTGGTTCGTCCGCCGGTACGCCAGCCGGTGGATCAGTGCCGGATAGCCGTGGTAGGCGAAGATGATGGGCTTGTCCGCCGTGAAGATCCCGTCGAAGTCCCGGGATGTCAGGCCGTGCGGGTGCTCGCCGGCGTCCTGAAGCCGCATCAGGTCCACCACGTTGACCACCCTGATCTTCAGCCCGGGAGCGCCGGCCTTGAGCAGTTCCGCAGCGGCGACCGTCTCCACGGTGGGCACGTCGCCGGCACAGGCCAGCACGACGTCGGGCTCCTCGCCGGGGACCTCGGACCCGGCGAACTCCCAGATTCCCAGGCCGCGCTGGCAGTGGTGTGCGGCCTCGGCGGGGCCGAGCCAGGTCGGCGAGGGCTGCTTGCCGCTGACCACGATGTTGACGTAGTCCCGTGACTCGAGGCAGTGCTCCATGACGGAGAGCAGGGTGTTCGCGTCAGGCGGCAGGTACACCCGGATGACCTCGGCCTTCTTGTTCACGGCGTGGTCGATGAAGCCGGGATCCTGGTGCGAGAAGCCGTTGTGGTCCTGCTGCCAGACATGCGAGGACAGCACGTAGTTGAGCGACGCGACCGGGCGGCGCCAGGCCAGGTTACGGTGCACCTTGAGCCACTTGGCGTGCTGGTTGAACATCGAGTCGACAATGTGGATGAAGGCCTCGTAGCAGCTGAAGACACCGTGTCGCCCGGTCAGCAGGTACCCCTCCAGCCAGCCCTGGCACAGGTGCTCGCTGAGGACTTCCATGACCCGTCCGGCGCGGGCAAGGTGCTCATCGACTTCCTCGATCCGGTACTGCCAGACCTTGTCCGTGACCTCGTAGACGTCCTGCAGCCGGTTGGAGGCCGTCTCGTCCGGGCCGAACAGCCGGAACGTCTCGGGGTTGAGACTGATCACGTCCCGGAGCCAGGACCCCAGCGTGATCATGGCGCTGACCCGCTCCACCCCCGGCTGCGCCACCGGGACGGCGTGGTCCCCGTACTCCGGCAGCTTGAGGTCCCGCAGCAGGACGCCGCCGTTCGCATACGGGGTGGCGCTCATCCGGAGGTCGCCCGCGGGGGCATTCGCTGCGACGTCCGGGCGGAGGCGCCCGGCGCCGTCGAAAAGTTCGCCGGGCCGGTACGATTCGAGCCACTCCCCCAGCTGCTCCAGGTGCTCCGCGTTGGTGCGCACCTCGGACAGCGGCACCTGGTGGCTCCGCCACGTCCCTTCCACCTGCAGCCCGTCCACTACCTTGGGCCCGGTCCAGCCCTTCGGCGAGCGCAGCACGATCACGGGCCAGCGCGCCGCCGGCCTGCCGGCTGACCCGTCTCCCGGGGCGGTTCCTCCCTCGCCCGGTCCGGCGGCATCGCCCCTCCGGGTCGACTGGATGTCCCGGATCTCGGTAAGGCAGTCGTCCAGCACGGCTGCGAAGTCCCGGTGCGCGGCCGCCGTGTCGTCCGGATCGGCCACTGTCACAAAGTGCGGCTCGTGCCCGTAGCCGCGAAGCAACTGCTCCAGCTGGGCTTCGGGCATACGTGCCAGGATGGTGGGGTTGGCGATCTTGAAGCCGTTCAGGTGCAGGATGGGCAGCACCGCGCCGTCATGCACGGGGTCCAGGAAGTTGTGGGAATGCCAGCTCGCCGCCAGCGGCCCGGTTTCCGCCTCGCCGTCACCGATGACGACGGCGGTGATCAAGTCCGGATTGTCGAAGACCGAGCCGTAGGCGTGCGCCAGGGAATAGCCGAGCTCTCCGCCCTCGCTGATGGAGCCAGGGGTTTCCGGGGCGGCGTGGCTGGGAATGCCGCCGGGGTAGGAGAACTGCCGGAACAGCTCAGCCATGCCCGGTTCGTCGTCGCCGACGTTGCTGTAGATCTCGGAGTAGGTGCCCTCAAGCCAAGCATTCGCTACGACTGCGGGACCGCCGTGTCCGGGGCCGGCAATGAACAGCATGCTCTGGCTGTCCCGGCGGATGACCCGGTTCAGGTGGGCGTAGACGAAGTTCAGCCCAGGGGTGGTGCCCCAGTGGCCCAGCAGCCGGGATTTGGTGTTGCCGGGGGCCAGGGGCTCCCGCAGCAGCGGGTTGGACCGAAGGTAGATCTGCCCGACGGACAGGTAGTTGGCGGCCCGCCACCAGCGGTCCACGAACTCCAGCTCGTCGTCACCGAGCCGGGCATCGTTCGCGTCACGTTTCAATGCAGTCCTCGTTTCCCTCGGGCCTCCGTCGGCGGCGCAGCATCCATCGCAACATCTCCGGTCAGTTGGGGGCAACCCGCCCGTTCCGGTTTCCAGCCGGCCGCCGATTCGGCGTTTCCACCGGCTCTGGCCGTCATGTGACAAGGCCCGACTGGGACATTTGCCACGAATCTACCACCGGGTAGTGTGGTCCCAGAATGTTCACGCTGACCATCAACCAGACAGACAGCCGGCGCGACGGCGACTGCGTGCCACAGCTCCTCAAGGACCTGCGGCACATCCCGGCGCGCCTCGACTTCGACCGTTCCGTGGAGGACGAGGTCCAGGGCATCGTGGACGTTCCGCACCAGGCCGTCGAGGCGGCGATGATCGCCCTGCGGACCGGCGCCTGGTACGTCGGGATCGGCGTCGGGCCGGTCAATGAGCCGCTGCCGAACCAGATTAAGGACGCCTCAGGCCACGGGCTGATTTACGCCCGCCGGGCCGTGGACCGGCTGCGCAACGGCAAGGACCGCATTCCGGTGGCCGTGGAGGGCCCGCTGGCCGACCTCGCGGCGGAGTCGGAAGCTGTACTGCGGCTGCTGGGGCACATCGTGCACGACCGCAGCCCCGCGGAATGGCGCGTGTTGGACCTGCTGACCCCGGGCGTCCGCGGGCAGCAGAAGGCGGTGGCCGAGGAACTCGGCATCACCACCCAGGCAGTCAGCAAGGCCGTGGCGCGGGCACAGTGGAATGAGGAACACGCGGCGCGTCCCGCCGCGGCCAGGCTTCTGGGCCTCATCCTCGAGGTGCGCTGACGGCACGAGGCTGACAGAACCCGGCCCGCGCGGCGTTGCTAGAGCAGCAGGCTGCGCAGCACGTGGGCGGCGCCGTCGTCGAACACGGAGTGGGTGACCTCGTCCGCGGCGGCAATGACTTCCTCGGGCGCCTGGCCCATGGCAACGCCGCGGGCGGCCCAGGTGAGCATTTCGATGTCATTGCGGCCATCGCCGACGGCGACCGTGCGGTGCGCCTCGACGTCGAGCCGTCCGCGGAGGTGCTCCAGCGCGCTGGCCTTCGTGACGCCGGCGGCGGCGATGTCCAGCCACGCGGTCCAGCCCACCGAGTAGGTCACCCCGGCCAGGCCGATCTGCCGGATGGCGGTGTTGAACTCGTCGGGCGTGTTCTCGGCGCTGAAGACCACCACGCGGACCGCGGTGGCCTCCAGCATGGTCTGGAAGTCGACGCCGATGGCCTCCACGCCGAAGCTCATGTCCTGGAAGCGCTCGGTGGAGAGGAAGTTCCCGTCCTTGTCCTCCAGCGCGTACTTGGCCGTGGGGAGCCGCTTGCGCAGCGCACGCAGCACGGGACCCGGGTCGAACGTGGCCTTGTGCACGATCTCGTAGCCGTCGCTGAGGCTGGAATCCAGGCGCAGCGTGACACCGCCGTTGGAGCACACGGCGTAGCCGTTGTCGATGCCGAGGTGCTCGATGATGGGCAGCGCCGCGTTGAGTGACCGGCCGGTCGCGATGGTGACGTGGTGGCCGGCGGCGACGACGTCTCTGGCGGCTTCGCGGACGGGCACGGACATGTGGCCGTCGTGATCCACGAGGGTTCCGTCGACGTCGAGCGCGACCATCAGCTTGTGGGCAGCTGCGTTCTTCTGGTTCTGGTTGTTGTCTCGCCGGTCATCGTTGCCGGCGACTGAGGATTCAGTCAATGTTGTCATCTCACAAGTAGAGCAGACACCCCCGACAGCCGCTAGGACGCAGGCCACAGCGTGCGGTGAACCGGGGATGAACAGTTGCTGGCGCCCGTGGTCCCGCCGCACTTGGCGGGGCCACGGGCCGGGACTGCGGGTCAGATGACCGGGAAGACCGTCATGCCGCCGAGGTACTTCTGCAGTGCCTTCGGGATGCTGACGGAGCCGTCCGGGTTCTGGTGGTGCTCCAGGATGGCAACGATCCAGCGGGTGGTGGCCAGGGTGCCGTTGAGCGTGGCGACGGCGCGGGTGCCCTTGGGGGCCCCGTCCTCGTTCAGCACGCGTTCGCGGATGTTGAGCCGGCGCGCCTGGAAGGTGGTGCAGTTGGAGGTGGAGGTCAGCTCGCGGTACGCGCCCTGCGTCGGGACCCACGCCTCGCAGTCGAACTTGCGGGCGGCGGAGTTGCCGAGGTCTCCCGCGGCGGTGTCAATCACCCGGTAGGGCAGTTCACACTTGGCCAGCATCTCTTCTTCCCAGGCCAGCAGCCGGGCGTGCTCGGCCGCGGCCTCCTCAACGGTGGTGTAGATGAACATCTCCACCTTGTTGAACTGGTGGACCCGGATGATGCCGCGGGTGTCCTTGCCGTGTGAACCGGCCTCGCGGCGGTAGCAGGAGCTCTGCCCCGCGTAGCGGATCGGCCCGGCGGAGAGGTCCAGGATCTCGTCCGCGTGGTAGCCGGCGAGGGCCACTTCGGACGTGCCCACGAGGTAGAGATCGTCCTCGGCGAGGCGGTAGATCTCGGCGTCGTGCTTGACGTCGAAACCGGTGCCCTGCATGGTTTCCGGACGTACCAGCGTCGGCGTGATCATCGGCACGAAGCCGGCGTCGATGGCCTGCTCCATGGCCATCTGCAGCAGCGCCATTTCCAGCCGGGCTCCGACGCCGCGCAGGAAGTAGAAACGCGATCCGGAGACCTTGGCGCCGCGCTCCATGTCGATGGCGCCGATCAGCTCACCGATCTCCAGGTGGTCCTTGGGTTCGAAATCGGTGAATTCGCGGGGGGCGCCGACGGTCTTGACCACGATGAAGTCGTCCTCGCCGCCTTCGGGGACGCCGTCCACGATCAGGTTCGGGATGCCGCGCAGCAGTTCCTCATGGGCGGCCTGCGCGACGTCGGCCTCGGCGGAGGCGGCCTTGACCTCGCCCGCGAGGATCTTCACCTCGGCCAGCAGGGCCTGCTTTTCTTCGCCCTTGGCCTGTGCCACCTTCTTGCCGAACGCATTCTGCTCGGCCCTCAGGTTCTCGAAGCGGATCAGGGCGGCGCGCCGGTCCGAGTCCGCGGCGATGATCGCGTCCACCACGGATTCGTCGGCGCCGCGGGCGCGCTGGCTGGCCCGGAACTTGTCCGGATTTTCGCTGAGGTCTTTTACGTCGATCACCAGACAAGAGTATCCAATCCATCCACCATTACCGGGCAATCGACAGGCAATCAGGGCTCCGGCCACCGGCGGGATAGTGTTGGAGCACAATGCGCGACTGGCTGCTGTACCTCATCATCGCTGGAGTCCTGGCGTTCGCCGTCTCCAGTTGGTGGGGGGTGCGCAAGCTCAAGGCCAAACACACCCGCAGCGCCGTGTGGGAGGAAACGCACAGCCCCGGCCAGGGCCAGCAAAAGGTCGCCGTGGTGATGAACCCCATCAAGTCCCGGTCCGATGAGGCTCGCACGGTGATTGAAAGTGCATGCGCCGCGGCCGGCTGGGTGCCGCCGCGGTTCTTCGACACCACCGCCGAGGACCCCGGATTTTCACAGGCGCGTGCCGCGATCGAGTACGGCGCCGACGTCGTCCTCGTGGGCGGCGGTGATGGCACTGTGCGGGTGGTGGCGGACGCCCTCGCCGGCACGGACATCGCCATGGGCCTCATTCCGCTCGGCACCGGCAACCTGCTGGCCCGCAACATCCACCTCGACGTGGGCGACCTGAACGGAAGTGTCCAGACCGCCCTGTTCGGGCACCAGCGCTTCATCGACACGGCGCGGATGAAGGTGGAGAACTCACGCACCAACGCGGCGGCGGAGCACACGTTCCTGGTCATTGCCGGCATCGGCATGGATGCGGAGGTCGTGGGCGACACCAACGACGGGCTGAAGAAGGCCGTGGGCTGGCTGGCCTACACCGAAGCGGGCGTGCGGCACCTCCCGGGCCGGCGCAAGAAGGTGTCCATCGCGCTGGACGACCAGCCGGAGCAGAGCCGGAAGATCCGCAGCGTGCTGTTCGCGAACTGCGGCCTGATCCCCGGCGGCATCGACTTCATCCCCCAGGCCATGATCGATGACGGGATGCTCGACGTCGTGGTGATGAGTCCGCGCAGCGCGATCGGCTGGCTGGCGATGTACTGGAAAATCGTGCTGAAGCACAAGAGGAACCTGCCGGTGATGACGTATTACCGCTCGGGCAAGGTCACCATCCGCTGCGCGGAGCCGATGCCCACACAGGTCGACGGCGATCCGACCGGGGCGGCCACGAAGGTCACCGTGCAGATTGCCCCCGGCTCGCTGCTCGTCCGGGTCAAGGAAGGCACCGAGGGAGATTAGCCGCAGCTGCCTTTGTGGCGGCCTACTTCTCCGCGGCGCCCTTGGCTGCGGCTTCCTTGTCCGCGGCTGCGGATTTCTTCGCTTCCGCGGCCGCCTTGGCGGCGCGCGCCTCGGACTGTTCGCGGATCATGGCCTGCTCCTCCTCGAAGCGCAGCCGGTCTGCACGGTCGGCGTCGTCGCCGTCCCAGTCCTGGTTGTCAGCGGTCGGCTTGGGATTCACGATCATTCCCTGGCCGTCATTTTCAAGGCTGGTTCCTGCCATGACCTGCTCCCTCGATAGAGGACTTCCCCAATATGGATCAGGCAAGCATACGCACAGTTTCATAGGGGCGGAAGTGCCCGATGTGGCATTTGTCTACGCTGTGGGCGAAGCCCCGGACGTATATTCCGGCACCACTGATGCTCCGGACAGTATGTCTTTGACCCACGCATGGGCGGCCCGGAATGCCTGGTCGGACGTGTGGGGCTCCACAACGGTCCGGTGCCCGTCGGCGCGGCCATAGGAACCCAGGAAGCGGGTGGCCGGGCTGATCCGGTGCAGGCCTGCCAGGGCGTCCGCGACGCGGGCGTCGGCCACGTGGCCGTCGGCGTCGATGCTGAAGAAGTAGTGGCCGAGGTACTGGCCGGTGGGCCGGGACTCGATCCGGCTGAGGTTCACGCCGCGGGTGGCGAACTGGTCAAGGATCTCCATGAGGGCGCCGGGGCGGTCCTCCGGCAGCGGCACCACCACAGTGGTCTTGTCCGCGCCGGTGGGCTCCGGCAGTTCACCGGGCCGGCCGACCAGCACAAAACGTGTCACCGCACCGGGGTTGTCACCGATGTTCTCCGCCAGCACCGCGAGTCCTGGCTGCTCTGCCGCCACGATCGGGGCGCAGATCGCCGCGTCATAGTGGATGTCGCCTTCCAGCAGTCCCATGGCCGCCCCGGCCGTGGAAGAGCCCGGGATATATTCCGCATTTGGAATGTTTTTTTCTGCCCAGAGCCTGCACTGTGCCCAGGCGTGGCCATGCGTGGAGATCCGGCGGATGTCCTCAATCCTGGTTCCGGGCCGGGCCACCAGTACGAAGCTGATCGACACCAGGGCCTCACGCAGGATCCGCAGTTCCTGTCCGGTCGCGATTGCGTCCAGGGTGGCGGTGACGCCGCCTTCCACGGAGTTCTCGATCGGCACCATCGCCGCGTCCACCGAGCCGTCGCGGACCCTGTCCAGCGCCGTGTTGACGTTCGACGACGGTACGCGGACGGCGTCCTCCGCGCCGGGGACCTGCATCAGGGCTGCCTCGGTGAAGGTGCCCGCGGGTCCGAGGAAGGTGTATGTGACGGGTGATGCGGGCATCGGCGCTTCTTTCTTCAACTACAGGATGACGGGCTTGAGTCCGTTGCCGGACACCAGCGGCATACCGGTTTCCAGCCACTGGTCCATGCCGCCGGCCACGTTCAGGGCGGAGTACCCCTGCCCGGTGAGCCACTGGGCCGCGCGGAAGGAGCGGCCTCCGGTGCGGCAGATGATGTAGAGGTCCTCGTCGGGGTCGAGTTCCTCGAGCCGGGCCGGGAGCTGGTCCAGGGGGATGTGCAGCGCGCCGGCGGCGTGGCCCGCGACCCATTCATACTCTTCGCGGACGTCAAGGATCCTGGCCCCTTCGGGGATCCCGGACACGGTCACGGTGTCAAAGTCGCTCATGGTCGTCCCTCCGCAGAATGCATGGTCTGCCTCCAGCGTATCGCCAGCCGCCGGTGCCGCACCCCTACCCGGCAGCACGTTACGCTTCTGGGATGGCGCACAGGAGACCCGAGGCAGCTGACCGGCCGGCGATCCCTGTGGCAGCCCGCACTTCAGCCCACGGGACATGCCCTCCCCCCGCCGCGACGACTGGGCACAATGCCACCATGCCCACCCGCCGGCACCAGCACTGGACATGTCCCCCCGAGGGCGCACCCGGGGAGCCGCGTAACTGTGGCTGAGATCCACGAGCTCTCCGCCGTGGAGCTCCGCGATGCCCTGCGCACCGGCGAGCTGTCCTCGCGGCAGGCCACGGGGCATTTCCTCGACCGGATCGCTGCTGAAAACCCTCAGCTGGGCGCCTTCATCACGGTCACCGCGGAGCAGGCACTGCTGGACGCGACCATGGCGGACGATTCCCACGCCCGGGCCGCGCGGGACGGGACCGGCGTGGGACTGCTGCACGGGATGCCGGTGGCCTTCAAGGACCTGACGGACGTCGCCGGCGTCGTCACCACCCACGGCAGCGCCGCATTGGACCACAAGCCCGCCCTGGCCGACGGCGCCCTCGTCGCCACCCTGAAGGGCGCGGGTGTGGTCTCGCTGGGCAAGACCCAGGTTCCGGAGTTCGGACTGACGGCGTACAGCGAGAACCGGATCGCGCCGCCCTCCCGGAACCCGCATGCCCTCAGCCGCAGCTCGGGAGGTTCCAGCGGGGGCAGCGCCGCGGCGGTGGCGGCCGGGCTGGTTCCCTTTGCCCCCGGTTCCGACGGCGGCGGCTCGGTCCGCATTCCGGCCGCCGCCTGCGGGCTGGTGGGCCTCAAGCCCGGCCGAGGGCTGGTTCCTGCGGGTGAGAGCACCGGCGATCCGGCCGGGCTGGTGGTGTCCGGGCCGCTGGCCCGTTCCGCGGCCGACRCCGCGCTGCTGCTCGATGCCATGGTCCCCGGGACCGACCCCGGGCACGGGAAGACCGCGCCCAGCTACCTCGAACTCACAGCGCAGGACTCGCCCAGGCTCCGGATCGGGGTGAGCCTGGACAGCCCGTGGCAGACGATCTTCCCCTTTACCCCGGAGCCCGCGGCGCTGGATGCCCTGGCCGAAGGCATCCGGCGGCTCGAGGCGGCCGGGCACGAAACCTCGGAAGCCTCCATCCGCTACGACAACCGCTACCCGGGTGCGTTCACCACGGCCTGGACCGCCGCCGTCGGGGACGCCCGGATCACTCCCCAGCGCGAGGCACTCCTGACGCCGCTGACGCGGACATTCCGGCTCCGCGCGCAGCAGCGCGGGCCGGCCAAACTCGCCGAATCCCTCGGTTTCCTGCGCCAGTTCCAGCGGGACACAATTGCCCAGTACGCCGCCTGGGACCTGATGCTGATGCCCGCGCTGGCGCAGACCCCGCGCCCGGTGGGCTGGTTCACCGGAGCCGCCCACGGCGACGGGTACTGGCCGGCGGCCGAATGGGCGGGGGATGCCGACGGCGATTACCGCAAGCAGTGCGAGTACGCGCCCTGGTCGTCCATGGTGAACGTGTGCGGGCTGCCTGCGATCAGCATCCCGGTGCACTGGACCGGCGGGGCAACGGGTGCGGGGCTGCCGATGGGCGTCCAACTGATCGGGCCGATGGGTTCCGAGGCGCTGCTGCTGCAGCTGGCCGCGCAGTTGGGGTGCTAGCCCCGCTACCCGCCCGGCGTGGGTGAATTACCGGGCAGGTGCCGCTACGGTTTAGCAGAGTAAAGCCACAACGTTTTCAGCCTGGAAACCACATGAGAGGGATCGATGAAGATTACCGGCGCAGTACTTGAGGAAATCGGCCGCCCCCGGCCGTTCGCGGATTCCAGGCCCATCACCATCGCCGAGCTGGAACTCGAGGGTCCCGGCCCCACCGAAATCCTGGTGCAGATCGAGGCGGCCGGCATCTGCCACTCGGACCTGAGCGTTGTGGACGGCAACCGGGTGCGTCCGGTGCCGATGCTGCTGGGGCATGAGGCCGCAGGGCGCGTCGTCGAGGTCGGCTCGGACGTCACGGACCTCGCCCCGGGCCAGCGCGTGGTGATGTCTTTCCTGCCCCGCTGCGAAGAGTGCGAAAACTGCGCCGAAGACGGCCGGCTCCCCTGCACGGCCGGCTCGAAAAGCAACGGCGAAGGCACCCTTCTGCACGGATCGATGCACCTGGACCGCGACGGCGAGAAGATCTTCCACCACCTGGGCGTCTCCGGCTTCGCCACCCATGCCGTGGTGGACCGCGCCTCGGCCGTACCGGTGGACGACGACATCCCGGCGGACGTCGCCGCCGTCCTCGGCTGCGCCGTGCTGACCGGAGGCGGTGCCGTCCTGAACGCAGCGCGGCCCAGGCCGCAGGACAGCATCATGATCGTGGGGCTCGGCGGCGTCGGCATGGCCGCGCTGATCACGGCAATATCGCAGGGTGTTTCGCGGATCGTTGCCGTGGACACGCTGGCGGAAAAACTCGAGCACGCCCGCCGCCTGGGCGCCCACGAGACCTACACCCCGCAGCAGGTGCTCGAGGAGGGCGTCAAGGCCAGATACGTGATCGAATGCGCCGGGAATCCGCGGGCCTTCGAAACCGCCTTCGCCGCGACCGCGGCGGGCGGCACCACCATCACCGCCGGCCTGCCGCACCCGGACGCCCGCGCCCAGATCCCGCCGCTGACCGTCACTGCCGAGGCCCGGACTATCGTCGGCAGCTACCTCGGCTCCGCGGTGCCGTCGCGGGACATTCCCAAATACGCCCAGCTCTGGCGGGACGGGAAGCTGCCGGTCGAAGAGCTGATCTCCTCGCGGATCGCGCTGGCGGACATCAACCAGGCCATGGACCAGCTGGCCGACGGGAAGGCCGTGCGCCAGGTCATCATGTTCGACGCCGGGTAGCCGCGCCCCGCTTGACCGCTCCACCCCGCCCGCATCCCGCCCCCGTTGCGCTATCAGACGTTGCTGCCATTCCGGCCCAATAGCAGCATTAACTGCCAGCGCAACGGGGCGGAAAAGGAGGGCGAAACGCCGGGCGCGTGACTTGCCCCGGGGCGCCGCGAATGTGACAATCCCGCGTCACAGTGTCAGCATTAAGTAAATGAGCACAACTCATTTATCCCGTCCCCCCGCTACAACGCCGGGCGATACGTCCTTTTTTGGCCACCCAAAGATGCTGGCCAGCCTCTTCTCCGTAGAGATGTGGGAGCGCTTCTCCTTCTACGGAATGCAGGGCATCCTGCTCTACTACATGTACTTCACGGCCGCTGAAGGCGGTCTGGGAATCGACAAGGCCCTCGCCGCCGGCCTCGTCGGCGCCTACGGCGGCGGCGTGTACCTCTCCACCATCCTGGGCGCGTGGCTCGCGGACCGGCTCTTCGGTTCCGAAAAGGTGCTGTTCGGCTCCGCCATCCTGATCATGGCCGGCCACATCGGCCTCGCCCTGGTACCGGGCATTCCGGGCCTAATCACCGGCCTGGTGCTGGTCGGCGTCGGCTCCGGCGGCCTGAAGGCCAACGCCACAGCCCTGGTGGGAAGCCTCTACCGGGAGAAGGACGAACGCCGCGACGCCGGATTCTCCATCTTCTACATGGGCATCAACGCCGGCGCGCTGATCGGCCCGCTGGTCACCGGCTGGCTGCAGGAAAGCCAGGGCTTCCACTGGGGCTTCGGCGCCGCCGCCATCGGCATGGGCGTGGGCCTGGCCATCTACTCGGTGGGCCGCAAGAAGCTGCCTGAAGAGGCAAACCGGGTGCACAACCCGCTGCCCGCCGCCGAGCGCACCAAGTACGGCCTGCGCTTCGCCGCCATCGCCGCCGTGATCGCCGTGCTGCTGGCCACCGGCATCGTGAACGCCGGGAACCTGGCCATGTCCATGGCCTACGCGGCCATCGGCGCGTCCGTGCTCTACTTTGCCCTGATCTTCAGCAGCAAAAAGGTCAACGGCACCGAACGCCGGCGCGTCGGGGCATTCATCCCCCTGTACATCGCCTCGGCCGCATTCTGGGCCCTGTTCCAGCAGCAGTTCACCTTCATCGCCGTGTACTCGGAGGAGAAGCTGGACCGGAACCTGTTCGGCTGGGAAATGCCGGCAGCCTGGGTCCAGTCCATCAACCCGGTCTTCATCATCATCTTCGCCGGCGTGATGGCTGCGCTCTGGACCCGGCTGGGCCGCAAACAGCCCGGCTCAGCGCTGAAGTTCTCGATTGGCCTCTTTGTGATGGGCCTGGCCTTCCTGGCCTTCATCCCGCTGGCCGGAGAGGGCAAGACCCCGCTGCTGGCACTGGTGGGCATCCTGTTCCTGTTCACCCTCGCGGAGCTCTTCCTGTCCCCCATCGGCCTGTCCGTGACCACCAAGCTGGCGCCGGAGGCCTTCCGCACCCAGATGGTGGCGCTGTTCTTCCTCTCGGTGTCGCTGGGCACCACCCTGGCCGGCCTGCTCTCCGGCCTGTACAACCCGGAGGACGAGCTGCCCTACTTCATCGGCATCGGCGGCACGGCCATGCTGCTCGCCGTTGGCCTGGCCGCGGCCTCGCCGGCGATCAAGAAGCTGATGGGCGGCGTACGCTGAGCCGATGAGCTCCAGGCACCGCGCGCCGCTTGAGTCCCGCGTCTACGCCCCCGCCGCAGGCGAGGCGTCCGACGTCGAACTCATGCCGGCGGGCGATGTCACCGCCGGTGTGGTGCGGGTGGGCGGAACCATCCGCCGCCCGCACCAGCCCCAGTCCCTGGCCGTCGCCGCGTACCTTGACTGGCTGGAAGACGCCGGATTCGACGGCGCCCCGCGGTTCCTGGGCCGGGACGCGTCACGCCCCAAAACGTAGTGGTGCGGGGCGGCCGTGCCGCCGGACTGGTTGACTTCGACCTCGCCGGCCCCACGACGGCGCTCAAGGACTCCTTCAACACCGCGATGCACTGGGTTCCGCTCCGGGACCCCGCCGACGCCTGGCCCGGCTGGGAGGCGGTTGACCCGTTCCGGCGGCTCCGGATTTTCGCTGACGCCTTCGGCTGGAACGACGAGGAACGCCGGCGTTTGCCCGCGTTCGGAATCGAGGCCACCGCTTTGAGCCACGAGCGGATGCGGCACAACGCCAAGGCGCTCGGCGGCGGCTGGGCGCGGATGTGGGACGACGGCGTGGGCGACGTGATCCGCCGCCGCGGCACCTGGCTCGAAGCCAACGCCGGACGGCTGGTCGCGGCTCTTACCTCTGGCGGAAGTGCCTAGACCCCGTACCCCCGGTAGGTCGAGCTGCCGATGGCCAGCCCCACCACGATGAGCACGATCACCAGAATGGCCAGCGCGATCCCCACATAGCCCATGACCAGGCCGGCAATGGCCATGCCCTTGCCCGCCGGCTCGCGCTTAAGGGCCATGTGCCCCAGGATGACCGCCGCGAGCTGCGGCAGGAGGAAGAAGCCCAGCCCCACAAAGGCGGCGATGCCGCAGCACAGGCTGGCGATGCTCAGGCCCTTGGGTTCCGGCGGGACCCCGTAGTACGCCGGCTGGCCGTAGGCGTTGAACGGCGTGCCCGGCTGGCCGTACTGAGGCGGCTGGCCGTACTGAGGCTGCTGCCCGTAAGGCTGCTGGCCGTACGGCTGCTGGCCATACTGTGCCGGGGTGCCGTACGGGTCGGTGGGCTGGCTGTAGTCCGGAGCGGACTGGCCGTACTGCTCGCCTTGACCCGGCGCTCCGGATGTCCGGTGGCCGTAGTCCTGCTGCTCGAACGCCGACGTCGCGGGCGGTGCCGGCGGCGGAGGAACATCGGACTCCTGCGCCGGAATATACGACGGCGGCCGGTAGCCCTCAGGAGTCTCGTCTTTGTCCGGTTTCGGCTGGTCAGTCATGGTTTTCCCCTCGTGAAGTCTCTGGATTCAGCCTACCGCCGCGCCGCTTCAAGGGGCAGGATATTTCTTGCGTCACAGGGGCCGTATTCCGCCGAAATCATGTCCCCTGCCGCGACGGTCTGGCATGCTGGTGCCATGGCTAGCCGCGCGGGCACTGTTGCCCAACCCCAAGACCTTGTTGATCTCACTGCGCTCCTGGATGCGTACTACGACGTTTCACCGGATCTGGGCGATCCCGGCCAGCGGGTGGTCTTCGGCACGTCCGGGCACCGGGGGTCGAGCCTGAAAGCCTCCTTCAACGAACCCCACATCCTCGCCATCACGCAGGCGATCGTGGAGTACCGGGCAGGCCAAGGGATCACCGGGCCCCTGTACCTTGCCAAAGACACCCATGCCCTGAGCGAGCCGGCGCAGAATTCCGCCCTGGAAGTCCTCGCGGCCAACGGCGTCAACGTGCTGATCGACGCCCGCCACGGCTACACCCCCACCCCGTCACTGAGCCACGCCATCCTGACGCACAACAACAACTCCCCGGCCGGGGCCCCGCAGGCAGACGGCATCGTGGTGACGCCGAGCCACAACCCGCCCGGCGACGGAGGCTTCAAGTACAACCCCCCGCATGGCGGACCCGCCGACTCGGACGCCACCGGCTGGATCGCCAACCGCGCCAACGAACTGCTGGAAAACGGCCAACGCGGGGTGAAAAGGATTCCCATCGCGGACGCCCTCAGCGCGGGCACCACGGGCAAGTTCGACTTCCTCAGCAGCTACGTGGACGATCTCCCCTCCGTCCTGGACCTCAATGCCATCCGCGAGGCCGGGGTCCGGATCGGCGCCGACCCGATGGGCGGAGCGTCGGTGGACTACTGGGGCGAGATCGCCGAACGCCACCACCTGAACCTCACGGTGGTCAACCCGACCGTCGATCCGCAGTGGGCGTTCATGACGCTCGACTGGGACGAGAAGATTCGGATGGACTGCTCCTCGCCGTCGGCGATGGCCTCGCTGATCAACCGCATGGCTGCTGGTGCGGACGGGTCCGCACCCTTCGACATCGCCACCGGCAACGACGCCGACGCCGACCGGCACGGGATTGTGACGCCGTTTGTCGATGGGCAGGGCGGGCTGATGAACCCGAACCACTACCTCGCGGTGGCGATTGACTACCTCTACCGCCACCGGACCGGATGGAACCCGCAGTCCGTGATCGGCAAGACCCTGGTTTCCTCCTCCATCATCGACCGCGTGGCCGAAAGCCTGGGCCGCAAACTGGTCGAAGTTCCGGTGGGCTTCAAGTGGTTCGTCCCGGGGCTGCTCTCCGGCGAAGGCGCCTTCGGCGGCGAGGAATCCGCCGGCGCGTCCTTTAACAGAAAAGACGGCAGCGTCTGGACCACCGACAAGGACGGCATCCTGCTGGCGCTGCTGGCGTCGGAGATCACCGCGGTAACGGGGAAGTCGCCGTCGCAGCTCTACAAGGGCCTCACCGACCAGTTCGGCGACCCGGTCTACGCGCGGATCGACGCAGCGGCCACCCGGGAGCAGAAGGCAGCCCTCGGCAAGCTCTCACCGGCAGACGTAACCGCCACGGAACTCGCGGGAGAACCCATCACGGCCAAGCTGACCGAGGCGCCCGGCAACGGGGCATCGATCGGCGGGCTCAAGGTGGTCACCGAGAACGCCTGGTTCGCGGCCCGCCCCTCCGGCACCGAGGATGTCTACAAGATCTACGCCGAGTCCTTCAAGGGCGCCGAACACCTCAAGCAGGTCCAGGCCGAGGCAAAAGCGCTGGTGGACGGCGTCATCTCCTAACGCGGGCATCTGCCAACGGCCGGGCCTTCGGGCCGGGCGTCGGCCCGCCGGTTCCGGGCCGGGCTGCTTAGGCGGGTTCTGCCTCGAGGCTGCCGGCGAGCACTGAGCGGTCGCGGCCCAGGGTCTTGGCACTGTATAGCGCGGCGTCCGCGGAGGCGATCAACGCGTCAAGGTCCACGCGGCCGGGCGAGGTCGACGCGATGCCGTAACTGGAAGTAGGCAGGCAGGGGATTACGGGCGACGCCGACGCCTGCACCCGGGCACTGATGTCCCGGGCGATGTCGGCGGCCGTTTCCGGCGAAACGCCCGGCAGTAGGATGATGAATTCCTCGCCGCCGTAGCGGCCCACAAGGTCCGTGGATCGGACGGTGGACGTGCAGGCCTCTGCGAACGCCTGCAGGGCGGTGTCGCCGGCCGAATGGCCATACTCGTCGTTGATGGATTTGAAGTGGTCCAGGTCCGCCAGGATCAGCGACGCCGTGGTCCGGGCACGGGTGAGGCGGCGCAGTTCGTCCTCGGCCAAGTCAAGGAAAGCCGTGCGGTTCAGCAGCCCGGTCAGCCCGTCCACCGTGGCGCGGGCACGGAGGTCCTGGGTCTGTTGCTCGTAGCTCAGCTCCGCCATGGTGAACGACGCCACCACCATGATCACGGCCGAAGTCACCGTCGCCGGGACGGATCCAAAGACGGTCAGGAACACAGCTCCGTCGGGTCCCTCGAGAACGAAGGTGACCAGGCGGCCCAGATAGAACGCCGCGAGGAAGGCGGAGCCCACGGCCAGCGTGCGGTGCACGCGCGAGAAGTGCCTGTCCAGCAGGAACAGTTCCCGGCAGGCGAAGCCGATCAGCAGGCTCATGAATCCCAAATAGGCCGGGCCGCCGGACCACACGTTGGTGGCGGGCTGGTCCAGTACCGAGGCCACGGCCGTTACGGCGGGGCCGGCTGCCAGATACCAGACCTTGGGGACGCTGGTCCGCAGCGAACGCGCGCCCGCCCAGATGCTGGACGCGCCGGCCACGAGTAACACGTTCCCCAGCGGGTTGGCCCAGACCTGGTGCGGCGTACCGTCCAGCAGGTAGGCCGCGTTGCCGGACAGGAAAAACAGGAGCGCAAGGCACCACGAGCCGCTGTAGGCAGACCGCGTCCGGCGGAACGTAATGAAGTAGAAAAGCAGCAGCAGCGTCAGGTCGACCACCGCCAGGGCGACACGCAAAGATAAGGTGTCAAGCGTCATGTAGTGGCCCCCCGGTCCGCTCGCAATAGCCCGATATGCGCCGACTGAGCGCCACAGGTGAGCCTAGTATTGCACCCCGTCGCACAAAGTGTGACACCCGTCTCGGACATGACTTAACGCGACCCGCTGTTCGACCGGCAAGTCCGCCACGAAACCCCATTGCGGGCCCCGCAGCCCTGTAGCCAGAGGACCGAAGCGGACTAAACTGGAAGCGGCCCCGGATGCGGCCTTGCGCTCAACCGCAGAATTGCGTCCCGAGTGCCTCCGGCCTGTCCCCCATGGTGCCGGAGGCACCTCCGCGTAAAAACGTGCCGGAGGCACCTCTGGGTCAGCGGCTGCCCGTCAGACGGTGCGGACGACGTCGTCGTAAGCGAACTTCGGCTTGGCTGCACCCCAGGCGTCGGCCGCGGCCTGTCCGATGTTGACGACGAGGAAGCTCTTCTGGCCGCCGTCGGGGAAGAATGCCTCGTCAATCGCGGTGAAGTCCGCGCCCGTCATGGGTCCGGCGGAAAAGCCGAGGGACCGGACGGCGAGGATGAAGTAACCGGCTTGCAGGTGGGCGTTGTTGTTGCCGGTGGCCGCGGCGAGGTCCGGGGCGGCGTCGTACATGGCCTTGGGGGCGTTGTAGCCGGGCAGGAAGTTGTCCCACTGGTCCTGCCAGGACGTGTCGTAGCTGAGGACGGCGACGAGCGGTGCGGAAGCGGTTTTGGCGCGGTTGCCGTTGGCGAGGGTTTCCACTAGAGTAGCGCGGGCCTCGGCGGACCGGACGTAGGTCACGCGCAGCGGCTGGGAGTTGAACGCGGTGGGCCCGAACTTGGTGAGTTCGTAGATGGCCCGGGCCTGCTCGTCGGTGACCTCACCGGTGAAGGTGTTGGCGGTGCGGGCCTCGGCAAAGATGGCGTCCACTGCGGCGGCGTCGATTACTGCTTCTTCATGGGCGATGGTCAAGAGCATCCCTTTCGCTGGGCGTACCCGCCGGGAACGGCGGCCACTGGTTACTGTCTATAGTTGCAACTTCAACTTGTGCTTCCCACTTCCCGCAACGCCCCGTGACGTCCGGCACAGCGGCGCCGTCGTCAGTTACAGCCGCGCAGCCGTCAGATACAGGGCCGCCGCCGGCGACGCATGCCGGAAACACCGGCGCGGTAAAGTTGCCCCCGGAAGATTCCTTCCCGCCCCGCCACACATTCTCTGAAAGGCCCCGGCAATGAGCATGCTCGGTACCAAATGGAAGCTCCACGGCAACGGCAAGGCCATCCGCCCCGGTGAGGTCGTCAGGCCGGACGAGCGCCTTGCCTGGCCGCTGACCATCGGCGTCGGAATGCAGCACGTCGTCGCCATGTTCGGCGCAACTTTCCTGGTCCCGATCATCACGGGCATGCCCCCGGCCACCACGCTCTTCTTCTCCGGCATCGGCACACTGCTGTTCCTGGTCATCACCAAGGGCCAGGTGCCCAGTTACCTCGGGTCCAGCTTCGCCTTCATCGCACCGATCATGGCCTCGCAGCAGCAGTACGGCGTCGCCGGCGCGCTCGGCGGCGTGGTGCTGGCCGGCGTCGGGCTGGCGGTCATCGGCGCGGTGGTGCAGAAGTTCGGCGCCGGCTGGATCAACCGCCTGATGCCGCCCATCGTCACCGGCGCCATCGTGGGGCTGATCGGCCTCAACCTCGCCCCGGCCGCCAAGGCCAACTTCGATGCCGCCCCGATCACGGCCCTCATCACCCTGGCCACGATCATCGTCGTCAGCGTCTTCTTCCGCGGCATCCTGGGCCGGCTGAGCATCCTGGTCGGCGTTGTGGCGGGCTACCTCGTGGCGATGATCCGGGGCGAAGTTGACTTCACCAAAATGGACTCCGCCGCCTGGGTGGGACTGCCGTTCTTCCAGACCCCCGAATTCCACATCGGCGTCGTCGGCCTGTTCGTGCCGGTGGTCCTGGTCCTCGTGGCGGAGAACATCGGCCACGTGAAGTCCGTGTCCGCCATGACCGGCCAGAACCTCGACGGCGTCTCCGGGCGGGCGCTGATGGCCGACGGCGCCGCCACCGTCCTTGCCGGCATGGGCGGCGGCTCCGGCACCACCACCTACGCGGAAAACATCGGCGTCATGGCCGCCACCAAGGTCTACTCGACGGCGGCCTACTGGGTTGCCGGTGTCTTCGCCGTGGTGCTGAGCTTCTCGCCCAAGTTCGGCGAACTCATCGCCACCGTCCCGGCCGGCGTCCTGGGCGGCGCGGCGACGATGCTCTACGGCATGATCGGCGTCCTGGGCGTCAAGATCTGGGTGCAGAACAAGGTGAACTTCTCCAACCCGATCAACCTGACCACGGCCGCCGTCGCACTGATCGTCGGCATCGCCGACTACACCTGGACCATCGGCGACCTCGTGTTCACCGGCATCGCCCTCGGCTCGGCGGCGGCCCTGGTGATTTACCACGGCATGACGGCGATCGCGAAGGTCCGCGGCACCGTGGCCGAGCCGGAAACGGACACCACGTGGGTGTCCGGATCCCGGCCTTCGCTGCGTCGCGCGGCGGTGCGGGCGGCGCGCTGGCTTTAGCTGGCGGAGGCTTTAGCCGGCGTCGAAGGGTTCCTCGTCGTCGCCGTCGCCGTCCTTGGCCGATTTGCTTTCGGGCAGGTCCGTTCCCGATCCGTCCGGAAGGCCGGCCGCATCCTGGCCGGGCTCCGAGGAGAACGGCCGCCCGGCGTCGGGCTCTTCGGTGTTGGTCGCATCCATCTCCGCCTCAGCGGATGGCATGGCCACCTCGGAATTCTCCGTGGCGTCTGCGTCGTAGCCGGGGGTTGTGCTGGCGTTTTCTGAACTCATCTGTTCCTCCGTTCCTCCGAAGCGTCCTGCTCCGGGTTCTCCTGCACTGTCTTGGTCTTCGGCGCCGAACTGGCTCAGGTCCGGTGCGCCGGCGGGGTAGGTCTCGCCGTCCGGGCTGTCCTGGCTGAGTCCGGCGGCGTCGAAAGCTTCTTCTTCGCGGGGCTGGGCGAACTTTTTGGCGTCTCCGCCCGGTAGCTCCTGCTCCACCGTCGGCGTTCCGTAGCCGCCGGCTTCCTCGATCGGTTCCTGCTGCTGTTCCTCGGTCATGCTGTTCCTCCCGTAGTGGAATGGTGAACTGCCTGGTTTCTTGGATCTGCCGGAATTGCCGTGACAGGGGTCAGAGGCCTTTGCCGCCGGTGACAGGCAGGACCGCGCCGGAAATGTAGGAGCCGTGGTCGGAAGCCAGCAGCACGTAGGCCGGCGCGAGCTCAGCCGGTTGTCCCGCGCGCTGCAGCGGGGTGTCCTGCCCGAACGACGGCAGCTTCTCCGGCCACTCGGTCGCCGGGATCAGGGGCGTCCAGATGGGTCCCGGTGCCACGGCATTGACCCGGATTCCCTTCGGGCCGAGCTCCTGAGCCAGGGCCTTGGTGAAGGCGACCTGCGCGGCCTTGGTCATGGCGTAGTCGATCAGCTCCGGCGAGGGGTTGAACGCCTGAATCGACGCCGTGGTGATGATCGACGCGCCAGCCTCCAGGTGCGGCACCGCCGCCCGGGCGGTCCAGATCAGCGAGTAGAGGTTTGTCTGGAAGACGCGGTCGAACTCCTCGGTGGGGAGCGACTCGAAGCTGTCGCGGTTCTTCTGGTACGCGGCGTTCAGCACCACAACGTCGAGCCGGCCGAACTCGGCGAGCGCGTCGTCGACGATCCTGGTGGCGAATTCCTCGTTGCGTCCGTCCCCGGAGATCAGCAGCGCCTTGCGGCCGGCTTTGCGGATCCACGCCGCAGTGTCCTGGGCGTCGGTTTCCTCTTCCGGCAGATAGGAGATGGCGACGTCGGCCCCCTCGCGGGCGAACGCGATCGCCACCGCCTTGCCGATCCCGGAATCCCCGCCTGTGATCAGCGCGGCCTTCCCGGTGAGGGCGCCGCTGCCTTCGTAGCTCTCCTCGCCGTGGTCCGGCTGGGGGTCCATGGGCGCGGTGAGGCCCGGCTGTTCCTGCACCTGCTCCGGGAACGACCCGGAGTAGTAGCCGCCCCGGGGGTCGCGCGGCTGGTCCTGCTGTTTGCGTGAATCGCTCATCGTCCACCTACCCAACGTGTCGGTTTCCTAGGACCGCGTCGCCCGCAACGGGCAATGGCCCGGAGCTGCGACGCTGCCCGCGAAGTAAACAATCCCACCCTACCCGCAAAATTGATCAGTACGCTTAGTACCGGCTTGAATTCCGTAACGCTCAAGCCTAGGTTGAGAGTTGGCTGCCGCCGCAGCCAGACCGTCATCCAGTGGAGGCCACTTGTCCGATTTAGAGCCGGAGTCCGCTCCCGGGGAGTCCCCGACTGGGGGCAAGAACCAGTACACGGCGGGCGGGCGCAACGAGTCCGCCATCGAAAAACTGGACCGCAACTGGATGGAACTGCTGCAGGAGCTGCGCGTGTTGCAGACAGGTGTGCAGATACTGGGGGGCTTCCTGCTGACGCTGCCCTTCCAGTCGAGGTTCGAGACGCTGGACGATTTCCAGACTGCCCTCTACCTTGCCAACGTGGCGCTGGCCGCCCTCACCACTGCGCTGATCCTGCTGCCCGTGAGCGTTCACCGCCGGCTGTTCCGCCTGCATCTTAGGGCGGCCCTCGTGGCCAGCGCGGACCGGATCGCCAAGGTGTCCCTGGCCTGCGTCGGGCTCCTTAGCGTGGGCACCTCGGCACTGGTCTTCGACGTCACCGCAGGCCGGGCGGCGGGGCTGTGGGCCGGCGGGGTGCTGCTGGTTGTACTGCTCGTCCTGCTGGCTTACGTACCGAGCAGGCTCCGCCGGCATGCCGAAAGAGGTAACTGACATGGCAAACCCAAGCCCGCAGGGCACACAACCGGGACGAAGCAAGGGCTCGTGGGTCAAGAACCACGGCCTGCTGCTGGCCAATATCGGCCTGTTCGTGGTGTTCTTCGGCGGCATGGTCCTCAGTGGAGCCGCGGACTACAGCTCGGACCAGCTGGCCCACGGCGAGCCGGCCGTGACGGTGCTGGGATACCTGGGCACCGGCGCGTTCGTCGAAGCGACATTTGAGAACTGGGAGTCCGAGTTCCTGCAGATGGGCATGTACGTCATCCTGACGGTCTTCCTGTTCCAGAAAGGATCCTCGGAGTCCAAACCGGTGGGCCGGGATGCCCCGCAGGACGAGGACCCCCGGACCGCGGACCTGAAGGCGGCCACCCCATGGCCCGTGCGCCGCGGGGGGTGGGTCCTCAAGCTGTATGAACACTCACTGTCGATCATGTTCCTGCTGCTGTTCCTCGCATCTTTCGTGCTCCACGCCGTCGGAGGGGCGGACGCGTACAGCTCCGAGCAACAGAGCCACGGCGAGGCTCCCGTGACAGTCCTTGAGTATCTCGCAACGAGCCGCTTCTGGTTTGAGTCCTTCCAGAACTGGCAAAGCGAGTTCCTGGCGGTCGCCGTGCTCGTGGGCGCTTCGGTGTACCTACGGGAGCGGGGCTCCCCCGAATCCAAACCGGTCGCGGAGCCGCACTATGAGACGGGCGCCTAAGCGCTCAGGCGCCCTCGAGCACCTGGCTGGTGGCCCAGACGAGGTACTTCGCGGCGTTGGCGACGGCGTCCTCGGGACTCCCTGCCACGTCCAACAGCTGCGCCGCGGCCACCACCCCGTGCTTGGCGAGGTCCTCAGGCGTGACCAGGATCCGTCCGGCGACCGCAATGACGGGAATACCCAGGCGCTGCGCGGCATCGGCGAGCGCAATCGGCGCCTTGCCGGTCAGCGACTGCGAATCCAGCGAGCCCTCGCCGGTGATCACAAGGTCGGCCTGTACGAGCTTGTCGGCCAGCCCGGTGAGTCCGGCCACCAGCTCGAAGCCACCTTCCAGCGCTGCGTCACTGAAGGCGAGGAACGACGCCGGGAAACCGCCGGCCGCCCCGGCTCCGGGGACGTTGACGTCCCGGCCGGTGGACTGGCGCAGCACTGAGGCCCAGTTGCGGAGTCCGGCGTCGAGCAGTTCCACGGTGTCCGCGTCGGCGCCCTTCTGCGGGCCGAAGACGTGGGCTGCGCCGTCGGCACCGACGAGCGGGTTCTGCACGTCGACGGCGATCCGGAACCTGGCCGAGCCGAGCCGCGGATCGAGTCCGCTGACATCGAGCTGCGCCACCTCGGCGAGCGAGCCACCGCCGAGCGGCACCACGTTGCCGGCGGCGTCGAGCGGCTTGAGGCCCAGCGCGCGAAGGGCACCGCTGCCGCCGTCGCTCATGGCCGAGCCGCCCAGGCCCAGCACGATCTCCGTCGCGCCGGCGTCGAGGGCGGCGGCGATCAGCTGGCCGCAGCCGTAGCTGTGTGCGCGCAGGGCGTTGGCCGGGGTGGGTTCCATGTGCGCCAGCCCGGAGGCCTGCGCGGTTTCGATCACGGCGGTGGCCCCGCCGGAGGCGTCCTTCCGGATCGCCCAGGCCGCGCCGACCGGCGCCAGGATCGGGCCGACCACCGCGTTCAGCCGCTCCTCGTACCCTGCGGCGACGGCCGCCTCAAGGGTTCCTTCGCCGCCGTCGGCCACCGGAAACTGTATGGTCTCGGCGTCGGGATAGACGCGCAGGGCTCCTTCGGCGATGGCGGCGGCGGCTTCGGCGGCGGTCAGGGAGCCCTTGAACTTGTCCGGGGCGATCAAAATGCGCATGGTCCCATCCTGCCAGTCCCGGAAGCCGGCCCGGTTCAGGCGCTCCAGACGCCGCGTTCCTGGAGGACTTCTTTGAGCAGGTCCGCCCGGTCAGTGACGATCCCGTCCACCCCGAGATCCAGCAGCCGGTGCATCTCCGCGGGATCGTTGACGGTCCAGACGTGCACTTGCAGCCCGTGCCGGTGCGCGCGCCGGACGAAGCCGGGGGTCACCACGGTCACGGCACCGTAGCTGACCGGGACCTGGAGGGCGTGGACGCCGCGGAGCGCACGTCCGGCCGTGAGGCGCAGGAGCGGGGCGGGGAGTACCGGTCCGAGCAGGACGAAGAGGGCGTTGGATACGATGCCGGCCGAACCAGCGGCGGGGCGGCTCAGCTGCTTCAGTACGGCCCGGCGCCGGCGGTCCGAGAAGCTGGCGATCAGTACCCGGTCATGCAGGCCGAACCGTTCGATCGCCGCGGCCAGGGTGTCCACCGAGTTCCAGTCCTTGACGTCGAGGTTGAACCGGACGTCGGGGAAGGCCTCGGCGAGTTCCTCGAACAGCGGGATAGGCTCCGCGCCGCCGATTCTTGCCCGGGCCACTGTCTCTGCCGGGAGTTCCGAGATCCGCCCGCGGCCGTCCGTGACCCGGTCCAGGGTCTCGTCGTGGAACAGCAGCAGAACGCCGTCGGCGGTGGTGTGCACGTCCGTCTCCAGGTGCCGGAACCCCAGTTCGACGGCGGCGCGGAACGCGGCCATGGAGTTCTCCAGGCCGTCGCGGGAGAAGCCGCGGTGGGCCATGGCCACGGGAAGATCCGGGCCGTCAGCGGCGGCAGAGCCGGAGGCAAAAAACGGGTGCGGGGTGCTCACTCCTGAAGCCTAGCGGAGCACGGTACTGCACTGTGCGGACAGGCATCCGAGGCCCCGGAAGGCGCCACAGTTCGTTTAATCGAGCCCGTAGGCTGACCAGCGCGCAATGCGTGCCAGGAGGGCCGTGCTTTCGTTGGTTCCCCTGGTCAATTCCGGTATCAATTCAGGATTCAGCCGATCTGGTTGGGCGGCTGAGGCCTTCGCCGACCGTAGGCTGGAGTGACGGAAGAGTTTTCTGATTGGGGACCAGATATGAACCGACTTACGTTGGGCGCTGCCACAGCCGTCATCGCTCTCTCATTGGCGTCTTGTTCCACTTCCAATGCCACGGCCCCGCCAGCCGATGGCGGCACGTTTGGGACCATTGACGAATTAAAGGAAGCTGTGGAATCCGCCGGCCTGCGATGCCCGGAGCTGGTCTTGGACACACCGCCCGCCAAGTTCGCCTCCTCCTCGGGAAGCTGCGGCGAGTTCTTATTCCTTGCTACCTATAGCAACGACATGTACCTGCATTCGCAGCTTGATTTCGGGACGCCGGCTAGGCAGGGTTCAGTCAACGTCGGCAAGAACTGGACCGTCGTCAGCGAAGACCCGGAACGCATCCAGAAGAGCCTGGGCGGCACCGTCCTTCACACAGGGCCGTAGCTCCCTGGCGATCAGTGACCGTGAAAGCGTTCAGTCTCTGGTTAACGCTGAATTCTGCTGTGCGCCGGCATTCTGCTGTGCGCCGGCCGCCCGACGGGCTGGATCAGTTCGTGTGCGGAAGAATCTCCACGCCGTCGCTGCAGTGCAGCAGCGTGCGGCCACGGCCGCCGTCGAGGTCTACCCAGACGGCGGTGTGGTCGGCCGTGACGGCGTCCACCCGGCCTCCGGTCTCGTAGCCGGGCGCCAGCCGGACGCTGACCCGGTCACCCTGCTGCAGGCTCTTCCAGTGCGCGTCCGGCGCCGCCGGGCGCAGGGGCATGTCTTCCATATTGTTCGTGCGGTACCTGGCCATGATGTCCCACCGTCAGTCAGCTGATCCGTCGTGAGATTTCAGCGTAGGACGCCAAAGTGAACGCCAGTTGACCAATAGCTGGGAGTCCGGTGTCCGCGCGGGCCCGCTGTTGGATTGACCGGGCCAGTCGCGGCGGGGTCCTGCCGGCGCGTCAGGGCAGCCGGACACCCAGGGCGGCGAGCTTGGCCTCGAGGATCTGGGCGACGCCGTCGTCGTCGAAGTGCGGGGCCTGCTGCCCGGCGGCGAGGATGGCTTCCGGGTGGCCGCTGGCCATCGCGTAGCCGTCGCCGGCCCAGCGCAGCATCTCGATGTCGTTTGGCATGTCCCCGAAGGCCACCACATCGGCGGAGGCGATGCCGAGGGAAGCAGCGTATTCGGCGAGGGTGACGGCCTTGTTGACGCCGGGCAGGGACAGCTCCAGGAGCGCGATGTTGGGGGCCGAGTGGGTGGCGGCGGCAAGATGCGCGACGGCGGGGGTTACTTCGGCGAGGAATTCGTCGGCGGTGCCCTCCCGGACAATGGCGAGGAACTTCACGACGGAGTCCGTCGCAGCGAGGGTGGTGTGCAGGGGCGCCGGTGTGACCTCGGCCAGCAGTTCGCTGGAGCCGTTCTCGATGAACCCCGGTTCCAGGTGGAAGCCGTTCAGGGTCTCGGCGGCGAACAGTGCGGAGGGGCGCAGCCGCTGGATGATGCGGCGCGCCTCGAACACGGCGTCGAGCTGCAGGGCCCGGGCGGAGATCAGCCGGTCCGCCTCGAGGTCCCAGACGACGGCGCCGTTGGAGCAGATGACGGTTCCGGTGTGCCCCAGCCGGTCCTGCAGCGGGTGGAGCCAGCGCGGCGGGCGTCCCGTAACGAAGACCAGTTCGACGCCGGCTTCCCGGCAGGCGTGGAACGCGCGGACGGTCCGGTCACTGATTTTGCCGTCGTGGCCGAGGATCGTTCCGTCAATATCACTTGCAACCAGCCGCATACCGCCAGTCTACGTTGGCGATGCCGGCACGGGGCCGGGCTGGGCTGTCGGTGGAGCCCGCATTGGCCGGGGCGGGCGCGGCCGCCGTCGAACTCGCTGGAGACGTGCCCGGTCGGCCCCCGCCGACGTCGAAATCGCCGGTAACGTGCCGGGTCGCCGGAAAGTTACGGCGACTCCGCAGGCAACCGGCAAGTTCGTGAGGCGCAACGTGGGCGCGGACGTCGGTGTCCGGCGAATTCGCGGGCAGCAACGTAGGCCTTGGCGCAGGTATCCGGCCTGGCGCCCCGACGTCCCGACAGTTCCGGGCCTAGTGGCGTTCGTAGATCCCGGTCAGGCTCGCCCGGGCCAGGGTGTGCGGGGCGAGCTTCGCTTCGAGCTTCGCGGGGTGGGCTCCGGAGTCGAGCCCGGAGTGCGCCACGTCGAGGGCGTGGACCGTGACGATGTACCGGTGCGGGCCGTGGCCCTTGGGCGGGGCCGCTCCCATGTAGCCGGTGCTGCCGCCGTCGTTCTTCAGCTGGAACGCACCCGGCGGCAGGTGCCCGCCTGGGCGCGAGCCCGCCCCGGCCGGCAGGGACGTCGTGGCCGCCGGAATGTCGAGCACGGCCCAGTGCCAGAAGCCGCCGCGGCCCGGGGCGTCGGGGTCGAACACCGTGACCGCGTAGCCCAGGGTTCCGTCCGGGGCGCCGCTCCAGCTCAGCTGCGGGGACTCGTCCTTCGCGCCTGCGCCGGTGGCGGCGCCGCGCTGGGCCGGCGGCAGGGTCTGGCCGTCCTCGAATGACTCACTGCTGACGCGGAAGGACGTGGCATCGTCGTGTGTCATGGCTGCCTTTCAGTTCTTGGGGAGTTCTGCACTTTCGGGGTCGTTGCCTGCGGCGTCCCCGGGCGGCGCTTGGGCGCCCAGCTCCATCCGGTTCAGCTCCGCACGGGTGGGCGGGTTGGCGCCGGCCCGGGACACGGTGACGGCGGCGGCCCAGGCGGCGTGGGCCAGGAGTTCCCGGAGGCTCCCGGCGGAGAGTCCGCGCAGGTCCTTGCGGTTCTGCGCCCCGTCCAGGCCCAGGTCCACAATGGCGGACAGGAGCGCCGCCATGAAGGAATCCCCGGCGCCCACAGTGTCCGCCACTGTCACCGACGGTGCAGGGAAGTGCGCTTCGCCGGCGGCATTCACGCCCCAGGGCCCCTGCGCGCCGCGGGTGACCACCACCATCGCGGGACCTTCGGAGCCGCCGAGCGAGAGCCAGCGCCGGGCCGAATCCAGCGGATCCTCGCCCGGGTACAGCCACTCGAGGTCCTCATCCGAGGCCTTGACCACGTCGGCCAGCGTGACGAACTTTTCCGCCTGCCGGCGCGCGTAATCCACGTCCGTAATGATGCTGGGCCGGCAGTTGGGATCAAAGCTGATGGTGGCCAAAGGATGGGCATGCTCGACGGCGGAGAGCACCTCGGCGGCCCCGGGAGCCAGCATGGTGGCAATCGAGCCGGTGTGCAGCAGCGTCGTTGCCTGCAGCATGAACGGCAGCCGGTCCGCGAGCCCGGGAAGTTCCCAGGCGAGCTCGAACGTATAGCTGGCGGCGCCGTCGTCGTCGATCAGGGCGGTGGCCACGGACGTGGGCAGCTCGTCCGGGCCCACCGGGAGGAGCACCGAGCTGGACTTCAGGTGGGCGGCCACCGATTCTCCGTAGGCGTCGCGGCCGTAGCGGCCGATGAACTGCACCGGATGATCCAGCCGGGCCAGCCCCACGGCGACGTTGAGGGGGCTGCCGCCCACATGGGCCTGGATCCCGGAGGCGCGCTGGACCACATCAACCAGGCCCTCGCCAATAACTGTGAGCATGCTCATACTCTGCCAGAGAACGCGGGCATGCGCCCCCGTGTTTCGGTGCGCGGGCAACCCGCTCAGCCAGGCGGGCCGGCCGGCACGGGGGCGTTGTCCACCGGGATTCCCGCCGCTCCGGCGGCGTCGAATTTCGCGTCGATATGGACCACATCCCTGCCTGCGCGCTGCAGCAGGCTCGCGGCGGTGCCGGCCCGGTAGCCGGTGGTGCAGTGCACCCACAGCTTCCCGGCGGGGACGGAATCCAGCCGACGCAACAGTTCATGGAGCGGGATATTGACCGCTCCTGCCACCCGCGAGGCGGCGTACTCGTCGGCCCGGCGCACGTCGACGACGGTGTCCCCGGGGGCCCGGCCGGCGAGCACGCCGTCCCAGCCCACACGGGGGTAGGAGGCAAGCGCGGCGCGGGGTGCCAGCGCCTGCGGGTCCGTTCCGAGGGCGGCGTCCGGGGATTCGATGCCGATCCTGGAAAGGTCGCGGATGGCATTTTCGACGTCACCACTGGATCCCACCAGGGTCAGTTGCTCACCCCAGGGCAGGATCCAGCCCAGGTAGGTGCTGAAGCTGGTGCCGTATTCGAAGCTCACACTGCCCAGCAGGTGGTTGCTGGCGAAGGCCACGCGGCGGCGCAGGTCCACCACCCACTCGCCGCCGTCCAGCCGGCGCATGAGTTCCGCGGCGTCGAGCGATTCCGGCACGGTCAGGTCAGCCGGGCCCGGCCCGGCGGCGTTGGTGACCCCCATGTGGGCGTAGTAGGAGGGGTAGGCGGTGAGGTTCGCGATGAGTTCCTGGACGAAGTGGTCCTCGTCCGGGTCCGTCAGGGCGTGGTTGCTGGTGAGTTGTTCGCCGATGGTGGAGGACCCGGCGCCGCTGGCGGGGCCCGAGGAGCAGAAAGACCCGAACCCGTGGGTCGGAAAGAGCGCTGCGGTGGGTGCGGCCTCCCCGGCGAGCCGGCGCACCGAGGCGTACTGGTCATGTGTCAGGCCGAGGGTGTCCCCGGCATCCACAAGGTCCGTGCGGCCAACCGAGCCGTACAGCAGGCTTCCGCCGGAGAAGACGGCCTGCTGCCCGCCGTCGTCCACGATGAAGGACAGGTGCGTGTGCGTGTGGCCCGGGGTGGCGACGGCCTTGACGGTCAGCGCACCGACCTGGACGCTCTGCCCGTCCGTGATCGGCTGCCGCGCGAAGGACACCGGGTCTGCGGCGTTCACGAGGTAGCTCGCGCCGTGCGCCCGGGCCAGTTCGAGCCCGCCGGTCAGGTAGTCGTTGTGGATGTGGGTCTCGGCGACGTGGGTGATGGTGACGCCGGCGTCGCGCGCGGCCGCTTCAACGCGCTCAGTGTCCCGTTGCGGGTCGATGACCAGCGCAAACGTGCCGTCATGGACGAGGTAGCTGCGGTCCCCGAGTTGCCTGGTCTCAATGACGACGACGTCCATGATTCGCTCCTGCCGGTCTGCGCAGCCGCGGCCGGCCGGAAGGCCGCGGCTGCTGCACGCTTTCATGATCAAACCCCCTGGGGTATGAACGCAAGACCTGCTTCGGTGAGAATAACGACGTCGGCCGCCACACCGGCCTCCGACGCCGCTAACGAACGGCACGGCGCCGCCGAACTCGGCCGCCGGGGGGGCTACAGGGGCTACCCGGTGGTGCCGTCCTGCTGGTAGACGTCCGGGATCCCGTCGTGGTCCGAGTCGACCTTCTCGTCTTCTTCGGCCTTCCGGTACTGCCGGTTCCGGGTCCGCAGGACCGCCGTGGCCAGCAAGGCCGCCAGCGCCGACGCCGCGAGGATCCCTACCTTGGCGTGGTCGTCGTGGATGCTGCCCTGGCCGAAGCTCAGCTCGGCCACGAGGAGCGAAACGGTGAATCCGATACCGGCCAGCAGGGAGATTCCGACGACGTCGATCCACTTGAAGCTGGTGTCCAGCCGGGCCCTCGTGACCTTGGTGAGCAGCCAGGTGGTGCCCATGATGCCGATCGGCTTGCCGAGGACCAGCGCCACGATGATGCCCACCGCCACAG
Source organism: Arthrobacter sp. YAF17 (assembly GCF_052113365.1). Classification (NCBI taxonomy): domain Bacteria; kingdom Bacillati; phylum Actinomycetota; class Actinomycetes; order Micrococcales; family Micrococcaceae; genus Arthrobacter; species Arthrobacter sp. YAF17. The sequence goes on along the minus strand of NZ_JBFRDB010000032.1, from coordinate 13,361 downwards.
GGTCGGTCAGGGCCGAAACCAGCCCATCCCAGCCGCCCACGGCCACGCCGGCGGAGAAGAACGCGAAGATGGGGACGGCCACGCCGGCCGAGATCGGGCGGAACCGGTGCTCGAAGACCTCGGCGAGGCCCGGACCGGCCTCGGGGCCCCCGCTGGCCTTCGAACGCAGGACCGGGATGCCGAAGCCGAGCAGTACACCCGCCACAGTCGCGTGGATGCCGGAGGCGTGGACCAGGGCCCAGGTGACAGCCCCGAGCGGCAGGAGAATCAGCCACGCGGCCGAGGCGTTGATTTTGAAGAAGCGCCGGTATCTGTGCGCCAGGTAGGTGTAGATGGCCAGCGGGATCAATGCCAGCAGCAGCGGCAGCGGCTGGAGGTCATTCGTATAGAAGACGGCGATGATGGTGATGGCGATCAGGTCATCGACGACGGCCAGGGTCAGCAGGAAGATCCGCAGTGCGCTGGGCAGATGCGAGCCGATGATGGCCAGCACGGCGACGGCGAACGCGATGTCGGTGGCGGTGGGAATGGCCCAGCCGCGCAGTGTCTCCGGGCTGGCGACGTTGATCACCGCGTAGATCAGCGCCGGGACGGCGACGCCGCCAACGGCCGCCGCGACCGGAACGATCGATTTGTTGATTTGGCGCAGGTCCCCGGCGATGAATTCGCGCTTGAGTTCGAGGCCCACCAGGAAGAAAAAGATGGCGAGCAGCCCGTCAGCCGCCCACGCGCCGAGGCTGAGCTCCAGGTCCCACGGTGCGTAGCCGAACTTGAAGTCGCGGAGGGCGAAGTAGCTCTCCGAAACCGGCGAGTTGGCCCAGATGAGCGCGATCACGGCCGCCGCGACGAGCAGGGCCCCGCCGACAGTCTCCTTGCGGAGGATCTCACCGATCCGAAGCGACTCGGCGTAGCTGCCGCGGCCGAAGATGGTCAGACGCGGGGGGCCGGGAGGAGGTGTGGTGCTCATGCGGGGTCCTAAAAGTTGGATCGACGGAACTATGCCGACCAGACTTCCCGGCGCACCTGCCCCCATTCTAGTGCGTCAGTGCACAGGCGGGTTCAGCCGAGAAGAATTTGCACCAGTTCGCGGCACTTCCGGTAGGCGGCGGCCTTCGGATCGATCAGGGCGAAGTGGTCGCCCGGGACCTTCAGGAGCTGGACCGGGGCGCCGGCGGACTTGGCCGCCGCCGCGTACGAATCGGACTGGCTGACGGGAACCGTGTCATCGTCCGTGCCGTGGACGGCATACACGGGAATCTTCAGGGGCACTGCGCTCATCGGATCAGCGTATTTATGCCGTTTGGGGTATTTTTCGGAGGAGCCGCCCAGCAGGTTGCTGACAGCGCCATTGCTCAGGTTCAACCGCTCGGCCTCGGCGAGGTTCAACAGCCCGGACTGGCTGACGACGCCGGTCAGGTGCACAGCGCCGTCGTCGTCCTTGCGCAGCAGCTGGCGGTCCGCATCGGGGGCGCCGAGCTGTGCAAGGCGGCTCCGTCCCGCTGCCCAGACCGCGAGGTGCCCGCCGGCGGAGTGCCCCAGGGCCACCACCCTGTCCAGCCCGAGGCCATGGTCACCGGCGATGTCGCCGAGCTTGTCGATGCCGGCCAGCACGTCGGAAAACGTATGGGGCCAGCCGCCGCCGTTTCCGGCGCGGCGGTACTCGAGGTTCCAGGCGGCCATGCCGTGCGCCGCCAGGTCCTTGGCCAGGGGTTCGCCGAGTTCCGCGCCGTACTGCGAACGCCAGTATCCGCCGTGAATGACCACCACCACGCCCTTGATGGCGGCAGCATCCGGCAGGAAGAGCTCCCCCCACTGGCTGGAGTCATCGCCGTAGCTATACCTATGCCGCTTCACACTGTCCTCCTTGGGGCCCGGTGAACAGGCGGCGGAGACTGCCCCCAGTGTCACCGTCGCTGCGGCCGCGATAAATGCCCGACGCCGCACATCAGCCATGTGAGGAGCCTACCTTGAGCGCCGCGCGGCCGTGCGTAAGGCCGTGCCGGGCCCGAAGGCGCCCCGGCGCCCGGGTGTCAGCCCGCCGCCGTCGTGCCCCCGCCGTAAGCTGGACGCATGGCGAGCAATTGGGATCGACTGGACGCGGACCTGCGCGAATCCGTGCAGGAAAACGTGGAACTGTACGAGCGGGTGCGCCCTGCCCTGAAGCTGGTCACCCGCGAGGTCCTGCTGACGCTGCGGAGCATGCTCAAGGGAACCGAGGTGACGCCGCTGTTCGTCACCGGCCGCACCAAGACGGTCGAGTCCTTCCGCGAGAAGATCTCCCGGACGGAGGAGCCGCTGGAGCCGGGCGGTCCGCCGGTGCTGAAGTTCCCGGACCCGTTCCGGACCCTGAATGACATGGTGGGCGTCCGCGTCATCACGAAGCTGCCGGCGGAAAACGCCGTGGTGGCCAACCTGATCAAACGCCAGCGCCAGCTCTTCGACTGCCGCGGCGACCGCGAGAAGGACATCGGTTCGATCGAGTCCGGCACGTACGGCTATTCCAGCCGCCACCTGATCCTGCGGACCATCCAGAACGAGTCCGTCAAGGACTACCAGCAGGCCTTCAACCCGGACGTGCCGCCGAACGGCAGCTACTTCTTCGAATGCCAGATCCGGACCGTGTTCGCGCACGCCTGGAGCGAGATCGAGCACGACATCCGGTTCAAGGCCGAGGACCCGCGCGCCTGGACCCCGCACTTTGACCGCCAGTTCACTGCCACGGCCGCCATGCTGGAAACCGTGGAGGGGGCGTTCGCTGACCTGCACGAACGCTACGAAGAGGTCCGCAGCTACTGGGACATGGACGGCGAGGGCGCCGCCCAGCTGACCCCGAACCGGATCCGCGACGTCTGGCGCACCCTCCTGCCGCACGTGGACCGGAAGGTCGACGACGACTGGGGCTGGGCCGCCGAGCTGATGGCCGCCCACGGCCTCAACCAGACCATGCAGCTGGCCGGGCTGCTCAGCGCCAACCGGATCACGGAGGTCCGCCGGGCCCTGGACCACCGCTACTCCCCCGGCCCGGACCGGCTCCTCGATGACCTGCTGCTCTGGCAGTACGGCACCAAGCACATCGACCTCACCGCGGAACCGGCCGACGCCGTCCCGCACCCGCGGCGAGACAGCCTCCTGCGGCGGCTCAAGCAGATCGAGCGCTACCGCCTGACGCAGGGGTAGGGCTTCCGGCACGCGCCTACAGCTGGGTGGGCTCGAGCCGTTCTTCGAGCACTCTGCCGTCTGAGCCGTCGGACAAGGTCTGGGTCACCCGGTAGGCGGCCTTGCCCGGCGTTTCGGTGACCGTCCCGGCCAGTTCGGTCCCGCGGTAGACCAGGCCCACGCCGTCGTCGGTGCAGTGGGTCTCGCCCAATGTTCCGTCCGCGACCAGCCGGTGCACGAGGGGACGGCGCGCTGCTTCGGAGTCGTAGTGGACTCCGTTGTCGTAGGGCAGCAGCCCCAGGCCGTTGTTCACGGCACGCAGCTCGGGACCGAACGAGTCGGTGGTCCCGCCGTTGAACCAGCAGATCGAACCCGCCGAAACTCCGGCCAGGACGACCCCGGCTTCCCAGACCCGCCGGAAGATCGAGTCCAGTTCATGGGCGCGCCAGACCGCCAGGAGGTTGACCACCGAGCCGCCGTTGACCCACACGACGTCCTGGCCGAGCAGGTACTCCTCGACGTTGGCGACATTGGGCATGGTGAACAGGTTCAGGTGGGTGAGCTGGAAGCCGGCCGCGTTTCCCGCTTCGCTGACCTCGTTGTTGAACCACCGCTGGTCGCCGCTGGCTGTGCCGACATGGGCGATCCTGGGCGCCCGCCCGGTCACGCCGGACAAGTCGACGGCGTGATGGACCAGCTTGTTGAATTCCAGGCGGGTCCGTGTCCCCGGCTTGTACCCGCCGGAGGTCGCAAGGATAGTCGGACTTTCGGCAGCCATAGGGAAGGTCTCCTGGGTCGGGGAATGAGGTCTCGCCATCGAGGCTACCCTCCCCCGCAGGAATGGCCGGCAGGAATCCGGCGAGCCTGCCTGCCCGGATTCTCCCCACTTTTGAAGCTGCGACGCCGGTACTCACCGGCGATTCGACACGGCACGAGGGGCGCCGCCTCCAAAAGTGGAGAGATTCCGGCGTCGAGGGCGGCCTCAGGCGAACCGCGCCAGCGGGTTCAGCAGCCGGCCGGACATCTGGAGTCCGCCGGACGGGTCGGCCAGGTCCAGCATCTGCTGGTTGTTGCGCAGCTGCAGCCGGTTGAGGCAGGACAGCGGGAAGTCCGTGGCGAACAGATCATGCCGGGCAAACTGCTGCGCGAGCTCGGGGTGCTCGCCCTGGTAGTTCCGGAGGACAGCCGCGGCGGTGCGCCAGAACTCTTCGCCGCTGAGCTTGCCGTCTTCCTCCAGCAGCGCGCTGAGGAACCGGAAGATGCAGTCGAAGACGTCCGTGAAGATGGCCAGGACCTTCTCCTCGTCGAGGATCGCAACCTTGATGCGTGCCACGTCCTCGGGCAGCTCCAGCCGGTCCCCCATGACGACGATCTCCTCGGCAATGTCCTTCATGATGGCGCTGACCGGCACACCGTTCTCCAGGATCAGGATGACGTTTTCGCCGTGCGGCATGAAGGCCAGCTCGTAGGCATAGAGGCAGTGGACCAGCGGGACCAGATAGGCCTCGAAATACCGGCGCAGCCACTCCGCGGGAGCCAGGCCGGAACGCTCGATCAACGCGGACACCATCGGCTTGCCCGCCGCGTCAACGTGCAGCAGGGACGCCATAGTGGCCAGTTGCTGCCCGTCCTCCAGCAGCGCCAGGGGGCTTTCCCGCCACAGCGCGGACAGCATCTTCCGGTACGGTGAACCCTTCGCCGAGGCGGCCTCGTAGTACCCGTTGTGATAGCCGACGGCTGCCACCTCGCGAATGAGCGTCAGCCGGCGCTTCTGCAGGGCGGCGTCGCCGAGGATCAGGTCACGGAGCCAGTCGTTGATAGCGGGGGTGGCCTTCATGTACTGCGGCGACAGCCCCCGCATGAAGCCCATGTTCAGCACCGACATAGCCGTCTTGACGTAGCACTTCTCCGGCGAAACCGTGTTGAAGAACGTCCGGATGGACTGCTGGGCCTGGTAGCCGTCCGCGCCGATTCCGAGATGGACGATGCGCTGCCGGGCTATTTCGGCGGCAAACGTCACGGTGAGCTTGTTGTCCCATTGCCACGGGTGGACGGGCATGAGGAAATAGTCCGAAGGGTTCAGGCCTCGGGCATTGAGCTCCGCGTCGAAGTACGCGACGGCGGCAGCCCCCAGTTCGGCGTCGAGGTGGTTCCGGTAATTGAGGCCGTCGGCGGACGTGAAGACGGCCTGGTTCCGGTGCACCGCAATCCACTGGAGCTGCACAGGGGCGCCCGCCTCCGGAGCGAACGAATGGTAGTCCGCGATCCCGAAGCCCAGCCGGCCGTTATTGGCCACGAAGCAGGGATGGCCTTCGGTCATGCTCCGTTCGATGGCCTGGAAGTCGATCGCGGCGTCTGCCCCGCCGGTCACGCCGGCCGCCAGTTCCGCGGAGGAAGGCTGGCCTATCCACTGCTTGTAGGCGTGGCTGGAGAGTGTGCTGCTGATTTCCTCGAGATAGACCGGGAGCATCTCCTCGCGGATGCCCAGGGTGTCCCGGAACTCGGTTATGAAGCGCAGCGCGTCGGGTTCCGTCCCCTCCCCCGCGGGACATGTCCGGCCTTCGGCCCCGGGCGTGGGCATGCCGGGATATGCCCCGGCTTCGAGGCGGCGGATGGACATGTCCGCGATGGACCAGTGGTCGAGCTCCAGTTTCCGGGCGGCAAACCGGTATTCCACGGAGCCGTCGTCGCTCGTGACGCGGTAGAGGGCGGGCTCCCGGGTCCCCGCTTCGGCGGGCAGGCCCGGTTCGTCCTGCCCCGGCGGCCGGCCGGTCCCGGCAGTCGCAGCGGGTTCAGCCGTGAGGAGTTCCGGCACCAGGATCCGTTCGTGCGAGAACTCGGCGAGCGCTTTGCGGACCACGTGCCGGTTCGCGGCGGCCCAGCGTTCCGGGCTCAGGTGGGCGGTTGCGTTGCCAGCGGCGAGGACGGATTCGAGTTCAACAGTGGTCATAGCGGTGCTCCCTGGCGGATCGGGGATGAATGGAGGTCGGCGCGGGCGGCGTGGAAGGCCCCGCGCGTGCAGAAACTGAGGAGGGCCCGTTTGTCGGGCAGGGCCACTTCCCCGGCGGGCTGGAACCCCAAGCGGGCATTGAGGATGTGGATTTTCGTGTTGCGCGCGTCCGGTTCCACGACGGCGCGCTCCACCCCCGGGTCGGCGAACAGCCGTTCCAGGACGGCGTCCATCACCCTCGTGGTGTAGCCGGCGCGCGGCGGCCCTGCAGTCGGGCCGACCAGCAGGTGCATCCCGACGTCACCGCGCTGCACGGCGTACACACCGGCCAGCGGTGATGATGCCGGAAGGTACACCTCCATCAGGAAGGCGGGGACGCCGCCGTCGAGCCCCAGCAGCGCGTGGTGGTGCCCGCTGGACTGGATCCTGGCGTATTCCTGCGCCACGTCCTCCACGGTGCAGCCGAGCATGTCCCAGAAGCCGGCGTACGGCTGGGTCACCCACGAGTGCAGGAGCGGCGCGTCGGGCACCGGGTCCAGGCTGCGGAAGGTGAAGCTCATGCCGGCACCCCCGCCGCTTCGCGGACGGCACCGCTGGGGGCGTGCCGCCGCGCTGTCTCCGGCGGCGGGCCGAACTGCTGGAACGCGATGCTCCGCTCCACCGGGTACACCTCGCGGCCGGTGATTTCGCGCAGGATGCACGAGTTGCGGTAGGCGGCCATGCCCAGGTCCGGGGTGACGAACCCGTGGGTGTGCAGCTCGGCGTTCTGGACGAAGATCTCGCCGGGTTCGACGCCGGTGCTGTAGTTCCGGTCCACGGCGAACCTGCCGCTGCTGTCCCGGGCGAGCCGGTCCTGCACGCCGGTAAGGAACTCCGGCTCGACGTAGCCGTAACCGGTGGCGAGCACCACGGCCTCGGTGTCCAGCGAGTAGTCGGCGCCCTGCTCCTCATGCCGCAGCTGCAGGGTGTGGGCGCCGGCCGCCGGGTCCCAGGACGCACCGGTGAGCGCCGAATGCGTCAGCAGCCGGGTGTCCACCAGGCCGGCCAGGCTCTTGGCGTACAGCAGGTCATAGATGGCGTCGATGAGCTCCGAGTTGATGCCCTTGTAGAGGTTCTTCTGGCTCTTGACCAGGCCGTCGCGCTGTTCCGGCGGGAGCGCGTGGAAGTAGTCCACGTATTCGGGCGAGGTCATCTCCAGCGTCAGCTTGGTGTACTCGAGCGGGAAGAACCGGCCGGAGCGGGTCACCCAGTCCAGCCGGTAGCCGTGGATGTCCATCTCCTGCAGCAGCTCATAGTAGATTTCAGCGGCGCTTTGGCCGCTGCCCACGATCGTGATGCTCCGCCGGCGCTGGAGTTCACTCTTCCGCGGCAGGTACTCGGCGTTGTGGAGGACCAGTCCGCCGGCGTCCACGATGCCGTCGGAGGCCGCCGGAAGATACGGCGAGGTGCCGGTGCCCAGCACCAGCCGCCGGGCGAACAGCACCTCGGGGCCGCCCGGGCCTGCCAGCGCAAGCCGGTACACGCCGTCGTCGTAGGTGATCTCCCGGACGTCCGTGCCGAACCGGACAGAATCCAGCTGGCCCGCCACCCACTGGCAGTACTGGTTGTACTCGGCGCGCAGCGGGTAGAAGTTTTCCCGGATGTAGAAGCGGTACAGCCGTCCGGTCTGCTTGAGGAAGTTCAGGAACGAGTACGGGGAGGTCGGGTCCGCCAGGGTGACCAGGTCGGCCATAAACGGGACCTGCAGGTGGGCCGGCTCCAGCATCATACCGGGGTGCCAGTCGAAAGAGTCCCGGCGCTCCAGAAAGACGCCGTCCAGCCCGTCCACCGGGGCGCTCAGCGCGGCGAGGCCCAGGTTGAACGGTCCGACGCCGATCGCGGCAAAGTCGTGGACGCGCTGCGGGCCCGGGGTACCGGCGTTCATGCGGACACCTGCGCAGCAGCGAGCAGTGATGCCCCGGTGGTCCGGAGCAGGTCGATGATGCCGCGGATGTCCGCCACGCCGGCTTCGGCGTTGAGCAGGGTGAACTTCAGGTAGTGCCGGCCCGCCACCGTGGTCCCGGCCACGACGGCCTCGCCTGAGGCAAAGACGGCGGAACGGATGTCCTGGTTGAGGCGGTCCGCCGTGCCTTCGGACAGGCGGCCGCCATCCTCCTGCAGCGGACGGTACCGGAACACGAGCGTGCTGAGCTGCGGCCCGGCGGCGAGCTCAAAGTCCGGATCCGCGGCCAGGACCTCACCCACACTCGAGGCCAGGTCGATGGCCTCATCGAAGAGCGCGCCGAGGGCGTCGGCGCCCATGATCCGAAGCGTCAGCCAGAGTTTCAGGGCGTCAAAACGGCGGGTGGTCTGGATACTCTTGTCCACCTGGTTGGGGCGGTCGACGGCGGCGGCCGGGTTCAGGTAGTCGGCGTGGAATCTCACGTGCCGGAGCGTGGCCGCGTCGCGGACCAGCAGGGCGCTCGAGCTGACTGGCTGGAAGAAGGTCTTGTGGAAGTCGACGGTGACCGAATCGGCCCGGTGGATCCCGTCCAGCAGGTGCCGGTGCCGCCCGGACACCATAAGTCCGCCGCCGTACGCCGCATCGACGTGGAACCAGGCGCCGTGCTCGCGGGCCGCCGCGGCCAGCTCGTCGAGGGGGTCAATCGCCCCGAAATCGGTGGTGCCGGCCGTGGCCACCACGGCCATGGGCACCAGGCCTTCGCTCCGGGCCCGTGCCAGTTCTCCGGCCAGTGCCGCCGGATCCATCCGGTGGTCCGTTCCGCATTGCACGGACACGACGGCGTCGTACCCGAGTCCCAGCATGGATGCCGACTTCCGGATGCTGAAGTGGCTGTCCGCCGAGGTGAAGATCCGCAGCTTCTCCAGGAGGGAAGGCAGCCTGAGCCCGTCAGTTTCCGGGTCCAGTTTCAGCCATTCGACGGCCTGGTTCCGGGCCAGCAGCAGGGCCTGGAAGTTGGACTGGCTCCCGCCCGAGGTGAAGACACCGTCTGCGGAGTCGCCCAGCTGAAGCTGCCCGGCGGCCCACGAGATGAGCTTGCGTTCGATCATGGTGGCGCCGGCGCTCTGGTCCCAGGTGTCCAGGGAGGAGTTCACGGCGGACAGGACGGCCTCGGCCACGAGGGCCGGGATCACGACGGGACAGTTCAGATGTGCCGCGTACTTGGTGTCGTGGAAGTAGACGGCGTCCCGGAGATAGACCCCCTCCAGCTCCTCGAGGGCAGCCGCGGTGTCCGCGAGCGGAGTGCCAAGGTCCACGCCGTCGACCCGCTGTTTCAGCTCTGCGGGCGTGGCGCCGGTGAACGGCCGCGTGCATTCGGCGACTCTGCCCGCGACCGCCGTCACGCCCTGGAGCACCTGGGCCGTGTACGTGCCGGCATTGCGGGCGTTGAAGAGGTGGGCGGCGGCGTCTTGCAGCAGTGTGGCCGCGGAGTCAGGGCCGGTTTCGGTGCCGGTTTCGGTGCCGGTTTCGGCGCCGGTTTCGGCGCCGGGCGGCAGGGGGTGAACATCCACAGGGGTTACGGGCGCCATAGAGAAATCCTTTGTTTGACGTAGACAGCATCGACTAAGCTAACCCTTACTTAGGCAAGCCTTAACGTCAAACTTGTGTGACTTAATTCCCGTGGAAGGCGGTGGGTCCTCTGGCTTGGGATGGTGCGGCGGGCTACCTGTGGGCGTACGTGAGGCAATCGGCGTTGTCGACACCTGGGCCCACATGCACCTCGGTGGCCTTGCACATCAGGTGGTCGTTGTGCGCGCATTCGGAACGCTGGCAGGCGCCGACGTCGGCAAGCACCTTGGGCAGCCCGCCGTGGACCCCGATATCGATGAAGGTGGTGCAGGAGGCGTGATCTTCAGCCCCGCCGACGGTAATGGCGGCGGCGTTGCAGTTGGAGTGGTCGTTGAAGGAGCAATTGGTCACGCTGCAGTCGGCTACGTGCGTCGTCATTGGTTATTCCTCCATGGATTCGGCCGCCCCGGGCCGGGCGGCTCCGTCTGTCCACGGTAGGCCTGTCCCGGGCAAACAAAAAGACCCAATTGTGTGCGCTAATTCCGGACCGGATACGGCGTCGGAGCGTAGGGGGGTTGGTGCGCTAGGGGGTTGGCGCGTTATGCCCCCGGGCGCTTGAACCGGGCGACGTACTTCCGCTGCCACGGAGTCTCAACGGCGCCCCGGCGGTAGCGCGCACGCACAAACGCCACGGCCTCCGCAGGCGGAACGCCGTCCATGACCGCAAAGCAGGCCAGGGCAGTGCCCGTCCGGCCGCGGCCTCCCCAGCACGCGACCTCAACCCGCTCGGTCTCAGCGCGGCGCCACGCCTCCGTGAGCGCGTCCAGGGTGTCGGCGTCGTCGGCCGGCAGGCGCAAATCCCGCCAGCGGACCCACCGCGAATCCCACGCCACCGGAGCCGGGCGACTTCCCAGCAGGTACAGGCCAAACTCGGGCCGCGGGCCGGCCGGAAACGGCGTGAGCAGCCCGCGGCCGCGGATGAGCCGCCCGGATGGAAACTCCAGGACTCCCTGCTGGCCCGGATCCCAGGTCTGCGTCATCTTCCCGAGCGTAGCCGTTCGGCCTCCAACCCGCACCGGCTACGTTCCTGCCCGGTTACTCCCCGGCCGCGGCGCGGGAACCCGGCGAATCCGGGGAACACGCCGCATCTTTTCGTGCCCCGCGCCCAGTCACCGGGCAGGAGCGCGCCGGTTCGGCTGCATCCGGGGGAAACAGGGTCTGGCGGCGCGGCGCGGGTGTCCCTAGAGTGGCGGAGGAACCCGCAGCCCGCTGAGAGGAAGACCCGCATGTCGTTCCAGGCCTATCTCGACACCATCGAGGACAAGACGGGGCTCACCCCGCGCCAACTCGTGGAGATCGCCGGGGAGAAGGGCTTTGCCGGCCCGTCCGTGAAGGCGGGGCCGGTCCTCGAATGGCTCAAGGAGGACTACGGGCTGGGGCGCGGCCACGGCATGGCGCTGGTCCACGTGATCAAGAACGGTCCGCGGATCGATTCGAAGCACGTCGGGTCCTCCGGTGTGCACCGCGACGAGTCGGACACGCTCTGGCTGGACGGCAAAGCGAGCAAACCAGCACCCTGACAGCCCAGGGCCGCGCTCCTTCCCAGTTACAAGCCAAAGAAGGGTCGCAAACCGCGTGACACGCCGGCCTCTTGCGCGCGTCGGCGGAGGTAACCGGGCAGGAGCGCAGCCTGCGCGTCGGAGCCGAGCTTCCCGGCCAGCCGTTCGCGCATGAGCAGGCTGGCGCCCTTCAGGCCCACTACCTCCGCGGTCTTGCCGCGGTGCCGGCACTTCTCAGGCGGGCCCGAATAATCTGACATAAACGCCGGGCAGCAGTCACTAACTGGCTCCGGGGCGTCCGGACTGGCACCATTCTTAGATGCTTGAGGCAACCAAATCACCTGAGTCCACCCCGGAGACCAGCACCGACGCGGTCCCGGTCAACCCAGCCCTGGCCGCCGAGGCAAAGATCGCCCGCATCGCGGTGACCGTCTTCCCGCTGCTGGTCGTCGTCGCAGGCGTGGCCGGCTACCTGCTGCCGGGGGCGTTCAAGCCCCTCGGCCCCGCCGTGCCGTACCTGCTGGGCATCATCATGTTCTGCATGGGCCTGACCCTGACTCCGCCCGACTTCGCGTCCGTGGCCAAGCGCCCCTGGGCCGTGGTTCTCGGCATCGTGGCGCATTACGTCATCATGCCCGGCGCCGGCTGGCTCATCGCCGTCGCCCTGAACCTCCCGCCGGAACTGGCCGTGGGGCTGATCCTCGTCGGCTGCGCGCCGTCGGGCACCGCGTCCAACGTGATGGCGTTCCTGGCCAAGGGCGACGTTGCCCTCTCGGTCGCCGTCGCCTCGGTGTCCACCCTGATCGCCCCGGTGGTGACGCCCCTGCTGGTCCTGTTCCTGGCCGGCTCCTACCTGCAGATCGACGCCGGCGGCATGGTGCTGGACATCGTCAAGACCGTTCTGCTGCCGGTGATCGCCGGCCTGCTGGCACGCCTGTTCCTGAAGAAGCTCGTGGCCAAGGTGCTGCCGGCCCTGCCCTGGGCCTCCGCCGTCGTCATTTCGCTGATCGTCGCGATTGTGGTGGCCGGCAGCGCGAGCAAGATCGTCGCCGCCGGCGGGATCGTGTTCCTGGCCGTGGTGCTGCACAACGGCTTCGGCCTCGGCCTCGGGTATCTGGCGGGCAAGCTGGGTCGCCTGGATGACAAGGCACGCCGGGCGCTGGCGTTCGAGGTCGGCATGCAGAACTCGGGCCTCGCCGCCACCCTGGCGACGGCGCATTTCAGCCCGCTGACCGCGCTGCCGTCCGCGGTGTTCTCGCTCTGGCACAACATCTCCGGCGCCGTCGTCGCGGCCTGGCTGGCGCGGCGCCCGCTGCGGGACGCGTAGCCTCGCCCGGCCGGGTGATCAGCCGCGCAGGCGGGAAAGCAGCCGGGCGACGGCGCCCTCCGCGAGGGCATCCGGCGTCGCGCTGGTTCCCGGCGCCAGGACGTCGACGCCGTCCGGCGGCACGGTCTCCGAGACGACCAGTTGGGCAACCCCGCGGTCTACAAGTTCCGTCATCGTCTCGACGTCGGCGGCGGTGCGCTCCGCCGGAACGGAGCCGAGGATGACGCCGTCGGCGCCGCCGGAGAGCATAAATTGCCGCCAGCTTTCGCCCACGAGGATGACCGGCTGGTAGCCGTGCAGGGGCAGGATCCTGGCGGCTGCCGCGGCGAGCCCGCGGTCCCCGGAATCGTCGAGGTCGGTGATGGCCACGGCGACGACGTCGGTGCGGCCGCGCCGCATCCCGCGGGCGGCGCGGTTGGGCACATAGCCCAGTTCATGCGCCGCGGCATGGACGCGGTCCTGGGTGGGCCGGCTGATCCGGGTGTTGCCGCCGGGCCGGCCGGACAGCACGTAGGAAACCGTGGTCAGGGATACTCCTGCGGCCTCCGCGACATCGCGGATGGTGGGCTTGGATCCGTGCCGCACTGATGACTCCCGGGTACTTCTCCGCCACGGATTCGCGGCGGCTGCTGAAACTTGGTCGCGGGGTCAACCCCTGGGTGAACTCTAGCCCCCACTCCAACGCGGGGTCACATAGCGCCCATCCTGAGGCCTCAAAGTCAATTGGTCGTTGCAACAACTGGGTTTAGGCCGCGGTGGCAATGAGTTGGCGCATGCGTTGTTTGGGGGTCTCGAGGTTGAGCGTGGGACGGGGCCGGTTGTTGAGTTTGTCGGCGATGATCTCGAGGTCCTCGGCGG
>NZ_JBFRDB010000031.1:0-25247 GCF_052113365.1 Arthrobacter sp. YAF17 | reverse complement strand
TTATCCCCGCCCAACCGCATCTGCGCCGCCGACACCTGATTCAACGTCGACCCCGCAGCATCATCGACCAACACCGTCCCGGCATCCTGCAACACATCAAACGTCGTCGACGCCGGCGTCACCGCACCATCCAAAACACGCGAAGGATAGTTAAGCCGGCCCACGGCGTTCTTCGATTTGGAGACCACCCACACGCCGCCGTCATTCAACTCCACCTCAGTGGTCTTAAATCCCGGATAGATGATGGCGCCGGTGACGAGGACGGCGGAGGCAACGGCGAGGCCGGTTCCGGCGAGGAAGCGTCGGCGGCGGGCGGTGAGCGGACGCGCAGCAACCTGCCGGCGGGTTTTGGGCCGCAGGGCAGCGAGGAAGGTCTTCATGTGTGCTGTGTCCCCCAGAAGGTCACGGCCGCCGCGCACGGGGCATCGCCCGTGGTGGTGCCAGATAGCTTCGACTATTGCATATTAGCCATCGATTAGAGAAACCTTGGCTGCTTCAAGTCGGGCGGGATCAGCGTCRGCCCAGCTCAGGGCCGTTTAGTCCAGGACCAGTCCGCGGCCGCTGCCCCGCTGGAGCTCCACCGGGTGGATCTCGCCGAAGCCGCGGACGTCCTCGGCCTGCCGCGGCAGCAGGACAAACCGTTCGTCCTGCTCCAGCGCGCCCGCGGTCATGGAGTCCACCAGCACCGTTCCCGGATCTGCCAGCGCGGTGAGCCGAGCCGCCAGGTTGACGGTGGGGCCGTAGATGTCGCCGAGCCGGGAAAGGATCCGGCCCCACACCATGGCCACGCGTGCCTGCGGCAGGATTTCGTCGTCGGTGAAGGCCTGGCACAGGGCGAGGGAGATTTCGGCGCCGGCCGCGGGGGTCTCGGCGATGTAGAGGACTTCGTCGCCGACCGTCTTGACCAGCCGTCCGCCGCCCACCGAGATGATCTCTGCGCACTTGTTTTCGAAGCGCTGGACCAGCTGGGCGAGGGTCTTTTCGTTCATCCGGCGGGACAGGCTCGTGTAGGAAACCAGGTCAGCGAAGCCGACGGCCCGGGCCAGGGGCAGCGGGGCATCGTCCTCGTCGCCTTCGCGGCCTTCCTCGCTGGACGCCAGCCCGGCTTCGGCGCGCACGGCAAGGCGCTGGACGCCGGCGTTGAGCTGGCGGCGCCAGGAGTAGAGCAGCATCTCCTCGAGCGCGTCCACAAGGGACGGCAGTTCACCGACCAGGCGTTTGCGGGCCACGGCGTCGGTGACACCCTGGTTCTGGACCATGTCCTCCACGAGGGCCTCGACCTGCCAGACCACCATGCGGTCCGTCATCTGGCCGATGGCGCGGGTGACGGAGATGGCGGCTTCCTCGGTGAGCTTGCCGGCGCGGACTAGGTCCACGATGGTGTTCAACGCGGCCTGGTCGCGCTCGGTGAAGGCGACATCCTCGTCGTCGATGTTGGGAAAGCCCAGGGCGCGCCAGAGTTTCCGGGCAGAGAGCAGGGACAGGCCGGCGCCGGATGCGACCTCACGACGGCGGAGCTTGCGTTCCCCGCCGAGCAGGCGTTGTTCGAGGGCTTTCAAGGCGATGCGTTCGGCGGACATGGTGCCGGTGGGCGGGGCGGCGGTTGGCGTTGGCGGTTCGGGGCTGTCGTCGGTGTTTTCTGTGTCGGCGTCTGATGCATCGGCGTCTGCGTCTGATGCGTCGGAGTCGGAGTCGGCCGAATCGGCGTCGTCGGGTTCTGCCACAGCCTGATCGGGAACAGCCTGATCGGGGGCAGTCTGATCCGGCGCCGCCTGATCGTGCACAACGGAGGTCCGGGCGGCACCGTCGTCCGAGGTCTCGGCGAGGGAGTCGAAGACTGCCGCTTCGAGGCCGGCGGCCTCAACGAAGGCATCCGAAACGTGCGTCGGCTGATCGGCCAGGAGTCCCGTCTCCCGGTGCACGTTTTCAGCGCTCATCTCTTCCACCTTCTCTCACATCCAAGGGCCAGGGCTCTGTCTGCCAGGGGCTGGCGTTGTTGTACGGAACTCCCTCGACGCCCAGGACCCCGCCCTGCGGGAGGTCGTTGATGGCGTCGAGGATGAAGTTACGGAACGTTGCGACTTCCGGAACATCGGGTAGCACCGCGCTGTTGGGGTGCCCGGTATCCAAGGATATATTCCCGGATCGCAATACGCGTTGGAGCAACGACTGATGGATCACCACATTACGAACGGTGGCCAGGGAAACCTGCTGATCGCGCCGCCGCAGCATGCCGTGGCGGGCAATCAGCCGCTGGCTGGTCAGTGTGTACTTCGTGGCGTGCCAGGTCATCACCCGCGGCAGGCAGTAGCCCAGCAGCACCCAGCCCGCCAGGGCAATGCATGCCCCGATCAGCCAGGGAGTCCACTCCTTGGCCTGCTGGGCAATGATCGGGGCCAGCTTGGCGGGCCCGCCCTTCACGATCCAGGCGCTGGCGTAGGCGGCGAGCGCCGGAGCCAGAATGAACAGCAGCGCCGGAACGGTCAGGGTCCGGGGCTGCGGCCGGGTCACCACAATCACCTGTTCGCCCGGGAGGAGCTCTTTACGCATAACCGCTTTCGTGCCCCGCATTCTGGCCGGGAGGCGTCCAGGGGCGCAGGTGCACCACATCGCCGGCCGTCACCACATGCTCGTGCCCCCCGGAGTCCACCACCAGGAGCGATCCGTATTCATCCAGGCGGGTGGCGTGGCCGATGATCTCGTGGTCGCCCGGAAGCTGGGCCCGGACCTGCTTGCCGAGGGTCGTGAGCAGGTGCTCCACGCGCTTGTGCAGTGAGGGGCCGCCGGCCATCCCGGCGGTGGGATCGCCGTCGGCGTTGCAGAAACTGCGGTAGAGCGTCGCGAACCGGGACAGGTAGCTCTTGAGCAGCTCGGTCCGGTCCACCGACGTCGGGTGTTCCAGCAGGACGGACGTGGCGGTGGGCACCGGGAGTTCGGCTTCGGTGAGGGTGACGTTCAGTCCGGTCCCCAGCACTACCGGGGGCACAGCGCCGCCCTGCATCGGGCCCAGCTGGGCCAGGATGCCGGCGATCTTCCGTCCGCGCACCAGGACGTCGTTGGGCCATTTGAGTTCCGCGGGGATCCCGGCGGTCTCCAGCAGTGCCTCGCGCAGGGCAAGGGCCGCGAGCAGCGACAGCCACGAGTAGCTGTGGGTGGGCAGCGGGCGCCCCTCCGCATTGACCGGCCGCAGCACCAGCGACACGGACACGGAACTGCCGGCGGGCGCGTCCCAGTGCCGGTCGAGGCGGCCGCGGGCAGCGGTCTGGTATTCGGCGGTGAGCACGGTGAGGTCCGGATACGCGGGCGGATCCTCGGTGGCACCGCGCAGGAGGTCCGCATTGGTGGAGCCAGTGGACGCCACGACGGTGAGCCGGGGAATGCCGTTGGCAGAAAGGAACGCCTCATCGCTGAGGGCGTTCACATCGAGGGGCGGACGGTCCGGGGCTTCCTGCGCGGCTTCCATGCCTTGAATCCTACCGAGTTACGCAGCCGTCGGCTCCGGCCCCGGCCGCAGGATCCTCCCCGGGTCTGGAGCCTCCCGGCCGGCGTGTCCGGCCGAACCGCCACGGCAGACCGGGGGCGGGCCGCAATAGCGGGGAGTTTCAACGGCTCCTTCCGGCGAGGCTGCCGGCACGGAATCAACAGGAAACTCAGAGGAAGATGTCAGGGATCAGGCGGTCTTCCGGGGCGCCCAGACTGTACGGGGTGAAGTCCGTGACGCCTGCTGCGGCGAGGACCTGCTCGTCGGTGTAGAAATTGCCGCTCCGGCTTCCGGATTCCGGAACCGCATTGGCGCTGGTCAGTACCGCGTGGGCCGCGTCTGCCATGATTTCGGGGCCGCGGGCGCCACGGACGATCTTGTCGCCGCCCGGCATGTTCCGGATGGCGGCCGTGTTGATCAGGGTGCAGGGCCACAGCGAGTTCACGCTGATGCCGTCGGCCTTGAGTTCCTCGGCCAGGCCCAGGGTGGTCAGGCTCATGCCGTACTTCGCCATGGTGTACGCCAGGTGCATTCCGGCCCACTTGGGGTCCAGGTTCAGCGGCGGGGAGAGCGTCAGGATCTGGCCGGCGTCGGATTCGCGCAGGGCGGGCAGGGCGAGCTTGGAGAGCAGGAACGTGCCGCGGACGTTGATGTCGTGCATCAGGTCGTAGCGCTTCATGTCGACGTCGTCGGTCTTGGACAGGTCGATCGCGGAGGCGTTGTTGATGACGATGTCGATCCCGCCGAAGCGTTCCACGGCGGCGGCAACCGCCCCGGCGACGTCGGCGTCGTTGCGCACATCCCCGACCAGCGGCAGGGCCTGCCCGCCGGCGGCCTCGATCTGCTCGGCGGCGGAGTAGACCGTGCCTTCCAGCTTGGCGTGCGGCTGGCCGGTCTTGGCCATCAGGACAATGTTGGCGCCGTCGCGGGCGGCCCGGGTGGCGATCGCCAGGCCGATGCCGCGGCTTCCCCCGGAGATGAGGATGGTGCGGCCCTGGAGGGAACCGGCGGCCTGGTAGGGCCCTGGCTGCTGGGATTGCGGGGCGGTGCCCGAAGCATCATTGCTCAAAGTCATGAGGACACTCTAGCCGATGTTACTGGCGAGTAACATACTTCATGGCGCGTGGATCCCGACGCTCCTGCCCGGTTACCCGGCCGCCGGGTGCGGAATTGCCACGGGCGCCCGCGGAATCCCGGGGCCGGAGTCCGGCTGGAGTCCGGTGCCGCTGGCAGTAACTGGGCGGGAACGCGCCGGTCGGCCAGGCTGGATGCCCGGCGCCTCCCGCGGATTGCCGGGCGGCCGGACGCGGCGGCAGGGAAGCTTCCGCCGGAAAATTGTAGGGTTTCTACAGCGGCGCGGGTCAATAGCGTCACTAGACTTGCCAACAAGGCCCGGCTTTTGTGGATACCAACTAAAGAGCCCCGCGGGACAGGGCCGGCGCAGCACAGCACCACCCGCACCAGAGAATTCAGCAGAACAATCAGCGACAGAGCCGGAGACACTTGATGAGCCACGATCTGACCACGACCGCGGGAAAGATTGCCGACTTCCGCGACCGCCAGGCCCGTGCCGAGCAGCCCTCCGGCCCGGAAGCGATCGAGAAGCAGCACGCGCGCGGCAAGAACACCGCCCGCGAGCGCATCGACCTGCTCCTCGACGCCGGATCCTTCGTCGAGTTCGACGCCCTCGCCGTGCACCGCTCCACCGCGTTCGGCATGGAGAAGAAGAAGCCGCTGGGCGACGGCCTGGTCTCCGGCTACGGCACCGTGGACGGCCGCCCCGTGGCCGTGTACAGCCAGGACTTCTCCGTTTACGGCGGCTCGCTGAGCCAGGTCAACGGCGAGAAGATCGTCAAGGTCCAGGAGTTCGCGCTTCGCAACGGCTGCCCTGTGGTCGGCATCCTCGACGGCGGCGGCGCCCGCATCCAGGAAGGCGTCGCCTCGCTGGCCATGTTCGCCGACATCTTCCGCAACAACGTACACGCGTCCGGCGTCGTCCCGCAGATCTCGCTCATCATGGGCCCCTCCGCCGGCGGCGCGGCCTACTCCCCCGCACTGACCGACTACGTGGTCATGGTGGACAAGACCTCGCACATGTTCATCACCGGCCCGGACGTGATCAAGACCGTCACGGGCGAGGACGTGGACATGGAAACCCTCGGCGGCGCCCGCCAGCACAACGCCAACACGGGCACCTCCACCTATCTCGCCTCCGACGAAACCGACGCCATCGAATTCGTCCGCGAACTCCTGGACTTCCTGCCCTCCAACAACCTCGCCGAAGCCCCCGTGCTGGAGCACTCCCAGGAGCTGGAGCTCGACGACGACGACCTCGCCCTGGACACGCTCATCCCGGACTCGGCCAACCAGCCCTACGACATGCGCAAGGTCATCGAGCAGATCGTGGACGACGCGCACTTCCTGGAGATGCAGTCCCTCTACGCCCCGAACGTCATCATCGGGTACGGCCGGGTGGAGGGCCACACCGTCGGCATCGTGGCCAACCAGCCGATGCAGTTCGCCGGCACCCTGGACATCGCCGCCTCGGAAAAGGCCGCCCGCTTCGTCCGGCACTGCGACGCCTTCAACGTCCCGATCATCACCCTCGTGGACGTTCCGGGCTTCCTGCCCGGCAAGGACCAGGAATTCCAAGGCATCATCCGCCGCGGCGCGAAGCTCCTCTACGCCTACGCCGAGGCCACCGTGCCCAAGTTGACCGTCATCACCCGCAAGGCCTACGGCGGAGCGTACATCGTGATGGGCTCGAAGAAGCTCGGCGCGGACCTCAACCTGGCCTGGCCCACCGCGCAGATCGGCGTCATGGGAGCCCAGGGCGCGGTCAACATCCTGTACCGCCGCGAGCTTGCCGCGGTGGCGGAGGCCGGCGGCGACGTCGAAGCCAAGCGCGCCGAGGTCATCCGGCAGTACGAGGAAGAGCTGCTCAACCCGTACCAGGCCGCCCAGCTTGGCTACGTGGACGCCGTCATCGCCCCGTCCGAGACCCGGCTGCAGATCATCAAGGGCCTGCGGGCCCTGCGGGACAAGCGTGCCAGCCTCCCCGCCAAGAAGCACGGGAACATCCCGCTGTGACCGGAATCGAGCCCGTGGACCCCGCCGGGGCGGCCGCGCCGGAGACCCTGCTCACCGTCGCCAAGGGCGATCCGACGCCGGAAGAGCTTGCGGCGCTGACCGCCGTCGTCCTGTCGCTGGGCAGCGGCGCAGCGGACGCGCCGGCCAAGCCGAGCGCCCGGCAGTGGATCCGCCGCCAGCAGCTGCAGCTGGCGCCGAAGCCGGGTCCCGGCTCATGGAAGCGCAGCCGGGGCTAACAAAAAGTTCAGCAACCCTTTCATAACAGCGGCGGCCCGGCTAGTCTCGTTCGGGTGACTATCGAACCCACTGACAACACATCCGCCGTGCGCCCGCAGACCGCCATCGATGCCGTCGCCGACGCCTTCACGGACACGCTGATCCGGCTTAACCCGAGCTTCGCCACCGAGCTCGGGCTGCCCGGCCATGAGACCGAATACCAGGACTTCTCCCCCGCAGGGCACGAGGAGTTCGCTGCCGCCGCGCGCGAGGCCCTCTCCGCGCTGGACGGGCTGGAGCCCGTGGACGACGTCGACGCCGTCACCCTGGATGCCATGCAGGAGCGCCTGGGCCTGCAGCTGGAACTTCACGAATCCGGCTGGGGCCTCGGCGAGCTGAACAACATCGCCTCCCCCGCGCAGGAGATCCGGGCGATCTTCGACCTCATGCCGACGGACACCGCGGAGCAGTGGGACCACATCGCCGGGCGCGCGCACAACGTCCCCGCCGCGCTGGACGGTTACATCGAGTCGCTGCGCGCCGCCAAGGAGGACGGCAAAGTCGCCGCCTTGCGGCAGGTGAAGATCGTGATCGAACAGACCACCAAGCACGCCGCGGAGGACGGCTTCTTCGCGAAGCTGGCCGCCGACGCCAAGACCGCGGAAGGCCCGCTGCCCGGGGACGTGCAGTCCAGGCTCGACACCGGCGCTGCCGCGGCGCGCGTGGCCTACTCCCGGCTGGCCGGCTTCCTGGAGTCCGAGCTGCTGCCCGTCGCCCCGGAGAAGGACGCCGTCGGCCGCGAGCGCTACTCGCTGGCCTCCCGCGACTTCCTCGGCGCCACCGTGGACCTGGAGGAGACGTACGCCTGGGGCGTTCAGGAGCTCGACCGCCTGATCGCCGAACAGGAGCGGGTGGCCGGGGAGATCCGCCCCGGCGCCACGATCGCGGAAGCCAAGGAGGTCCTGAACAACGACCCCGCGCGGCAGCTCAAGGGCACCGACGCCCTCCAGGCCTGGATGCAGGAGCTCTCCGACAAGGCCGTGGCAGACCTCGCGGGCGTGCACTTCGACATCCCGGAGGTCATGAAGACCCTGGAGTGCAAGATTGCCCCGACCGACGAGGGCGGCATCTACTACACCGGGCCCTCGGATGACTTCAGCCGTCCGGGCCGCATGTGGTGGTCCGTGCCGCCGGGCGAAGACACCTTCACCACCTGGGCCGAGACCACCACGGTCTACCACGAGGGCGTCCCGGGCCACCACCTTCAGGTCGCGACCGCCACCTACCGCCGCGAGCTGCTCAACAAGTGGCGCCGGAACGTCTGCTGGACCTCCGGGCACGGCGAAGGCTGGGCGCTGTACGCCGAGAAGCTCATGCAGGAACTGGGCTACCTGAAGGATCCGGGCGACCACATGGGCATGCTGGACATGCAGCGCATGCGGGCGGCCCGGGTGGTGTTCGACATCGGCGTACACCTGGAGTTGGAGGTGCCCGAGCGTTGGGGGTCGGGCACCTGGACTCCGGACACGGGCTACGAGTTCCTCAAGCAGAACCTTGCCATCAGCGAGGGCCAGCTGAAGTTCGAGTTCACCCGCTACCTCGGCTGGCCGGGGCAGGCGCCGTCGTACAAGGTGGGCCAGCGGCTCTGGGAGCAGATCCGCGCCGAGCTCGAATCCCGGCCAGGGTTCGAGCTCAAGGCCTTCCACACGAAGGCGCTCAACATCGGTTCGGTAGGCCTCGACACCCTGAAGCGCGCGCTGCTGGGGTAGGTCCGGTTCCCGGCTGAGGAGCCGTCAGCTCAGGCAGAGGCACAAGGGGTGGCCGGCCGGGTCGAGGAAGACCCGGAAGGTCGTTCCCGGCTGGTGCTCGTGCTTGGTCGCGCCGAGCTCGAGCACCGCCGCCTCAGCGTCGTCGAGGTCGTCCACCACGACGTCGAGGTGCATCTGCTGCGGCACGTCCTGGCCCGGCCATTGCGGCGGGTTGAAGGACTCGACCTTCTGGAAACTGATCGAGTCGCCGTACTCGGCGCGGACGGACCACCAGCTCGCGTCGTCGCCCGGCTCTACTTTCCAGTCGAGCAGGGCGCCGTAGAACTCGGCCAGGATCTTGGGGTCGGGACAGTCGAGGACGACGGCGGGGAAGCGTGCGATAGCCATGGCCACCACTCTAGGACGGACGCCGTGCGCGAGATAGCAGATCGCGGCAATGTTTTTCGGAAACATTGCCGCGAACTGCAAACTCGAGCTGCGTGGCGAGACAATCGCCACACCGGGGGCTGGAATAACTTCACAAACAGGTGGATTTCCGGCGTCTTTCCGCAGATCCGGCCGCCGGAGCCCAGAGCCTGCCGCGTAATATTTCTCAACATGCGTTCGTCGTGATAGGTGGTCCGGTCCTAGCGTGATCCGGTGACCACTCAGACAAGCACCCCCGCAACCGCAGGAAAGCCCGGTTTCCAGCTGCCCAAATGGGCCGGCTCGTTCGGCTTCCAGATCATCGCCGCCCTGATCGTGGGCCTGGGCCTTGGCCTCCTGGCCAAGTACACGGGCAGCACCAAGGCGGACCCCAACGCCCTCGGCGCCACCCTGCAGACCATCGGCTCGAGCTACGTCTCGCTGCTGCAGACCGCCGTCGTGCCCCTCATCTTCACCGCCGTCGTCAGTTCCATCTCCAACCTGCGCGCTGTCTCCAACGCCGCCCGGCTTGCCTGGAACACGCTGCTCTGGTTCGGCATCACCGCGCTGGTCTCGGTGCTGATCGGCATCGGCCTGGGCGTGCTCCTGCAGCCCGGCGCCAACACCGGCATCACCGGCCAAGGCGAAGCACCGTCCAAGGTGGGCAGCTGGTGGGCGTTCCTGATCGGGCTCTTCCCGAAGAACTTCCTGGGCCTCGGCGCCAGCACCACCGTCACCGAGGGCGTCGCCACCACCTCCGTGAGCTTCAATGTCCTCCAGATCCTGGTGATCGCGATCGCCGTCGGCATCGCCGCGCTGAAGGTGGGCAAGGCGGCCGAGCCGTTCCTGAACCTCAACGCCTCCGCCCTCGCCGTGATCCAGAAGGTCCTCTGGTGGATCATCCGGATCGCCCCGCTCGGCACCGTCGGCCTGATCGGCAACGCCGTAGCGATCTACGGCTGGGACACCATCGGTTCGCTCGGCAAGTTCACCTTTGCCATCTATGTGGGCCTGGCCCTGGTGCTGTTCGTGGTCTACCCGGTCCTGGTCCGCACCCACGGGCTGTCCATTAAGCAGTACTTCTCCGGCGTCTGGCCGGCCGTGCAGCTCGCTTTCGTGTCCCGCTCCTCGATCGGCACCCTGCCGCTGACCCAGCGCGTGACCGAACGCTCCCTGGGCGTTCCCCGCGCCTACGCCTCCTTCGCCGTGCCGCTGGGCGCCACCACCAAGATGGACGGCTGCGCCGCGATCTACCCGGCCATCTCCGCAATCTTCGTGGCCCAGTTCTTCGGCATCCAGCTCGACTTCACCCAGTACCTGCTGATCGCCCTCGTCTCCGTGCTGGGCTCCGCCGCGACCGCGGGCACCACCGGCGCCGTCGTGATGCTGACCCTGACGCTCTCCACGCTGGGACTGCCGCTGGCCGGCGTCGGACTCCTGCTGGCGATCGACCCGATCCTGGACATGGGCCGCACGGCCGTCAACGTGGCCGGGCAGGCCCTGATTCCGACCATCGTTGCCAAGCGCCAGGGCATCCTGGACGAGACGCTCTACAACGCACCGCGCAACGGTGACCCGTTCAGCGACGACGCCGATGGAACTGTCGACACCGGCGCCGCCGCCGTCGATTCCTCGGCTGCAGATGCTCCCGCAGCATCGCCGGCGGGCCGCGAGCTGGCCGACGCCAAGGCGTAACGGCCGGAACGAGCCATAACGAAAGAAGTCCCCGGGAAGCTCCCGGGGACTTCTTTTGCGTCAAGCCGCGTCAGGGGCGGCGGCCGGGCACGGTCCTAGTGTCCGCCGCCGCCGATCACGCCCTTCTCGACGGCCTTGGTGACGGCGTCCGCCTCGGCCTGGGTCAGGGTGCCGTCGGTGACGGCCTTGTCCAGCTTGGTCTTCAGCGCCGCGGCGCGGTCGGCCTGTTCCGCGGTCCGGAGTTCCTCGAGGGCCGCGGTGACCTTGGACTCGTCAATGCCCAGCGAGGACGCGAGGGACTTGGCGAGGGCCGCCTCCATGGCTGCGCGGTCCGGCTTGGTTCCGTCGGCCGGCGGAGTGGTCGGCTTGTTGGCTTCGCGGAAGGCCTGCAGGGCCTCCTTGACCTTGGCTTCATCCACGCCGAGCTTGGCTGCCAGCTCGGCAGCCTGGGCGACGCCGCGGTCCCCGCCCCTGCCGTGCCCGTAGCCGCCGCGCATGCCCTGGCCGTCGGTGGTGCCAGGCGTTGCCTCCGTCGACGTGCTGGAGCTCGGGGTGGGTGTCGGAGTAGTCGTGGCGGAGGCCATCCCGGTGACACCAAGGCCGGCGCCAAGGGCCAAGGCCCCGGCCGAAATGGCGAGGGTCATTCTCTTCGTGCGTGACATGTGTTGTCTCCTGGTTCGTCCGTGTGGCCACGGCGGGTAGCGGTGGTTGTCTCGTTCAAGACGTAGTTCAAGTCTGCGCGGACCGCTCTAGCAGGAGCTGTTCGGAACCTTTCATCTTGCTGTGAAGGTTTCGGCGCGCCCGGGGCGGATATTTTGGGAGATTTTGCCGGGTTTATTCGCAGGGTGACCGGCCAGGACGGCCCGGGACTGGGTACGCTCAGGGCATGCTGATCGTAACCTCCGATAACATCCCCGGCCACAGGATCGACGCCGTCTTCGGCGAGGTGATGGGTTTGACCGTCCGCGCCCGGGATATCGGCGGCCAGGTGATGGCAAGCTTCCGCTCGATCGGCGGCGGGGAACTGCCCGAGATGACGCGCATGGTCTCTGAGAGCCGGCAGGAGGTCATGGCCCGGATGGTCCAGGAGGCGGAGCAACGCGGAGCCAACGCCATCGTGGCCATGCGCTTCGACAACTCCCAACTGGCGGCGACCTGGACCGAGGTGTGCGCCTACGGCACCGCCGTCTTCGCCATCCCCATCCCGGAAGGCGAACCCGGCGCCACGGGACAGTCCATCTTCCTCACCAAATCCGCGGGCGGGGAAAAGTTGCCCTGAGTGCAAACATGCACGTAGTGTAATTGCGTGCCCGCTTCCCCCTCCCCCAGCGATGCCGCGCTCCCTGAAACTTCCGTGCCCGCCGACCCGCCGTCGGCGCCGTCGCGCCGCGAGCTGAACAAAGCGGCTACCCGCCAGGCCATCACCGACGCCGCCCTGGCGCTGCTCAAGTCCAACGGCCCCGGCAACTTCACGGTCGAGGACATCGCCGACGCCGCCGGCATCTCCCGCCGCACGTTCTTCAACTACTTTGGCAGCACCGAGGCGGCCATTGCGGCCGTCACCTTCGGCTTCCTGGACAAGGCCCTCCAGCAGTTCAGGCTGCGGCCGGCCGGGGAACCGTTCATGGAATCGGCCCGGGCGGCGCTCGTGGAACTCGCAGACCCGATGACGGTGGCCCCGCTGGCCGAGCTGTACAGCCTGGGCCAGGCCAATCCGCAGCTCAGCCGGTCCGAGCTGGAAGCCTGGGACCACTGCACCGCGCAGATCATTGCCGCGGCCCGTGAGCGTTCCAGCGGGGGCGCCGGCGTCGAACTTGACGAACTGTACCTCCGCGCTCTGGCCGGCTCCGTCATCTCCTGCGGCAAGGCCGCCATGGACGTCTGGTTCGCCCGGTGCGGCGGATCCCTCACCCCGGACTCCCTGTCCAGCCTGCGCCAGCTCCTGATCGATTCCATGAGCCTGCTGGGCTCAGGGTTCGCCCGCCCCGACACCGCCGCCCAGGCAGTCACCTCCACCCCGGCCACCACCCCGGCCGACACGTCCACCGCCACCCCTTCCCCAGATCGGCACTGACATGGCCCTACTGCTCTACCGCCTCGGCAAGTTCTCTTACCGCCACCGCTGGCTCGTCGTCTCGCTGTGGCTCGCAGTGATGGTGGCGGTTGGCGGCGCGGCGGCCGCCTTCCACGGCACGCTGTCCAACAACTTCCAGATCCCGGGAACCGAAACCCAGCAGATGGCGGATAAGCTCAAAAAGGAGCTCCCCTCGTCTTCGGGTGGTTCCGCCAGCGTTGTCTTTGAAGCCAACGGCGCCCAGTTCAGCCAGGCGGGCAAGGACGCTGTGTCCGCCGCCCTGACCGAACTCAAAACGCTTCCGGACGTCCAGGGCACGGTGGACCCGTTCGCCACCCAGGCGCAGCTCGACAAGGCCGCCGCGGACCTCGCCGCCGGCAAGGAGCAGTCCGCTGCCGGCAGGGCCCGGCTGGACGCATCCGCTGCCGAGCTCGCCGCCGGAAAGGCCCAGCTGGAAGCCGCCGAGCAGCAGATGGCTGCCGCCGGCATGACGCCGGCCGCGATCGAGGCCCGGCTCGGCCAGCAGAAGGCGGCCCTCGCCGAAGGTCAGGCAAAGCTCGACGCCGGTACAGCGGAACTGGCAGCCGGCGAGGCCAAGCTGGCCCTGGGCACGCGCCAGCTGAAGGCCTCTGAGGGCCTCCGCTTCGTCTCCGAGGACGGCAAGGCCGCGATTGCCCAGGTCCAGTTCAGGACGTCGATCAACGGGCTCAACCCCGAGGTACGCCAGCAGGTCCAGGACATCGTCGGCGAGGTTTCCGCCGCCGACGTGACAGCCCTGCCCAGCAAGGAAATCAGCGAGGACATCTCCGAGCTCTTCGGCACCGCCGAGATCATCGGCATCGCCGTGGCCGCCCTGGTGCTCATCATCATGCTCGGCACCCTGATCGCCGCCGGCCTTCCGCTGCTGATGGCACTTGTCGGCGTCGCCGTCGGCGTCGGCGCCACGTTCGCCCTCAGCGGCGCCGTGGACATGAGCTCCATCTCCCCGATGCTGGCGCTGATGCTGGGCCTGGCGGTCGGTATCGACTACTCCCTGTTCATCGTCAACCGGCACCGCGGCCAGCTGCTCGCCGGGATGGATGCCGAGGAGTCCGTGGCGCTGGCCACGGGCACCTCAGGCAACGCCGTGCTCTTCGCCGGCCTGACCGTCATCATCGCCCTCGCGGCCCTCGTCGTCCCGGGCCTTCCCTTCCTGGCCGTCATGGGCCTCTCGGCGGCCGGAACGGTGGCGGTCGCCGTCGTCGTCGCCCTGACCCTGACACCGGCCATCCTCTCGCTCGTGGGCCGGAAGCTGATCTCCAAGCGGGCCTGGGCCAAGGCGGAGAAGCACAATGCCGCCCCCGGCCATGAAACCGAGGACCGCGCCAAGGAGGAATACCGCAGCAGCCACGGCTGGGGCGGCATTGTCACCAACCACCCGTGGCTGGCGCTGCTGGCCGGTGTGGTGCTGCTGGGTATCGTGGCGCTGCCCGCGAGCCAGCTGCGGCTCGCGCTGCCGGACGCCAGTTCCGAGCCGGTCGCGTCGCAGGCGTTCAAGGCCTATGACGTCACCAAGCGGAGCTTCGGCGAGGGCATGACCGGCCCGATCATCGTGGTGGGCGACTTCCCCGCAGGGCTCAGCGAAGCCGAGGCACAGGCCAAGCAGTTCGACGTCGCGGACATCCTGCGCGGAACGGACAATGTCAGCGCCGCCGTGCCGCTGGCCCTGAGCGAGGACCGCCGCACCGCGGTGTTCCAGGTCATCCCGAACGAGGGCCCGGCCAGCGCCAGCACCGTCCGGGTGGTTTCCGAGCTCCGCGCCGAAAAGGGCCAGATCAAGGACTCCACCGGCGTCAGCATCGGCCTCACCGGACAGACCGCCGGCAACGTGGATGTGTCCACCAAACTCGGCGACGCACTGCCGCCGTACCTGGCCATCGTGGTGGGGCTGTCGCTGATCCTGCTGCTGCTCGTGTTCCGCTCCATCTGGGTGCCGCTGCTCGCCACCGGCGGGTTCCTGCTCTCCCTAGCCGCCGCCTTCGGCGCCGTCGTCGCGGTCTACCAGTGGGGCTGGCTCGGGGGCATCTTCGGCGTCGAGAATCCGGGCGCCGTGCTGAGCTTCCTGCCGATTATCCTGATCGGCGTGCTGTTCGGCCTGGCCATGGACTACCAGGTGTTCATCGCGTCCGGTATGCGCGAGTCCTACATGCACGGCGAATCGGCCAAGCACGCGGTCCGTTCCGGCTTCAGCCACGCCGCCGCCGTGGTCACCGCCGCCGCGATCATCATGGTCAGCGTGTTCTCGGGCTTCATCTTCTCGCACCTGAACATGGTCCGCCCGCTCGGCTTCGCCATGGCCTTCGGCGTGCTGATCGACGCCTTCGTGGTCCGCATGACGATCGTCCCGGCCGTGATGTACCTGCTCGGCGAAAAGGCCTGGTGGCTGCCGCGCTGGCTGGACCGCATCCTGCCCGACGTGGACGTGGAGGGCGCCAAGCTGCGCCAGCCGGGCACAACGACGGCGGACGTCGCCGAGCCGGAGCCCGAAGAGGTCGGCGCGCGCTGACCGGCGCGAGCCAGTGCAACGCGGGGTCACCTACCGCCCATTAATCCGCTCCGGATGGGCTGCAGGTGACCCCGCATTGCTCTGCCTAGGAGGACTGTGCCCTGCGCCCAATAAGGAACCACAGCACCGACCCAAGCAGCGGCAGCGCCAGAACGATGAGGGCCCACACGACAAGGCCCCCGGACGTGTAGGTCCTGTTCCGTGCGATGCTGATCAGCGCAACGACGAACAGGACCACGCCTGCAACCAGGACGAGCCCCAGAAGGCTCCAGTCCGGCACCAACGGTGCGGTCATGTTTGATGTCAGCAGCATTCTTCCCCCAGAAGATCGTGCGGCGTGCGGATGCAATAGACCCTACGCCAGCGCTCCCGCACACCGCAGGACCCCGGTACCGCCGCACAGCAACGCGGGGTCACTACGCGCCCATAACTCCCCTCGGGATGGGCGCCAGGTGACCCCGCGTTGCTGTGCCGCCGTGAACTAGGCTGGAGCGGTGACCCGCCTCATTCTTGCCTCCCAGTCCCCCGCCCGCACCAAGTTGCTCACCGACGCCGGCATCCGGCACGAGGTCCTCGTCTCCGACGTGGACGAGGACGCCGTCCAGGCCCGCTACGGCGTCACCGACCCGCACGACACTGCGCTGCTCCTGGCCCGGGCCAAGGCCGAGGCCGTCGCCTCCCTGCCCGAGGCCGACGGCGCCCTGGTGATCGGCTGCGATTCCGTTTTTGAGTTCGACGGCGAGGCGCACGGCAAGCCGTACACGGCCGACGTCGCCCGGGAGCGGATGCTCCGGATGAGCGGCAGCAAAGGGGTGCTGCACACCGGCCACTGGCTCGTCGACTGCCGCGACACGGAGGAATCCGGGGAGTCCGGGGCCGCCGGTTCCGGCGCCACCCTCGGCCACGTCACCTCCGCCGAGGTCCATTTCATGGAGATGGCACCCGAAGAAATCGACGCCTATATCGCCACCGGCGAGCCGCTGCAATGCGCCGGTTCGTTCACGATCGACGGCTACGGCGGGGCCTTCATCCGCAAGGTCGACGGCGACCCGCACGCCGTCGTCGGGCTGTCGATTTCCACCCTCCGCGGGCTGCTGGGCCAGGCGCAGGTGGACATCACCGAATTCTGGACCACCGGGGCCGCCGATCCCGCGCTGCTCCGGGCTGAGTGAGCTAATTCGCAGGCCTTTGTAGCAACCCTACAAAGGTTGGGCGCTTTACGCGCGGAATCCGCAAGTAATATCGGCGGAACCCACAAAACCGCGCTAGGCTCCCTGAAGGAAAGAAGGAGACGCCTTGTCAGCAAATTCGGAGCAGTCCGCAAATCCCGTGCAGCGATCAGCCAATGAAGGCACCGCCGCAGTCACCCATCCGCTGAGCAAGGTGCTGATCGCCAACCGCGGTGAAATCGCCGTGCGCATCATCCGCGCCGCACGCGATGAAGGCATCGCCTCCGTGGCGGTCTACGCGGATCCGGACCGCGACGCCCTGCACGTCAAGCTCGCCGACGAGGCCTACGCCCTGGGCGGCAACACCGCCGCCGAGTCCTACCTCGTGATGGACAAGCTGATCGAGGTGGCCCAGCGCTCCGGCGCCGATGCCATCCACCCCGGCTACGGCTTCCTGGCCGAAAACGCCGAATTCGCCGCCAAGGTGATCGACGCCGGCATCACCTGGATCGGGCCCTCCCCCGCCGCGATCTCCGCCCTGGGCGACAAGGTCCAGGCCCGCCACATTGCCGAAAAGGTCGGCGCCCCGCAGGTTCCCGGCACGGCCGACCCGGTGGAGTCCGCCGAGGAAATCCTCGAGTTCGTGGACAAGTTCGGCCTGCCGGTCGCCATCAAGGCGGCCTTCGGCGGCGGCGGCCGCGGCATCAAGGTGGCCCGCACCCGCGAGGAAATCCCGGAACTGTTCGAATCCGCCGTGCGCGAGGCCGTCGCCGCCTTCGGCCGCGGCGAGTGCTTCATCGAACGCTTCCTGGACGCCCCGCGCCACGTCGAGACCCAGTGCCTCGCCGACGCCCACGGCAACGTCGTAGTGGTCTCCACCCGCGACTGCTCGCTGCAGCGCCGCAACCAGAAGCTCGTCGAGGAGGCCCCGGCCCCGTTCCTCACCGAAGAGCAGAACCGCCGTCTCTACGAATCCTCCAAGGCCATCCTCAAGGAAGCCGGCTACCTCGGCGCCGGAACCTGCGAGTTCCTCGTGGGCCAGGACGGCACCATCTCCTTCCTGGAGGTCAACACCCGCCTCCAGGTGGAGCACTGCGTGTCCGAGGAAGTCACCGGAATCGACCTGGTCCGCGAACAGTTCCGGCTGGCCCGCGGCGAAGAACTCGGCTACGGCGACCCCGAGGTCCGCGGCCACTCGATCGAATTCCGCATCACCGGTGAGGACCCGGGCCGGAACTTCATGCCCGCGCCCGGCACCATCAGGCTCCTCAAGAACCCCACCGGCCCCGGTGTGCGGATCGACTCCGGTGTGGAGCAGGGCGACGTCATCAGCGGCAACTTCGACTCTATGCTCTCCAAGCTGATCGTCACCGGCGCCACCCGCGCGCAGGCACTGCAGCGCTCCCGGCGGGCCCTCGAGGAAATGGTGGTCGAGGGCATCCCCACCGTCATTCCGTTCGACCTCGCCGTCGTCACCAACCCAGACTTCGCTCCCGCCGAGGGCCCGTTCAAGGTCCACACCCGCTGGATCGAGACGGCCTTCGTCAACGACATCCCCGCCTGGACGCCGACCGGCACCGACGCTGAAACGCCCGACGCCGGCGAACGCCAGCGCGTTGTCGTCGAGGTCGGCGGCAAGCGCCTCGAGGTCGTCCTCCCGGCGTCGCTGGGCAACGGCGGCGGCACGGGCGGCGCCAAGCCGCCCAAGGCCAAAAAGCGCGCACGCAGCGGCGGCGCCGCGGCGGCGGCCAGCGGCAACGCCCTGACCTCCCCCATGCAGGGCACCATCGTGAAGGTGGCCGTCGGCGAGGGTGACCTGGTCGCGGAAGGCGATCTCGTCGTCGTGCTGGAGGCCATGAAGATGGAGCAGCCGCTCACCGCACACCGCGCCGGCATCGTGATCGGACTGACTGCCGCCGCCGGCGAGACTGTCTCCGCCGGTGCCATCATCGCGGTCATCGAGGACCCGGCCGCCGAGTAGCTGCCCGACCGGCGGGGCACTGGCGCGCCTCTGGCGCCGCCGTGTCCAGCCCGTGCAGACTTGGTGTGTGAAACAATTCCTGCTCCTCGCCTCCCGGGCCGAGGACGCCGCCGCCGAGGACGAATACGAGGCCTACCTGCGCTACGGCGGGCTCGAACCCTCACAGCTGAGGCGCATTCGGATGGAAGCCGGGCCGCTGCCGGCGCTTGAGCCCTCCGACTATTCCGGCGTGATTGTGGGCGGGAGCCCGTTCACCTCCAGCGACCCCGCCGGGCAGAAGAGCGATGTCCAGCACCGGGTGGAGCACGAGCTCGCGGCCTTGCTCGACCGAATCGTCGCCGAGGATTTCCCTTTCCTCGGTGCCTGCTACGGGGTCGGGACATTGGGCCGGCACCAGGGCGCCGTGATCGACCGGACCTACGGTGAGGGGCTCGGCGGCGTGACCATCAAGCTGACGGCCGAGGGGCTGGCGGATCCGCTCCTGCGCGGGATGCCGGAGAGCTTTACTGCTTTCACCGGCCACAAGGAAGCCTGCACCACGCTCCCCTCCCACGCGGTGCTTCTGGCCAGCTCCGCCGCCTGCCCCGTGCACATGTTCCGGATCAAGACCAACCTGTACGCCACCCAGTTCCACCCCGAGCTGGATGCCGAGGGGCTGATCACCAGGATCGACATCTATCGCCACGCCGGCTACTTCCCGCCCGAATCTGCCGAAATGCTGATGGAGGACGCCCGTCGGTTTACCGCCACGGAACCGATGAAGATCCTGCGGAACTTCGTGGAGCTCTACGCGCGCTGATCCCGGCCTGCCGCCGACGCTCCTGCCCAGTTACTTTCCCGGAACCTCCTGCCGACACGGAAATGCCCGGCGTGTTCAGCGAACACGCCGGGCATTTCTGTCAGTAACTGGGCAGGACCGTCAGCCCAGACCGGGGACGGGCGTCAGGCCACGTTGTTGGTGTACTCCAGATCGCGGGTTTCCTTGCTGACGAACAGCGCGATCAGCGTCAGGACCGCCATGGAGGCGAGGTAGACGCCCACCAGCATGGGGCTGCCCTTGCCCATCTCCCAGAGCCAGACAGCGATGAACGGGGCCACCGCCGCACCGAGGATGCTGGAGAAGTTGTAGCTGATGGCGGAGCCGGTGTACCGCACGTTCGTCGGGAACAGCTCCGGCAGCAGCGCACCCATGGGTCCGAACGTCAGCCCCATCAGGGAGAAGCCGAGGATCAGCAGGGCCATCGTGCCGACGAACCCGGCGCTGAACAGCGGGACGAAGAGCAGTCCGAAGGCGATGATGCCGAAGGTCACGGCGATCAGCATCTTGCGGCGGCCGTACTTCTCGGCCAGCGGGCCTGAGACCAGGGTGAAGATACCGAAGAACACGACGCCGGCAATGAGCATCCAGAGGAAGTCGTTGCGGCTGTAGCCCAGGCCGGGAACGAACGCCGCGGCTGCGGCCTCGGTCATCGGCTTGCCGGCCTTCTCCGCTGCGGCCTTGGCGGCGTCCAGGCTGGAGGCCCGGGTGCCGTAGGTCAGCGTGAAGGTGGTCATCAGGTAGAACAACACGTATGTGGCGAGCATGATGAACGTGCCCAGGATCAGCTGGCGCCAGCTGGTCTTGAAGACCCGGGCCAGCGGCAGCTTGGCGACCTCATTGGATTCGATGACCTTGGTGAAGGCCGGGGTCTCGATCAGCTTGAGCCGGACGTAGAGGCCAATGATGACCATGACGGCACTCAGCAGGAACGGCACACGCCAGCCCCATGCCATGAAGGCCTCCGGCGACAGTGCGTAGCTGAACACCAGGAAGATCACGTTGGCGATGATGAAGCCGATCGGCGCACCCAACTGCGGGAACGTGCCGTAGATGGCGCGCTTGTTGGCCGGAGCGTTCTCCGTGGCCAGCAGGGCCGCGCCGCTCCATTCGCCGCCGAGGGCCAGACCCTGGGCAAAGCGCATCACGACCAGCAGCGCCGGCGCCCAGAACTCCCAGCCCGGGACGAGCGCCGTCGGGAGGCAGCCGATGAGGAAGGTGGCGATACCCATGGTCAGCAGCGACGCCACCAGGGTGCCCTTGCGGCCGAACTTGTCACCGAAGTGACCGAAGACGATTGACCCGAGCGGGCGGGCGATGAACGCGACGCCAAACACTGCGAAAGAGCTCAGCAGCTGGGTGGTTTCGTTCTGTCCGGGGAAGAACAGACGGGGGAAAACGAGCACAGCGGCGGTGGCGTACACGTAGAAGTCATAGAACTCAACGGTGGTGCCGACCAGGCTGGCAACGATAACGCGGCCGCGCGAGTTCACCGGTTTGGCGGACCCATGCTCCGTGGATGTAGAAGTGGATGACATGTAGTAGCGCTTTCATGAAGACCGGACTGGTGCTGCCTTAAGCCGCCCGGATAGGGATACGTATGCTTACATAATAGTTCCGGGAGTCCAGTCAATGGACAAATGGTCCACTATTTGGACATTGGGAATTGTCTCACGTGGTGGTCATCACACTATGCCCCCTATCCGCCCCTCACGTCGTCACAAACGCGCCGATAGGCAAACGTCACAGCACGTTAACAAACGGCGACGGTCCCGGAAACGCGGCTTCCCTACCTTGGAAGGACAACATCCCCCAAGGAGGTCCCCGTGACTGCTGAACGCACCGCAGATGCCCCAACCGGCATTTCCCCCGCCACACATGCCGGCACCACCCTCGGCGGTCCCGCCCTTGAATTCCGCCCCGGCCGCTGGATCGCCAACTGGGATGCCGAGAACAAGGAACAGTGGGAGACTCAGGGCCGCACCATCGCCCGCCGCAACCTGAACTGGTCCATCTTCGCCGAGTTCCTGGGCTTCGTGGTCTGGCAGCTGTGGTCGATCGTGGTGGTCCAGCTGCCCGCGGCCGGCTTCACCTTCACGACGTCGGAAATCTTCTGGCTGATCTCCATGCCGAGCCTGGTGGGCGCGACCCTCCGCATCCCGTACACGTTTATGGTCCCCCGCTTCGGCGGCCGCAACTGGACCATCGTCTCGGCCATGCTGCTGCTCATCCCCTCGATCGGGCTGGCCATGTGCGTCTCCAACCCGGAGACCCCGTTCGGCACCATGCTGTTCGTGGCGGCCCTGGCCGGCTTCGGCGGCGGCAACTTCGCCAGCTCCATGGCCAACATCACCTTCTTCTACCCGGCCCGCGAAAAGGGCTGGGCGCTGGGCCTGAACGCCGCCGGCGGAAACCTCGGTGCCGCCGTCGCACAGCTCGCCGTCCCGATTGCCATCACACTGCTGGCCGCCGGCACCGTGAACCTGCCGATGGCCGGCTTGATGTGGGTCCCGCTGATCCTGCTCGCCGCCTTCGGCGCCTGGAAGTACATGGACAACCTCACCAGCGCCAAGGGCGACGTCGCGGGTTCGCTCGCCGCGCTCAAGGAACCGCACCTGTGGATCATGGCGCTGTTGTACATCGGCACGTTCGGCTCGTTCATCGGCTTCGCCGGTGTGTTCCCCAAGCTCATCAAGGACTACTTCCCGGCGTTCTCCTCCATCGGAGTCGGCACCGTGGCCCTGTCCCTGGCATTCCTGGGCCCGCTGGTCGGCTCGCTGGCCCGCCCCTACGGCGGACGCATGGCGGACCGCATGGGCGGCGCCCGGATGACCGTCGCCGCGTTCGCCGCGATGGCCGTCATCACCCTGACCATGATCTGGACCCTGCCGCTGAAGAACTTCTGGCTGTTCCTGGGCCTGTTCCTGCTGCTCTTCACCGCCAGCGGCTTCGGAAACGGCGCCACCTACCGGATGATCCCCATCATCTTCGCCACCTCCAGCCGGGCCGCCAAGTCCGGCGCCAGCACGGTGACCACCCAGCGGCTCGCGTCCTCGGCCCTGGGCCTGATCTCGGCGATCGGAGCCTACGGCGGGTTCGTCATCCCGCAGGTCCTCAACGCCTCCAACACCGCCAGCGGCTCGTACACGCCGGCGTTCTACGGATTCGTCGGGGCCTACGTCCTGATGCTGGCCGTCTGCTGGTTCTGCTACATCCGCAACGCCAACCGAAACGCGATGGGACACGTCTAACATGACCAACGGCGCCGCTACGCACTGCCCCTACTGCGCTCTGCAGTGCGCCATGACGCTCACCACTCCAGCGGCTCTGACCCCGGCTTTCCGGCCGGGGTCAGACCCCGTGCCGGGGCAGGCCGCCGTCGCACTTCAGGGCTCTGCCCTTCCCGACGCGCCCCTCGCCGTGTCCGGACGCGACTTCCCCACCAACCGCGGCGGGCTGTGCCGCAAGGGCTGGACCTCTGCGTCACTGCTGAACCACCCCGGCCGGGTCACCGAGCCGCTGCTCAAAGGGGCCGACGGCGTGCACCGCCCCATCGGCTGGGACGAAGCCCTGGCGCTCGTCACCACGGCGGTGAAGGCCACCCGCGCCCGGTACGGGGCGGACGCCGTCGGAGTTTTCGGCGGCGGCGGGCTCACCAACGAGAAGGCCTACCAGCTGGGCAAGTTCGCCCGGCTGGCCCTGGGCACGTCGCGGATCGACTACAACGGCCGGTTCTGCATGTCCTCGGCCGCCGCGGCCGGGATGCGCGCGTTCGGGCTGGACCGCGGCCTGCCGTTCCCGCTGGAGGACCTCGATTCCGCCAGCACCATCCTGATGCTCGGCTCAAACGTCGCCGAGACGATGCCGCCGTTCGTCCAGCACCTGCAGGGCGCCCGCGACGCCGGCGGGCTGATTGTGGTGGACCCCCGCCGCTCGGCCACCGCGGCATTTACGTCCGACGGCGGCGGGCTGCACCTGCAGCCGCTGCCCGGCACGGACCTCGCCCTGCTACTCGGCATCTCCCACGTGGTGATCCACGAGGGCCTCGCCGACGCCGGCTACATCGCGGCCCGCACCGCCGGGTACGACGCCGTCGTCCGCAGCGTCGCCTCCTACTGGCCCGAACGCGTACAGTCCCTGACCGGTGTCCCGGCCGGACTGATCCGCGAAACCGCCCGCCGGCTGGCCGACGGAGCCCGCCGAGGCGGCAGCTACATCCTCACCGGCCGCGGCGTGGAGCAACACGTCGACGGCACGGACACCGCCACCGCCGCCATCAACCTCGCGCTGCTGCTGGGCCTCCCGGGGTCCGCCCGCAGCGGCTACGGCACACTCACCGGCCAGGGCAACGGCCAGGGCGGCCGCGAACACGGTCAGAAGGCGGACCAGCTCCCCGGCTACCGCAAAATCACCGACCCCGCCGCCCGCGCCCACATGGCAGCTGTGTGGGGCGTGCCGGAGACGCTGATCCCCGGCCCCGGCCTCCCCGCCGTCCAGCTCCTGAAGTCCCTGGGACAGCCCGACGGCGTCCGCTGCCTGTTCGTGCACGGCGCCAATGTGGCGGTCTCCGCGCCGGACGCCAACGCCGTGATCACCGGCCTGCGGAGCCTGGACTTCCTGGTGGTCTGCGACTTCTTCCTCTCCGAGACGGCCGCCGAGGCGGACCTGATCCTGCCGGTCACCCAGTGGGCCGAGGAGGAAGGCACCCTAACCAACCTCGAGGGCCGCGTGCTCCGGCGCCGCCGGGCCATTGCTCCCCCGCCCGGGGTTCGCACCGAATTGTGGATCATGACCCGGCTGGCCGAGGCCCTGGACGCCCCCTCGATGTTCAGCGAGGACCCGGAGACCGTGTTCGAGGAACTCCGGCTCGCCTCCGAAGGCGGCCTGGCCGACTACTCCGGAATCGACTACGCCATGCTGGACCGCGGCGAAGCCTCCTACTGGCCCTTCCCTGCCGGCAGCACCGGGACGCCGCGGCTGTTCCTTGACGCCTTCGCCCACGCGGACGGGCGGGCCGTGTTCACCAAGGTGACGCCCCGCCGTCGTGCTTCTGCTGCGGCCTCCGCCGCGGACGCCGCGGACCGGGCCGGTAAGCCC
The DNA here is from genome assembly GCF_052113365.1 of Arthrobacter sp. YAF17. Taxonomy (NCBI): domain Bacteria; kingdom Bacillati; phylum Actinomycetota; class Actinomycetes; order Micrococcales; family Micrococcaceae; genus Arthrobacter; species Arthrobacter sp. YAF17. Next base: position 908 of record NZ_JBFRDB010000031.1, on the reverse strand, counting down.
ATGACCCTGATTACCGGGCGGCTGATGGAGCACTACCAGTCCGGCGCGCAGACGCGGCGGGTCGCCGCACTGGCCGAGGCCCAGCCGGAAGCCAGGCTGCAGATCCATCCGGCGGCCGCCGCCGCGCAGGGCATCGCCGAGGGCGATATCGTCTCGATTTCCAACGGGCGCGGCGAGGTGACCTGCCGCGCCGAGCTGAGCACAGAGATCCGGCCCGAAACGGTGTTCCTGCCGTTCCACTTCCCGGAGCTGGAGAGCGCCAACCGGCTCACCGAGGCGGCGACGGATCCGATCTCCGGGATGCCGGAGTTCAAGAACAGCCACGTCTGGGTCCGGCCCGGCGCCGGCAAGCTCCGCGCCAGTGAACTGCCGGCCAATGAACTGCAGAAGGAAGGTGCGTCATGACTGAGCGCATTGTTGTTGTGGGCTTCGGGCCGGTGGCCGCGCGGCTGGTCGACGAGCTGCTGCCGGCGGTCCGCAGCGGACTCGCGCACTTGACGGTGGTCGGCGAGGAGGCGGAGGCCGCGTACAACCGTGTGCTGGTGGCGGACCTCGGCGTCGGGCGGACCACGGCGTCGGCCCTGGCACTGTCCGACGCCGTGGCACTGATTGCCGACGGCGTCGACGTCCGGCTGGGCGTCCGGGTCCGCCGGGTGGACCGCGCCAGGCAGCAACTGGTCCTCACCGACGGCACCTCCCCCGGCTACGACCGGCTGGTCTTCGCCACGGGCTCCCGCCCGGTGATCCCCAACCTCACCGGGCTCAACCCGGACCCGGCGGCCCCTGTGCTGCCTGCCGGCGTGACCGCGCTCCGGGACCTGCGCGACGCCTCGGTGCTGCAGGCGGCGGTGGCCGGCGGCAAGCGCGTGGTGGTCCTCGGCGGCGGCGTGCTGGGCCTGGAGACGGCC